>DFQW01000197.1:0-22966 GCA_002377985.1 Halieaceae bacterium UBA3479 | reverse complement strand
AAGGATGGTGCCCAGGAGAGGACTTGAACCTCCACGCCCTTGCGAGCACTAGCACCTGAAGCTAGCGTGTCTACCAATTTCACCACCTGGGCAGCGGGAAAAGCTCTGATGACTCAGAGGGCGCGCAGACTACTGCCTCCCTTGGGCGCTGTCAATTTCAAGTGGTGATATTGGGGCTCTGCTCCCGGTCAACGTTTTTGGGTTTACGGCGTATAATGCCTCCTCTCACACAGCCGGCTGCCATCAGCCATCGGACTGTCTCTTGGCGCCACGCCGAAAATCCAAGCATCCAGCACCACCTTCGGATCCCCATGCCGCTCGCGAGCAAGGCCGCTACGAGCACCCGATTGCCAGCCGCGAGGTGATTCTCGGGGTATTGGAAGAGGCCGACGCTCCACTGGGCTTTGACGCCATTGCCAGCCAGCTGGCGCTGCGCCAAGACCGGGACCTCGAAGCGCTGCGCAAGCGGTTGCGGGCCATGCAACGTGACGGGCAGATAATCTCAGGTCGACGCGGTGCCTATGGCGTGCCCAAGCGTATGGACCTGCAGCACTGCCGCGTGATGGGCCATCGCGACGGCTACGGATTTGCCCGGCCGCTGGAGGGCGGGGAGGATCTTTTTCTCTCTGCTCGGGAGATGTATCAGGTTTTTGACGGCGACGAAGTTTTGGTCGCCGTGGCGGGGCTGGACCGGCGGGGACGCGCCGAGGGGCAGATCGTCGAGGTGCTGGAGCGCGCCCATACGGCCGTGGTGGGGCGCTACATGGAAGAGAGCGGTATCGGCTTTTTGCTGCCCCATAACACCCGCATCCGCAATCACATTCTGATTCCCCCCAAAGGCAAGGGCGGTGCAAAGCACGGCCAGTTGGTTTCGGTGTTGTTGACCGATTACCCCTCGGCCACGCTTGGTGCCAAGGGGCGTGTCGAGGAAGTATTGGGAGACCATCTAGATCCCGGTCTGGAGATTGACGTGGCGATTCGGGCACATGGGATTCCCTGGGAGTGGCCTGATGAAGTCTTGCGCGAGGCGGGTAGCCTCAGCGAGGAGCCCCGGGAGCAGGACAAACAGCATCGCGTTGATTTGCGGGATGTGCCGTTTGTCACCATTGATGGTGAGGATGCCCGAGACTTCGACGATGCGGTTTGGTGCGAGGCCAATCGTGACGGTTTTCATCTCCGCGTGGCGATCGCCGATGTCTCTCACTACGTGCCGGTCGGTTCGGCGCTGGATGAGGAGGCCAGTTTGCGTGGCAATTCGGTGTACTTCCCCGAGCGGGTCGTGCCCATGTTCCCCGAGGTGCTCTCTAACGGGCTTTGTTCGCTAAAGCCCCGGGTCGATCGGCTCGCCATGGTGTGCGATATGCAGATCGATGGTGGTGGGCAGCTTACCGACTACTGCTTTTATGAGGCAGTGATCCACTCCCATGCACGCCTTACTTACACCGATGTGGGTGCCGTGATTGAGCAGGGTTGGAGTGAGCGCGTGCCGGCCGAACGGGTTGAAGACATCGCGCGGCTTCATCGGCTTTATGGTGTGTTGCGTCACGCCCGTGAACAGCGCGGTGCGCTGGATTTCGACACTCAGGAAACACGTATTTTATTTGACGATCAGCGCAAGATCGCGTCTATCGAGCCGGTGCATCGCAACGACGCACACAAGCTCATCGAGGAGTGCATGCTGATTGCCAACGTGGCGACCGCGCAGTTTCTGGAAAGCCTGGATCAGCCCGCATTGTTCCGGGTGCACGAGGGCCCCAGCGCGGAAAAACTTGAGAATCTGCGCGCATTTTTGGGGGAACTCTCGCTGGATCTGCCCGGGGGGCTCAAACCCACTCCAGAGCACTATCAGTCCTTGCTCGCCAGCATTGAGGGGCGCGACGATACGCACATTATTCAGACCATGTTGTTGAGGTCTCTCTCTCAGGCAGTCTATCAACCGGAGAATGCCGGGCACTTCGGCTTGCATTACGAAGCGTATGCCCACTTCACCTCACCCATCCGCCGTTATCCTGATCTGTTGGTACATCGCGCAATACGCGCCGCTATTCGTGGCCGTGGCGACGCGGCACACATCCGGCGGGTGCCCGGTGCGGCTGCGCTGAAGCGTGAGCGCATTTATCCCTACGATACCGCTGCCATGGTGACTTTTGGCGAGCAGTGCTCGATGACCGAGCGACGGGCCGATGATGCGACCCGGGAGGTCGACGCCTGGCTCAAATGCGAATTTTTGAAAGACCGTATTGGCGAGGAGTTTGCGGGCGTAATAGCCGCGGTGACCAATTTCGGTTGTTTCGTCGAACTCAGTGACTTGTACATTGAGGGCTTGATGCACGTCAGTGCTCTGCCGGGGGATTACTACCATTTTGATCAGGCCAAGCAGCGTCTGGTAGGTGAGCGCACCCGACGGGTTTTTCAACTGGGTGGTGCGGTTACGGTTAAAGTCGCGCGGGTAGATCTGGACGATCGCAAGATTGACCTCGAGCTTGCCGGCATGGTCGAGACGCGCCGTTCCGGCAAGCCCGGGCACGCGCCGCGCCGTGCTGCCGGTGTGGAGGACGTTCGACCTGTCAAAGGCAAGAAAAAAGACAAGGGCAAAGCCGACAAGAAGCAATCAGGTGAAAAGCCCGCTGGTTCAAAAGCGGCTGCCCAAAAGTCTGGTCGGGGGAAAGCTGCCCGAAGCAAGAAGCCTGCCGCGGCCGCCAAGCGACCGTCGCGCGGCCGCAAGCGGCGTTGAGACATGACAGAGCTCGTTTTTGGGTATCACGCCACGGAGAGCCTGATTCGTCAGCGTCCCGGCCAGATTCAAACCTTGATGGTGCAACGGGATCGCAATGACAAGCGGATGCAGGCTCTGCATGACCTGGCGCAGGCACAGGGCGTTGTCGTCGAACGGTGTGCCAAGTCCGATTTGGATGCGTTGACCCCGGGGCGGCATCAAGGTGTTGTGGCAAGACTGCAGCAGGGCGCCTCTTACGAGGCGGCGGGCCAAACCAGTGAGTCTGATTTGATGGCAATGGTGGCGGCGGCGGAACAGCCATTACTGCTGATTCTCGACGGTGTGACCGACCCCCATAATTTGGGTGCCTGCTTGCGCAGTGCGGACGCCGCCGGGGTGACGGCAGTGATATTCCCCAAAGACAAAAGCGCGGATATCAACGACGTGGCGCGCAAAGTCGCCAGCGGCGCGGCCGAGACGGTTCCCTGGGTGAGGGTGACCAACCTCGCGCGGACCCTAGCGCACCTCAAACAGGCGGGCGTTTGGATTATAGGCACTTCGGGGGACGCGTCAGACACGCTACACGATCAGGATTTGACTGTTCCTTGCGCGCTGGTACTGGGCTCAGAGGGCAGCGGGATGCGCCGTCTGACGCGGGAAGCCTGCGATTTTACGGTGTCATTACCGATGGCGGGGTCAGTTTCCAGTCTCAACGTGTCGGTGGCCGCTGGTATCTGCTTGTTTGAGGCGGTACGGCAACGCCGGCGAAAACAGGCGGGTTAGGCTTAAAATCCTGCCAAACTTCGGCGTTGCAAACTGGCAGTTGGCTTTGTAGACTCCGCTCCTCAAAAATTTGGCCGGGCTTTTTTTGAGCCCATCCTCCTTGCCACACCGCGTGACGGGTGGCTGTAAACCATAGGGAGTACGCGAGTGCGACACTACGAAGTTGTGTTCATGGTCCACCCAGACCAGTCTGAACAAGTCCCCGGAATGATCGAGCGTTACAGTAACGTCATCACCAAAGATGGCGGCACAGTGCATCGTCTGGAGGATTGGGGCCGACGTCAGTTGGCTTATCACATTAACAAAATTCACAAAGCGCATTACGTGTTGATGAATGTCGAGGCCTCCAACGAGGCCATGGAAGAGTTGACCACCACTTTCCGCTACAACGACGCGGTGATCCGCAATATGGTGATTCGTCGCGACGGCCCTGTCTTGGAAGAGTCCCTGCTGATGAAAGCGGAGCGCGAGGACAAGGAGCGCAAGGCGCGCTATCAGGAACGCCAGGACAGCGAGGCCAAAAGAGCGGCCGAGCAGTCCATGGATGACGCAGATGATGACGACGATTCTGACGCATCTGACAGAGACGACGAGGAGTAAGCCATGTCACGTTTTTTTCGCCGACGTAAGTTTTGCCGGTTTACCGCCGAGGGCGTGACGGAGATCGACTACAAAGATCTGGACATGCTCAAGCAATACATCTCAGAGACCGGCAAGATAGTGCCGAGCCGGATCACTGGCACGAAAGCAAAGTATCAGCGGCAGCTGGCAACGGCCGTAAAGCGCGCCCGCTATCTCGCACTGTTGCCCTACACCGACGCTCACGACTAGGTAGTAACCGTGCGCGGCCTCGCTGAATTTATAATGCGCGGCCGGTGGCAGGCGCTGGCCGTTGCGGTACTGGGATCTGGCAGTCTGCTGTTCGGCTGGATCAGCGCGGCGGCAATCGCGCTGGTCACGCTGAGACGAGGTGTTGCCGCTGGCGGGTGGCTGGTCCTTTGGGCGTTGCTTCCCGCGGTGATCATCGCCCTGATGACGGGCGATACCGGCAGTGTATTGCTGTTGCTCGGTGTGTTTGTGCTGGCAATTGTGCTGCGGGAGAGCGTCAGTCTCTCGTTAGCCATTATGACCAGCCTGCCCTTGGCGATAGTGGGTGGCTTTGTACTGACGACCCTGAATGGGGTTTTTTTGGAGGAACTGGTCGCGACCTTCAATCAGGCGCTCGCTCAATTGGAACAAGATGTGCGGGCCGAGGCGGCGGGGCAGTTGGCATTCAATTCGCTGACGGTCCCCCAGGTAGCCGCGCTGCTGGCGACCGGTAATGCGGTCATTGCGGTGATGAGCCTGCTATTGGGGCGCTTTTGGCAGGCAGCGCTTTTTAACCCTGGCGGGTTTGGTGCTGAATTTCGTGCGCTACGGCTACCTCAGGTGGCCGTGGTAGGAATGATAGGACTGGCCTCACTACTGTGGTGGTTGGGGCAGGACTGGATGGTGTGGAGTGCGGCCGTGGTGTTGCCCCTTACCATCGTGGGCTTTGCGCTAGTGCATGCCTATGCAGTGCATGCGGGCAAAGGGGCCACTTGGTTGACGCTCATGTACATGCTGTGGGTCGTATTGGACCCGGCAAAGTGGTTGTGGGTGGGATGTGTGGTTGTCGACGCGTTCGTTGACTTCAGGGCCAGATGGGCAGCGCCTTCTGGTGGTGGTTCAAACGGGACATAGCCGGCCAGGCCAATTCGCAAGACGGCTGATAGGCGGGTCGGAGAGTAGAGGAAGGAAGGAACAATGGAAGTCATTTTGCTTGAGAACGTTGGCAATCTGGGTGGGCTCGGCGACAAGGTCGACGTCAAGCCCGGATACGGACGTAATTTTTTGATACCCCAAGGGAAAGCGGTGCCCGCCACCGAAGATAACGTCGCGAAATTTGAGGCGCGACGCGCCGAATTGGAAGCGGCTGCTGCCGAAACCTTGGCTGCTGCTGTAGCGCGGGGCGAAGCGCTGACGGCCCTTGGTTCTGTCGTTATCGCAGCCACTGCCGGTGAAGAGGGTAAGCTCTTTGGTTCGGTGGGTACGCGCGACATCGCGGAAGCCCTGACTGCCGCAGGGTGTGAGGTCGACAAGGCGGAGGTTCGGTTGCCCGAGGGCGCCATCCGCGAGCTTGGCGAGTTTGAGGTCATGATTCAGCTTCATGCTGAAGTCACCACGTCGGTAATGATCAACATCGTCGCCGAGTAAGGCTTGGCGGGGCTCATCCCGCCGATGGCTCCACGATATCTGCTGGCGTGTCATACCCGTCGCAGGTAATCTAACCGGCCCGGCTAAGTGCGGTGGTGTTGCGGTTATACGGCCTGACACCCCCCGCGCCACGGGTTTGATGGGTCACTGAAAAGGTTAGGTCTTGGAGTCGGTTAAATCTCAGGATGCAGACATCGCACGCATCCGCATGCAACCCCAGTCAGTCGAAGCTGAACGTTCCGTTATTGGCGGAATTCTGCTCGCGCCCGAAAGTTGGGACGCCATTGCTGAACTGGTAGACGCGGGAGACTTTTACCGACCGGAGCATCGGGCGATCTTTCGCCAGATCGCGTTATTGGTTGATCGTAACGAACCGATTGATGTGATCACCGTGGCAGATCGGTTACTGGCTACGGGGGAGCTAGATGCGGCGGGTGGCCACACTTATCTCACTGATCTGGTTGAGCAAACCCCCACCGCGGCCAACGTCAGCGCTTATGCCCGGGCCGTCAGGGAGCGGGCGCTGCTGAGAAAACTGATTGGCGCCGCCCAGGATATTGCGACCGCAGGTTTTAACCCGGAAGGGCGGAGTGCCGAGGAACTGGTGGATGAGGCAGAGCGTCTCATCATGGCGGTTTCGGAGAGTGGCCCCAAGACCGGAGGTCCCAGAGGGATGGCACCCTTGCTGACGGGGGCTTTAGAGCGTATCGAGGAGCTATACAACACTGGCGGTGACATTACGGGGCTGACCACCGGCTTTATTGATCTGGATAAAAAAACCTCGGGCTTGCAGCCCTCTGATCTGGTCATCGTCGCCGGAAGGCCCTCGATGGGAAAAACCAGTTTTGCCATGAATCTGGTCGAAAATGCAGCGGCGCATACCGACAAGCCCATTGTGGTTTTCTCCATGGAGATGCCGGCCGAGCAGCTGGTAGTCCGAATGATGTCCTCCCTTGGCAGAATCGATCAGTCGCGCCTGCGGACGGGCAAACTCCAGCAGGACGACTGGCCCAAACTCTCCGCTGCGATGGCCAAGCTTAAAGACACCACTATTTTTATCGATGACACCCCTGCCTTGACTCCGACCGAAGTGCGGGCGCGGGCCCGAAGACTGTCAAGAGAGCATGGCGACCTCGCAATGATCATGGTTGATTACCTTCAGTTGATGAGGGTGGCGGGCGCGTCAGAAGGGCGCACCGCAGAGATCTCCGAGATCTCGCGTAACCTGAAGGCTATCGCCAAGGAGTTTCGATGCCCCGTGGTGGCGCTGTCGCAACTCAACCGCGCTCTGGAGCAAAGGCCAAACAAGCGTCCGGTCAACTCCGACCTGCGTGAGTCTGGCGCGATCGAGCAGGATGCTGATGTAGTGATGTTTATCTATCGTGATGAGGTGTATCACGAGGACTCACCCGATAAGGGCGTCGCTGAAATTATCATTGGCAAGCAGCGCAATGGTCCCATTGGTATCTGTCGTCTGGCCTTCCAGGCTGAATTCACCCGCTTTGAAAATCTGGCGCGCGACGACTATGCAGGGTATTGAGGCATGAGCTTTATGCGCTACCCGCTGGCATTGTCATCCTGAGTATTGGCGGCGCAGTGTGAGTCATCCTGCGGCACCAATCGATTTTAGTGCGCTTCTTGAGATGCTTGGCGGGAAGCGCGAGGTTGTGGCAAGTCTGCTCGACACATTTCTTGCAGAGTTGGATGCCGATATTGTCGCCAGCCGGCAGGCGGTCGCGGCGCAGGATAGCGAGTCGCTTAGACAGATCGCCCACCGCATTAAGGGTACCAGTGCCAATCTTCATGCCACGATGCTGTCGTCTATTGCGCGGGAACTGGAGTCAGCCTGTGCCGAGGCAGACTATGGGTTGGTGACGCTCAAGTACGACATGATGTGTGCTCAGTCGCAGCGGCTGATCGATGCCATCCAGCATTGGCGTGAGCATCCCGACACAGACCAATAGTTAGAGACCCACCTCTTTTCTGAGCCGTGCCAAATGGCTCGTTTGCTCTTCAGTGCTGGGCAGGGAAGTATCGGGTGCCGCTATCGCGATTCGGTCAGGGCCCCGCAGGACCTCTCCCTGTGCCGCGCGACTGGCCCAGCGTTCGTAGTGTTCTCTGTACACGGGCCAGGTTTTGGCCTCGGGCTCAGTCGCCAGGAAAAACCAGTCGCTGTCGCGACCGGCCAGATAGACGGCCGGGTGCTGCCACGGCGCTTCCACTTTTGGTGATGGCGCAAGGCAAGCCTCCCGGTAGGCGTCGTAAGGTGTAGGCAACCCAAGATCGGTGAGGCAAAACCGGCAGGCATCGATCATTTTGTTGAGCGTGGGCAGATAGTCACTGTTTTCGATAGCGTGCTGCGCGGCCCGGAGAATCACGGCGGTAGGGTAAGAAGCCAAAGCCTCCAGCCACAGCCGCTTGACCTGCTTTACCTGCTCGGCGTCGCTCCAGGCTGCGTAATACTGGTTGTGATAGTTGAGGCGAAAGAGCGCAAAGACCTGATTGATTGTCTCAACCGTTTGCGCCTCCGGTTGGGTTGGCTTATCAGCTGGCCCAGCTGGTGTCGGTGAGGTCGTCGCTGAGACTTCGGTCTTTTGAACGATAGCTCGTGCCAGCGTTGCCGCGTCCTTGTTCTCCACCATGCTGATCTCCCTCATTGTCCGCCCGGCACTGGCGCTTTACGTGTTGCAAAAATTTACTGTTCCAAGAGGTATGAACCTCGTTGCTGTCCAACCAATACATGATGAACTCGGGCAATAAGGCCCGAGCCGATGCCTCGTCGATACCCGCCAGGCGCAGGGTGTCGTAGACCGCCGGATCGGGTTGCCAATTGCGGGGAATACGAGTGGGTTCCGTGCTGTGCTGCATCTGGCTCGTATGTCTGAGCCAGCGGCGTCTCACGTGCTCTACGAATCGGCTATTGATCTCTTTGGGGGCGCCACCGCGTTCACTCCAATATAATACGAACTCCGCCCTGACAGCGTTGGCAAACGCCGCATCGATGCCGGCTTGGGTCAAAATTTCAAGGGCGTCCTGGCTCGGCACCCAGTCCTTGCCAAAGGGCGCTGCCGGACTGATTTCGAAGGTATTCTGTTGTGTTTGCCGGGTACGCCATTGCGAGAGCACGTGTTGTCTGAACTGGGTTTCGATCTCTCTGTTTGCGTCCGGAATAAAGCTTTGCCTCGCTTCATCGATAAACGCGTCGGTCATACCGTGGTTCAGAATGAGCAGATCTATCAATGCGCGATCCGGTATCCAGGGTGTGGTGACGGCATGGTGTGGGCGATCCGGTGTGTTGGCACTGCGGTCAGTGCGCTCAGGAGAGGCGATAGCCAGCATGAGCATTTGCGGGTCCGGGTGGTGCGCTGACGCGAGGATTCCCAGCTCCGTCAATTTTTTGATGAGCTCGCCAATTTGCGTTGTTGACCAAAACGGCAGCTGCGCTTGTAGCTGCTGCAAATTGACCGCCGTCCAACCGGTGCGGTCTTTCAATAGCCCACCGATTTCCTGAAGCAGGACAGCCTCCTCCAGGCCAATGGTCGCAGCCAGTTCGGGGGAGAAGGTCAGTTGGCGATCGGGAATGAGGGAACCGGGTTGCATTGGATGCGTTAGGGAGTGAACGGTCTGATAGGATACCGGCTTACCTGAGTGAATACAGCCTCTACGATCAGGTTCTCTGGAGTTTCGCGTGGCCAAGGCAAAAACAGCGTTTGTCTGTAACGATTGTGGGGCAGACTATCCGAAGTGGCAGGGCCAGTGTGGCGAGTGCCACGCCTGGAATACCCTCTCGGAAATCCGTTTGAGTGCCCCAGCCGGGAAAACTGCGGCAGGTGGCCGCAGTGCGCGTCGCGCCGGTTTTGCCGGGACCACATCGGCGGTACAGAAATTGGCAGACGTGGCGGTGATCGACTTGCCGCGGCTGGAATCAGGCTTTGCAGAGTTTGATCGCGTGTTGGGCGGGGGCCTTGTTCCCGGATCCAGTATTCTGATCGGTGGGCATCCTGGCGCCGGCAAGAGCACATTGCTGCTGCAAACCCTCTGTCGCCTGGCGAGCCGGCATGCGGCGCTTTACGTCACCGGGGAGGAATCGCCAGAGCAAATCGCGATGCGGGCGAAGCGACTGGGCTTGCCCTCTGATCAACTGCAGTTGCTCGCCGAGACCGATGTGGATGTCATTCTTGCCTCTGCCGAGGCGCTTAAACCTACGATACTGGTGGTGGATTCGATTCAGGTTGTGCACAGCGAGACCCTGACGTCCGCGCCGGGTAGCGTCTCTCAGGTGCGAGATTGCGCCGCCCAGCTCACGCGTTACGCGAAACAAACGGGCACTGTGCTGATCCTTGTGGGCCATGTCACCAAAGATGGCAGCCTGGCGGGCCCCAAGGTGCTCGAGCACATGATTGATTGCTCAATCTTGCTCGAGGGCGACCATGACTCTCGTTACCGCACCCTCAGGGGCCAGAAAAACCGTTTTGGCGCGGTTAACGAGCTGGGTATTTTCGCCATGACCGATGTCGGTCTTAAAGAGGTATCCAACCCCTCGGCTATTTTTCTCGATCGTTCTGAGCACAGTGCCCCGGGTACGACCGTGGTTGTGGTTTGGGAGGGCACCCGCCCGCTGTTGGTCGAGATTCAGGCCTTGGTGGATGACAGCTCTCTGGGCAATCCAAGAAGAGTCACGGTCGGCTTTGAGCAGAATCGGTTGGCCATGCTTCTTGCAGTGCTTCATCGCCACGGTGGGATTCATGTGGGTGATCAGGACGTCTTCGCCAATGTGGTCGGCGGCGTCCGCGTGATGGAGACTTCGGCGGATCTGGCCCTGCTGTTGGCGGTCGTATCAAGTCTGCGTAACCGCACATTGCCGCGGGACTGGGTGGTATTTGGTGAGGTGGGACTCTCCGGCGAGATTCGGCCTGTAGCCAGCGGTCAGGAGCGGCTGGCGGAAGCTGCCAAGCACGGGTTCAAGGTGGCGATCGTGCCCAAGTCCAATGCACCCAAAAAGCCCATTCCCAACCTCAAGGTGATTCCTGTCGCGCGATTGTCAGAGGCGCTGGACGCATGCTCCTGACATCGCTTTGCACCGCTATGGAACCTTGCAAGCGAGACGGCACGCCGATCGGCACTATTTGAGCTTGCGATGTTTGACCCGGCTGGGCACCGCGGCGGCAGCGCCCATGCGCTGCTTTCGGTCCTCTTCGTAGTCGGTGTAATTACCCTCGTGGAAGACGACGTTGCCGTCATCTTCGTAGGCGAGAATATGTGTGGCAATGCGGTCAAGAAACCAGCGGTCGTGGGAAATCACCAGCGCAGAGCCCGGAAATGCCAACAAGGCCTCTTCCAGTGCGCGCAGTGTCTCAACATCAAGGTCATTGGTGGGCTCGTCCAATAACAAGACATTGGCACCTTGCTTCAACAGCTTCGCCAGATGCAGCCGATTGCGCTCGCCCCCCGACAGATCCTTGACAAACTTCTGCTGGTCAGATCCCTTGAAATTAAATCGACCCACGTAGCTTCGGGAGGGTATCTCGTAGCTACCAATGCGGATGATATCGAGACTGTCTGACACTTCCTCCCATACGGTTTTGCTGCCGTCGAGATCATCCCGGGACTGATCAACGTAACCCAGCTCGACGGTTTCGCCGACGATAACTTCTCCTCCATCCGGCGTCTCGAGGCCCATCAATATGCGAAATAACGTGGACTTCCCCATGCCATTGGCGCCGATGATCCCGACGATACTGCCTTTCGGCACGACAAAACTGACGTCCTCAAACAACAGTCTGTCACCAAAGGTTTTGCGCAGACCGCTGACCTCAATGACCTTGTCTCCCAGGCGGGCACCGGGGGGGATGTAAATCTCGTTGGTCTCGTTGCGGGTCTGAAATTCCTGAGAGTTGAGCTCCTCAAAGCGCTGTAATCTGGCCTTGTTCTTTGCCTGGCGGCCTTTGGGGTTGGAGCGCACCCACTCCAGTTCGGCCTTGATGGCTTTCTGATGCGACGCCTCCTGGCGCTGCTCTTGCTCGAGTCTTTTTTCCTTGGTTTCCAGCCAGGTGGAGTAGTTGCCCTCGTAGGGGATGCCGCGACCGCGGTCGAGCTCTAATATCCAGCCAGCGGCATTGTCGAGGAAGTATCGGTCGTGGGTTATCGCCACAACTGTGCCCGGAAAATCTTCGAGAAAGTGCTCCAGCCAGGCGACAGACTCGGCATCAAGGTGGTTGGTGGGCTCGTCCAACAGCAGCATATCGGGTTCTGAGAGCAACAGACGCGCCAGCGCAACGCGGCGTTTTTCCCCACCCGAGAGGGTGTCGACATTGGCATCCCAAGGGGGAAGTCGCAGTGCGTTGGCGGCGATTTCAAGCCGGGTATCGAGATTATGCGCGTCCTTGGCCTGAATAATGTCCTCCAGGCGAGCCTGCTCCTTGGCCAGCGCATCAAAATCGGCGTCGGGTTCTGCGTAGTCGGCGTAGATTTTTTCGAGCCCCGCCAGCGCGTCAATGGCGTCCTGCACGCCTTCCTCTACATTGCCTCGCACGGTTTTATCAGGATTGAGCTGCGGTTCCTGCGCCAGATAACCTATCTTGATATCTGGCTGGGGGCGCGCCTCGCCCAGAATATCTGTGTCGATCCCGGCCATGATTTTCAGCAGGGTGGACTTGCCGGCACCGTTCAGGCCGAGCACACCTATTTTTGCGCCGGGAAAAAACGACAGGGAGATATCTTTCAGAATTTCTTTTTTCGGGGGGACAATCTTTCCCACGCGGTTCATGGTGTATACGTATTGCGCCACGATCTGTCTCCCTAAAATCGCTGTCTACGGGGTGTCAAAAGTGTTCTCCCCGGGCTTGGTGAGGTCGCCATGGCAGGCGAGTGTACTGAATGAAGGACCTCCGCACCTAATGCCTATCGCGGAGATTTGACCCGCTATTCCTCTCGGATCTCTACGATGGTGGACTTGATGACGTCTTCCAGCTTTTGCTCGGTTTCGTTCCAGACAACAAGCCGCTCACTCCCTGGGTTCACGGGTACATCTGCCTCCCGGAATTCAATGGTTTTAACCTCATCGGTTTTCCAGTGCCTGAAGGTCATGAACTTCTTCGTCATTACCGGCTTGTCCTCGTCTGTTTGGGGTAAAAATATCCTAGGGTGCGGTGCGGTGGCCCCCACTCACGACCCCGCTGGGCACTCCAGCCGCCGCGCATATTCTATCCAATCGCTGAGGATTTCCCATCCCATGCGTCATGGCTGTTGATGATTTTCGCTTTTGCGACAGCGTGAGCGCAGATCGCTCAGAGCGCGATGGGTGCGCTGCTGGGGTCGTCCTCCGCAGGCTGATAGTCTGACGGCATTAATTGCTCGTGGAATGATTCGACCTCAAACACGGCCTCTTCGTGCATATCGGCAATGTGGAACAGGGCGTCTCCCGCATAGACTAGTGGCAGGTTGGATCGCCCGATAATGACGCCGGCTACCGGCGCCCTGACCTCGGTTTCCTCAATGCCCAATGGGTCGGCTATCAGGCCGATCACCTGATCTTCGCTGACCTGAGCGCCCAATGGCACAAGCATACGGTGAATGCCGCTGGCGGGGGCTCTTAGCCACTGTGTCTGCCGGCTAAAGATCGTTGCATGCCGCTGTTTGGCGCGGCTTTTTCGCAACATGCCCAAATGGCGCATGACGTTGACCACACCCTTTACACCGGCGCGAATATGGACCTCATCAAAGCGCAGGGCCTCACAACTCTCATAGAGGATGACCGGCACCCCGAGCTCGGTCGCACATTGCCGCAGGGAACCGTCACGCACCGCCGAATTAATGACCAGCGGCGCACCAAACGCTTCGGTCATGGCGCGCACACTGGGATCACTAAGCTCCGCTCGGATTTGTGGAAAGTTGCTGCGATGCCTGCCGCCGGTGTGTAAATCGATGCCATGGGTGCAATTGGCAACGATCTCCTGCATAAATGTATGAGCGACCCGCCCCGTGAGCGACCCGGTGGCTGAGCCCGGAAAGCTTCGGTTCAGGTCCCGTCCGTCCGGCAAATAGCGTGAGTGAGAAATCACGCCGTAGACGTTCACAATGGGTATCGCCAGTAGCGTACCGCGCAGCTTGCGCACATCAATGCGCTTGATAAGACGACGAATAATTTCGATGCCGTTGATCTCGTCGCCATGAATCGCTGCGCACACAAAAAGGGCAGGTCCCGCGCGTTTGCCGTGGATAACATGAACTGAAATGGCTAAATCATCGTGCGCGTAGGTCGGGGCAACCGGGATTTCGACAGTTTTTGCCTCACCCGGAGCGATGACGGCGCCGCCAATCTTGAAGTGCGTCGCTAATTTTGTGACGCCAGTGCTGGTACCCATCATGCCGCTACCCCTTGATGCGACGCTGAGATTTTCCGGTATGGACGTGCGATTCGATGAATTTGATGATCTTCCCCGCGACATTGACGCCGGTTGCTTCTTCAATTCCCTTGAGCCCGGGAGAAGAGTTGACTTCCATGACCAGCGGGCCACGATCTGAGCGCAAAATGTCTACGCCGGCTACATTTAGCCCCATTGTCTGTGCCGCCTTGATCGCGGTGCGTCGTTCCAGGGTACTGAGTTTGGTGAGTTTGGCACTGCCACCCCGATGCAGGTTTGAGCGAAATTCCCCCGCCGCCGAGGTTCGCTCCATCGCTGCGACGACCCGGTTGCCGATGACAAAGCAGCGCACGTCCGAACCGCCGGCCTCCTTGATGAACTCCTGTACCAGGAAGTCAGCTCCCAGCTCTTTGAATGCCTCGATGACAGACTCGGCGGCTTTTGTGGTTTCCGCCAGCACGACGCCCCGGCCCTGCGTGCCCTCAAGCAACTTCACGACAACAGGCGCGCCGCCTACCAGTTTGATCAGCTGTCGGGTATTGGAAATATCGTGGGCGAAGCCGGTCGCTGGCATGCCCAGTCCTTTCTTGGAGAGCAATTGCAGTGCACGCAATTTTGATCGGGATCGCCCTAGGGGAATCGACCCAACCAGTGCATAGGTATCCATCATTTCAAATTGGCGAATAACGGCGGTGCCGTAGTTGGTAACAGAAGCGCCGATGCGAGGAATAATTGCGTCAAGATGCTCAAGCTGGTTGCCTCGATACCAGATCGCCGGCTTTGCCGAACTGATGTCCATATAGCACTTGAGCGTATCGATAACCCGGCACTCATGTCCGGAGGCAACGGCCTCTTCCAGCAATCGCGCAGTGCTGTACAGCTTGGGGTTCTGGGACAGAATACCTATTTTCATTATGTTTCCGGTGGGGCGAATCGATCTCCGCCGAGTAGGAAGGAACGTCCTGGCCACACGGACGCGTCTGCGGGCAGCGCAGTACGGCCAAGTAACATGGAGAACCGCATGGTACTGCGATCGGTGAGGGTGATGTCGATAATTGACTGCAATGAGCCGATGTGGACTTCGGTGCGAATGACGGGTCGGCACTCCGTATTGCCTCCGGAATCAGTCACGTCACGATATTCATGGATCGGCATTTCGCAGGTAATTAATCGATTGTCGGCCAGTGAATGCCGCACACTAAAGCTGACCCATTGTGTCGCATCGCGCTCGAAGGGTTGAATATCTTGTGCATTGAGTGCGCTAGTCCGCGCACCGGTGTCGACTTTAGCCTTAACCCATGGGACCGCCAAGTCTGGCAGTGTGATCCACTCGCGCCATCCTATCTGCACGCAATCGGTCACGACGCACGGTCTTGTGGTGGGGTGTCAAACAAGACACGGTCAATCATCTTCACCGCAATACTCCCAGACTCAAACCGACTATCGTAAACCCTTAATCGCAAACAAATGAAGTGTTTATCTCATAAATGCCTGACGTCGGCGCGCCGTTCGGCTAACATTTCGGTCTCACATTATGCTGCCACCCTTGAGGTGTCGCGAACCCAACCAGGACCGCTTCATGAACCACGCTGCAACCTATCTCTCACAGTACCTCGACCGCGACGCACAGACGATCGAGGCGTTTGACACGGAACTCTGGTCGGCCATGCATGCCGAAACGGTGCGTCAGGAAGAGCACATCGAGCTGATCGCCTCAGAGAACTACTGCAGCCCGCGGGTAATGGAGGCGCAAGGGTCTGTCCTGACCAATAAGTACGCAGAGGGCTATCCGGGGAAGCGCTACTACGGCGGTTGTGAATTTGTCGACAAGGCGGAGACGCTTGCCATAGAGCGTGCCAAGGCACTTTTTGGGGCTGATTTCGCCAATGTACAACCGCACTCCGGCTCCAGCGCCAATATTGCGGTGTTTCAGGCGCTGCTCAAGCCCGGAGATACCGTGCTCGGAATGAGCCTCGCAGACGGCGGTCATTTGACTCATGGCGCGTCGGTTAATTTTTCGGGCAAGATCTACCATGCGGTGCAGTACGGCATCGATCCCGAGTCAGGCCTCATGGACTATGAAGCGATGAGAGCGCTTGCCCTCGAGCACCAACCCAAGATGATCATTGCTGGATTCTCCGCCTACAGTCGTACGCTTGATTGGGCGAGGTTTCGAGAAATTGCGGACGAGGTGGGGGCTTATTTATTGGTTGATATGGCCCATGTCGCCGGGCTGGTTGCTGCCGGGGTTTATCCAAACCCCGTCCCCTTTGCCGACGTGGTGACGACGACTACCCACAAGACCCTGCGCGGTCCCCGCTCTGGGCTGATTCTGGCGAAGGCCAACGAGGCGCTGGAAAAGCAATTCAATGCGGCGATTTTTCCGGGTGCTCAGGGCGGGCCCTTGATGCATGTGATCGCAGCCAAGGCGGTTGCCTTTAAGGAAGCGATGGCACCGGAGTTTATAGATTATCAGAAGCAGGTTATCCGCAATGCTCAGACGATGGCGGCAACCTTTATGGCGCGGGGGCATAAAATTGTTTCTGGTGGCACGGACAATCATCTGATGTTGCTGGATTTGATTGGCAAGGAGTACACGGGGAAGGATGCCGATGCCGCTTTGGGTGAGGCCTACATCACCGTCAACAAGAACGCCGTTCCCAACGATCCGCGGTCACCTTTTGTCACCTCAGGGTTGCGTCTGGGCACTCCCGCCATTACCACACGCGGGTTTGGTGAGGCAGAAACCGAGCAATTGACCAATTGGATATGCGATGTGCTGGCGTCTTTGGAGGCGGGCACCGCTGAGCAGGTGATCCCTGCGGTCAGAGAGCAGGTTAAGGCATTGTGTGCATCGATGCCGGTTTACTCGCGCTAAAGACCGGGTTACCCCGAGCGGAATCTGACGATCATGCACTGCCCTTTTTGCAGCACCGATGAAACGAAAGTGATCGATTCCCGGCTGGTTGCTGAGGGGGCCCAGGTGCGTCGTCGCAGAGAGTGCCTGAGTTGTACTGAGCGTTTTACCACCTATGAGGCGGCAGAACTGGTGCTGCCCCGTGTGATCAAGCAAGACGGCAGTCGTGAACCCTTCGATGAGGAGAAGTTACGCTCCGGTTTATTGCGGGCGCTGGAGAAGCGACCTGTTTCGGTTGAGAACATCGAGGCAGAGATTGATCAAATCAAGCATCGATTACGCGCTACCGGTGAGCGAGAGGTGAAGTCGCGGCAGGTCGGTGAGTTGGTTATGGATTCGCTCAAAATGTTGGATCATGTGGCCTATGTGCGCTTTGCCTCGGTGTACCGCAGCTTTCAGGATCTGGCGGAGTTCCGTGATGCGATTGAATCCCTTGAGGCAGAGCCCGCGAGTGGCAATAGCCCATGACTCAAGAGCGCGATCGCGTGTTCATGGAGCATGCGATTGAGATAGGCCGCAGCGGCCGTTTTTGGTCAACACCCAACCCCCCTGTGGGTTGTGTATTGGTGGACCACGACAGAATTGTCGCTACCGGTTTCACCCACCCTGCGGGGCAGGCCCACGCAGAAGTTATGGCTCTGCAAGGGATCGATGACGCCCGGGGCATGACCGCCTATGTCACCCTCGAGCCATGTAGCCACCAAGGGCGGACGCCGCCCTGCGTCGGCGCGCTGATCGATGCAGGGATCGGCCGTGTGATAGTGGCGTTGGAGGACCCCAATCCTGCGGTTTCAGGTCAGGGCATTGCAGCATTGAGAGAGGCCGGCATTGCGGTCGAGGTGGGACTGCTTGGCGACCGGGTGGAATCTGATCTGCAGGGCTTTTTGCTTCGAATGCGCCGTGGTTGGGGCCGAATCACGCTCAAAGTGGCCGCCTCGCTGGATGGTCGCACCGCTATGGCCACGGGAGAAAGCCAGTGGATTACCGGCGCGGCGGCGCGGCGGGATGTGCAGCTATGGCGCGCGCAATCAGACGTCATTGTCACAGGGGTAGAGACTGTCATTGCGGATAACTGTCGACTGACCTTGCGCGGTGAGGAGCTACCTCTGGCGGATGCCGATAAAGCCCGCGCGCTGGCGCACCCACCTGTGCGGATGGTGCTGGATTCCACAGGCAGAACGCCCGCTGATGCGGCGGTGCTACAAGGTGCCACAACTATTGTGGTTACTGCCGGTGAAACTGATTTACCGGCTACTGTGCAAGTTGAGTCGGTGGCCTCCGATCATGCCGGTCGCGTGTTACTCAAAGATTGGATACGCGTGCTGGGGGAGGCGCAGTTCAATGAGATTTTGGTCGAGGCCGGACCGACCTTGTCCGGCGCCCTGCTCCGTGAGGGATGGGTCGATCGGGTGCTGCTGTACCAGGCGCCAAAGTTTCTCGGTGCATCTGCACGTCCGATAGGCGCATTCGAGGTGGAGGCGCTATCTGCTGCACCGGGCTTTGTATTTCAGGATGTGACCCGTGTCGGGGAAGACCTGCGTATCATTGCGACCCGCGCGGGAGTCGGATGTTAATGAGCCGTGCAAAGAGCGTGTCGCGTTAGGGAGCTAGGGTGTTTACGGGAATTATTCAATCAGTTGGTCGTATCGCGGCGATAGAAGGCGACGGTCAGGATATTCGCCTGAGGATTGAAACAGGAAAGCTGCCGCTGGATAGCGTGGCTTTGGGCGATAGCATTGCTACCAGTGGCGTCTGCCTTACTGTGACCGAGTTGCCCGGTGATGGCTATTGGGCCGACGTCTCTCCAGAGACCTTGTCTCTGACCACATTGGGTCAAAAAAGTGTGGGTGATGCTGTCAACCTGGAGCGATCACTGACGCTGAATACACCCTTGGGAGGGCATTTGGTGAGTGGCCATGTCGATGGCGTGGGACGGATCGAATCTCTGGTCGAGGATGCTCGATTCTGGCGCGTCGGTGTCACGGCTCCGGCCAATCTGGCGCGCTACATCGCCGTAAAGGGCAGTATTTGCGTCGATGGCACCAGCTTGACAGTCAATCAAGTGACCGGCGCCCGCTTCGAACTCACGATCATCCCTCAAACCTGGGAAGAGACGGTATTCAGCGAGTATGCCGTGGGCAGTGCCGTTAATCTCGAGGTGGATGTCATTGCCCGCTACCTCGAGCGTCTCATGCAGCACGATCAAGTCGACTCGGGTTCCCCTAGCTTATGAGTGAGTTCGCGCAGATCGATCAGGTCCTGAGTGCGCTCCGGCATGGACAGAGCTGCTTGATGCTGAATGACAACAGTGCCGGCGGTATGACCGGCTTTGTTGTTGTGGCAGGAGAGCACTGTGAGGCTGATCACATTGCTTTTATGGCGCGGCAAGCCCGGGGCCTGGTTTGTCTGGCTATGACACCGGCGCGCTGTGCTGAGCTGGCCTTACCGCTGATGGTTGAAGGCGACAGTTCTCAATCGCCTTTTACGCTCTCAATCGAGGCAGCAACCGGTATTGATACCGGCATCTCCGCGGCGGATCGGGCGAGGACTGTGCGCGTTGCGGTAGACGCGACCAGTCGGGCGGCAGACCTGGTGCAACCCGGGCATATTTTTCCGATCGCGGCGGCGGCGGGGGGCGTGCTGACGCGAACGGCGCCTGCAGAAGCGGCGATAGATCTTGCGACATTGGCCGGTTTGATTCCCGCTGCTGTGTTTACCGAGGTGCTGGACACTGATGGCGCCCTGGCCGACGGTCCTTTTCTCGAGGCATTTGCTGAGCGACACCAGCTGGTGGCGGGACGGGTATCAGACCTTGTTACCTATCGTCTGGCGAATCAGAAGACTATTGAATTGTTGCGTCAGGGGGCGATGCAGACCCGCTACGGTACGTTTGAGGCATTTGTTTATCGGGATATGACCCAAGGGCGGGTTCATATTGCGCTCAAGCGGGGCAGTATCAGCGCCTCTGAACCGGCGTTGGTCCGTGTGCACGTGACCGCGGTGCTGCGAGATCTGGTGGGTACAACGCTGGATGGCCGTGCTTCATGGTCATTTGACGCCAGTCTCAAAGCGATCGCCGAGGCCGACTCCGGCGTGTTGGTTTTGCTGGGCAAACCAGAAACGGCCGATGATTTATTGGGAGACATCGATCGGTTGATGAGTCAGGCAACAGTTGACTCCCAACCCGGCGCGGATGGTTACAATCAGATTGGCATGGGTGCGCAAATTCTGCGCGACCTCGGCGTCGGTCAAATTCGCCTGCTGGGCGCCCCGCTCAAGTACAATGCGCTGGCGGGTTTCGGCCTGGAAGTGATCGATTTTCTGGCACCGGAGAGCACCGCGGATTAACGCAAGGACAGCAAAGTTTATGGCCGGTAAGGGTATCGATAACTCTTCATCGCAGGTCCCGGGTAACGACGGCCGGTACACCATTGTGATCACTCGCTGGAACCCGGATATTGTCGAGGGCTTGCTCTCGGGCGCCATCAATGCGTTTAAAGGAGCCGGGATCACTGATGAGCAGATACGTGTGCTGCGGGTGCCGGGGGCCTTCGAGATTCCACTGGCGTGTCAGGCTGCGGCGGCACGCCCGGATTGCGACGCGGTGATTGCATTGGGTGCGGTTATCCGGGGGGGCACACCCCATTTTGAGTACGTCGCGGGCGAGTGCACGCGCGGTATCGGGGAGGTCGCACTGCGCACCGGTAAACCCGTTGCGTTTGGGGTGCTCACGGTCGATTCTCTTGAGCAGGCGCTGGAGCGCTCGGGTGACAACGAAGAGAACAAAGGGGCAGAGGCGGCGATGAGCGCTGTAGAAATGGTCAATCTGCTGCGGACGCTGGCCCGCTGATGTCCCAGCCCAATACCCTGGCGGCACAGCGGCGTAAGGCGCGCCATTTTGGTCTTCAGGCGTTGTACCAATGGACGCTCTCGGGCGCTGATCTGGCGGACATCGAGGCTGAGTTTCGTGTCGACAATGATTTTCGCCACACCGACGGGGATTACTTTACCGCCGTGCTGAAGGGCGTTACCGCAGACGTTGATGCAATAGAGTCCTTGTTTGCGCCGGCGCTTGATCGCGCACTGGATGACCTTGACCCGATTGAGCGTAATTTGCTGAGACTGGGCACTTTTGAGCTCAGGGATCGGATAGACGTGCCCTACAAAGTTGTTATCAATGAGGCTGTATCACTGGCAAAAAAATTTGGGGCAACCGACTCCCATCGCTATATCAATGGGGTACTCGATAAAGTGGCGCGCGATCTCAGGACGATTGAACTCGCAGCAGAGCAGTAATGGCCCTCGGTGAATTCGATCTAATTGAGCGGTATTTTGCCCAGATCGGTGCGTCGCCCTCGGTTCGGATAGGTGTTGGCGATGATGCCGCCGTGCTGGAGCTGCCCGCAGGCCACGCCCACCTCATCTCTACCGACACGGCTGTTTCGGGCGTTCATTTTTTACCCGACGCCTCGCCCAGCGTCATTGCCTACCGCACCATCATGGCCGCTGCCAGCGACCTTGCTGCCATGGGCGCCAAGCCCGAGGGTATGTTACTGGCCCTGACCCTGCCGGAGGCGAACCCCGATTGGTTGGCAGCATTCGCTGAAGGTGTGCGAGCAGCATCAGAGCAGGCTACGCTGCCGTTGATTGGTGGCGACACCACTCGCGGACCCCTGACTGTCACCGTGACCGTGCTGGGCTCTGCGCCAACGGGCTGTTATTTAACCCGCGGTGGCGCGAAACCCGGCGATCGCCTCTGTGTCAGTGGCACTCTGGGCGACGCGGCGGCGGGACTCTTTTTGCTCGGCGGGGCAGATACATCTATCTCGTCGGCTGACGCAGCGTTTTTACAGGGGCGATTTTCTCAGCCGACGCCACGCCTGGCCTTAGGCCAGACATTGAGGGGTGTCGCTACAGCGGCGATTGATGTGTCAGACGGGTTGCTGGCTGACGCGGCTCATTTGGCGCGGTTGTCGTCAGTGGGACTGACTATCGATCCCGGTGCTATTCCGATTTCTGCGGCGCTGCGCGCTTACCCGGATCCCGCCCAAGCCCGAGAGTGGGCGCTGCGAGGGGGCGATGATTACGAGCTGCTCTTCACGTTGCCCGACCATGCTGTACTGCCGGATGATTGCACTGAAATTGGTCAGGTGAGTGCGGGCAGTGGAGTTCACTGCGACGGGGTGACACACATGACGGGATACGATCATTTTGAAAATTGATGCTGAGGAGTCTTGGATAACGCCCCGGATAAACACCATTGCAACGTTTGTCGCCAGTGGCGCTGGCGCCGGGTTGTCGCCCTACGCTCCCGGCACCGCGGGCAGTCTCCTCGGCGTGTTGCTTCTCTGGCCGCTGGGCTATCTCGCGCTGGAGTGGCTATGGCTGGTGTGGTTGATCGTTTGCTTGCTGGCCGTCTGGTCGGCAGACGACGCGGGCGCAGATTGGGAGGTGGTGGACCATCCCGCCATTGTGATCGATGAGGTCGTCGGCGTTTGGTTGGCCTATTTGATACCGGCTACATTGCTAAGCGTCCAGCGTGACACACTGCTGGTGACGCTCGGGGCGCTGGTGCTTTTTCGACTGTATGACATTACCAAGCCCTGGCCGGTTAATTGGGTGGAGCGGCGCTTACCCGGTGGGGTAGGCGTGGTGGCCGATGATCTGGTTGCCGGCGCTATGGCCGGCGTTACCCTCGCGGTGCTCATGATCGCCCAGCTCGTCGTGTGAGCGCGGGGGTATCGATTCAAGTCTCGCGGTGAACCATTTTCTTAGCCAGCTGACGGAGCGCCTCGGCGGCCTCACCAAAGTCGCTTAATGCCGCCAGCGCCTCGCCCAGTAGCACATCCGCCTCGGCCCGGGCCCCCGCCAGTCCCAGCGCGCTGACATAGGTCGATTTTTCTGCGCGTGCGTCTTTACCGGCCGCGTCGCTGCGCGCGCGGCTGTCACCCG
>DFQW01000101.1:8773-19360 GCA_002377985.1 Halieaceae bacterium UBA3479 | reverse complement strand
ACCAGCGCAGCACCAGCCAGCTCACAGCCCTTGCCAATGCCCGTTACCACTGCCGCCGCAACGTCAACGTTCAGTTTGCCGGTGGCGTAGTAGTCGAGGAAGAACAGCGGTTCAGCACCGACGACGGCGATGTCGTTGCTGCACATGGCGACCAGGTCAATGCCGATGGTGTCGTGGATGCCAAGATCCATCGCCAGCCTGAGCTTGGTGCCAACGCCATCGGTGCCCGACACGAGTATGGGCTCCGAATAACCCGGCGGTATGGCACACAGCGCTCCGAAACCGCCAAGTCCGCTGAGGACTTCCGGGCGACGCGTCGCCTGACTCACGTGCTTGATGCGTTCCACCAAAGCATTGCCCGCATCGATATCCACGCCCGCATCGCGGTAAGTCAGCGAGGCTTGCGGCTCTTTAGTTGTGCTCATATGCGGTTCCTGAAAGCGGTGGTGAGATAGTAATGTGCCCGCTAAGCGCTGGAAAGTAATGCCGCGGCGTTTGGTGGATAATGTAGCGGTTTTTGGCATCAGCTAAGCGATACACTGCACACTCTATCCCATGATGGCATCGGTTTAACGGGCGACTCCATGTTACATGCACCCAGCCACGGTCAACCTCTTTGGCACCGGCAACGGTCGGTTTTCGCTGTGCTCGGCGTTCTGATGATGTGGCTGGTGCAGGCTTCGATGCTAGCGAATCCGGCTCACAGTGCGCCGGGTGATGAGTTGATCATCCGAATTGCGGTGGCTGACCGCAGCGAGGCGACCATCGATGCCGCGGCGCGTGAGGCATTGGAGCGTGCGTTGCTGCAGCGGTCGGGAGACAGGCGGCTGCTGGCGGATCCGGCGGTGGAAGCTGCACTATCTTCGGCCCGCGCCCAATTATCTCTGTTCCAGTTTGAGCGCGTTCAGGGTGTCACGCGCTTTGTAGCGCACATTGATCAAACCGCCCTAGAGCAATTGATCAGGCAGGCCAATGGCACGCTATGGACTGAGGAGCGACCACCGATTTTGCTGTGGTTGGTCATCGACGAGGCAGACGGCCGTCGCTTCGGCAATCGCGCCGAGGAAGAAGCGCTGTGGGAGGAGATCACTCTCGAGTTTGAGGCCCTCGGTCTAAATCTCCGCAAACCGCTCTATGATTTAACCGACGAACTATTGGTGTCTCCGGAAGCGCTTTGGCAACGCGACTTTGGTGCGGTCATCGAGGCTTCGGGCCGGTATGGGATGACCCATTTGTTACTGGGTCGGATGATTCGCCTCAGTGAGGGTCGAACCATCGCCGAGTGGGTGTATTCAGACGGTACCGAGGAGCATTCGAGTACGGTACAAGCGGATTCGATGGCGTCTTTGATCGCCCCCGGGGTTCAGCTGGCGACGGCGCAAATGCGGCTACGCTACGCGGTTGAGCTGACCGGGGCTGCGACGCAGCGCTCACTCATGATCTCTGTCAGCAATGTCATCGGTCTGGATGACTACAAGGCCGTTGTTGGCGCCATGACGAGCATTCAAACACTGGAGCGGGTGCGCACCGTTTCGGTAGACGGTGACACGTTGGTGCTGGAAGTATTCGGAGTGAGTGAGCCCGAGACGCTGATCCGGTTGATGGCCTCGGTAAAGGCGTTCGAATGGCAGACATCAGACCCCGAGGCGGGACTTGCGCTGGTGTGGCGGGGTTTCTGATGAGGAAGACCGACAGGCCAATCGCCAGCGTTTCGGACAAACCATGACCCGGGGCACCCAGATACCGTTGCCCATGCGACGAGAGGATCTCGCGACGTGGGAGAACTGGCTCAGTCGATCCGCCACCGAAGCCTTGGAGCGGTGGGTAGGGACCGCACCGGAAGAAAAGCGCAGCGCTTACGTTTGGGGTAGCGCCGGTATGGGCAAAAGCCATGTGCTTCAGGCGTGCTGCGATAGGGGTGGGAATGACGCCCGGTACCTCCCCCTGCACGATTTGCTGAACTATCCGCCCGAGCATGTGTTGGCGGGTGTTGAAGAGGCGGGCCTGATCGCTATCGATGATATCGATGCGATTGAGTCCGAGTCGCATTGGCACGAGCCGCTATTTAACCTGTTTAATCAGTCGCAGGAGCGGGGAGGTTGCCTGATTGTGGCCGCCGCGTGCGCACCCCAGCGGTTGTCACGCTTACTGCCGGACTTGCGTTCCCGCCTGGGTAGCTTGCCGGTTTTTCACTTGCCCGCGTTCTCAGAGGATCATATTGCGGCGTTGTTGGGCCTTAGAGCGCAGGCTGCCGGACTGCAATTGTCAGACGAGGTCGGGAGATACTGTGCGCTGAGGCTAGCCAGAGATCCGCGGGCAGTGCTCGGTTTTATCGAACAGCTGGATCACCTGAGTTTGGCGCAATCACGCGCGATTACTATTCCCTTCGTCAGGGAATCGGGTCTATTGTTGCCGCCGGTTGCTCGATAGCGTACTCACCGGGGGCCAGATGTAGATAGCCCCGGAGCCAGTGCACGGCGGCGTAGAGTGGGATGGTGTCAATCAGCGCGCAAATGGCTTTAAACGCATAGTTACTGCCCACGAGGGTAATTAGCGTGCCCATCGCAATATCCCCAGCCAGAAAGGCGGCACCGAAGGTCACGGTGACTACCATCAGTGAGTCCACCAGCTGACTGAGCAAGGTGCTGAAATTATTGCGCAGCCACAGATGTTTTCCGCGCGTAACGCGTTTCCAGAAGTGATAGAGCTGGACGTCGCAATATTGGGCTGCGATATAAGCCAACATCGACGCAAAAACGGCCCCGGACGTGGTCGCGTAAATGAGATGGAACAGGCCGATTTCTCCCTCCACCACCGAGCCATTGGGCAGAGAGACCGGCGCCGCGAGCTGCAGCACCTGCCAGGGTGGCATCACCGCCTCGGGGACCGGCGGAGCGATGGCCCCCACGGTTAAGACGCCCAGAATTAAAAAATTGATGCCCAGGCCCACCGAGACGAGAAAGTTGGCCCGCGCCCTTCCATATAACTCGCTGATCAGGTCGGTGCAGAGAAAGGTCAGTGGGTAGGGCAGCACGCCCACGGCCAACGCCAGAGGGCCCAACTGAATAAAACGGGTAATGCCGACCACGTTGAGCAGGGTCATCGCGGAGAGAAAAATACCCGCCAGCACCAGAAATGCCCGCTCTCTTCGCTCCCTTATTACGATATCGGCAGTGGTCATTTCAGTGTTCGAGCTGGCCCAGATTGGCGTGCATGATGGCGCCATTGATGGCGGGATGATGGTGCGCCCAGAAAATCAGGTCGGCGATTTCCTGAGGAGCAACCAGTCTGCCATAGCTGTTCATTTCGCCGAGGCTACTCAGTACGTCCGCATCGTTACCCACATGTTGTCTGAGCATAGCCGTGTCGGTAAAGCCCGGGCAAATGAGTGCGGTGTGGATACCCCGGCCCATCAAATCCTGACAGGTCGCGCGCATCATCCCGAGTTGAGCGTGCTTGCTAACGATGTAACTGTAGGCCCCGGCGACAGCTTTTTCGGACAAGGTGGAACCGACATAGAGCACGCTGGAGGTGTGGGGCAAAAGCGGGAGTAGCGCTCGATTGAGTGTGTTGATGCCCAGCACATTAACGGACAGCGCTTGTAGCATCGCTTCATCTGCGGTCGAATCGCACCGGTCTTTGAGCATGAGAGATGCATTGTGGACCAGGCAGACCGAGGGCGCGCCCTGTTCTGTAACTATCTCGGAGAGCGCTTCGCAGCTTTCGTCCATAGACCGGGCGTCGGATAGATCTGTAGTCAGGGTCCGCACTCCCGGCACCGGACACGCCCGACGCGATAAGTTGATTACCGTGAACTGAGCCGCAACGAACTGTTCCGCCGCAGCGGCGCCAATGCCGGAGCTTGCGCCGGTTAAGATGGCCATGGGGTGCATAGTGTTCTGCCAGAATGCTTGGCCGATCAGAGTACTTCAGGTAGTGCCTGAGGTCACGGGGTCGTCGCGACGCCGGTGGGCTGGTATCAGTTGCCGAATTGAGTCACTTCCAACACCATTAGATGTTTTCTCCACGAGGCAATTCGATGACTCAGTTGGCGACGCTGCATATTAACAAGCAGGCACACAAATTCTCGGCGGCTCATTTTACGATCTTTTCCGCTACCGAGAGAGAACGGTTGCACGGCCATAACTATGGGGTGTCTGCCCGGATTGTCGCCGAGATGGGTGAGAACGGCTTCTCGGCTGACTACAATGTCTATAAGCGCTGTTTGCAGAAGCTATGCGATGCCCACGACGAGTATATGTTGCTGCCCGCGCAATCGCCCTGGCTCGCGGTGGAGGCACGAGACGGCGAATATTTCGCTACCTTTAACGGAAAGACCCTGCGGTTCCCTTGTGATGAGACATTACTTCTGCCGATCGTCAATGTGACGGTTGAGGCCCTTGCCCACTATCTACTCGATCAGGTTTTGGCGGAAGATTTGATGGGTGACGTTGTGGAGTTGGAGATCTTTGTTACCTCCGGCGATGGACAAAGTAGCTCGGCCTGCTGGGTAGCCTAAAAACCGGGTTGCCAAAAAAAAGTGTCGTTGTCAGGAACTTTCCTGAAAACCTTGTGTCATAGAGTCAGTTGTTGAGATGGTGATGCCCGCGGGGACATCGCAAGGGAAACGTCTGAGCAGCGAGAGTCCTTTTAGTGAGACTCTCCCCGTTTTGAGTGGCTCCTTCATTGCCGGCTGTTTAACAGCCGGCTTTTTTTTGGCCTTTTCTGCTGAATTCCTCTAAAACCGGGGACGATTGCCTTTTCACGGGCCCTCAGGCAGTGGTCAGGGGCGGCTGGTTTGCAAAGACTCACTGCGTCGGGCCTCCCAAACGCGCAGTATCGACGCCTGTGTCTGAGGTCCCACCAGCGTGTCGGTGACGACGCCTTCGGGGTTTACCAGCCAGGTGGTAGGCAGTACCCGCGGACGGGCTTGCCCCAGTGAAGGTCCCGGGTCCAGTTCCAGCAGGGGAAAGGTAATGCCCAGTTCCGCAGCCTGAGCAGCGAGTTTGTCACCTGTCTGACCCTCAAAATTGACCCCGAAGACCCGCAGGGGTGTTTCCTGATGGAGGGTGTTGAGCTCGGGTATCTCGGTTCTGCAGGGCGTGCACCAGATCGCCCAGTAATTGATAACGCGCCACTGACCCGGATCGGGCAGGTCGGCGGGCTTGCTCCCACAACCACCCAGTGCGAAGAGAAGCAGCCAAATAGCGATGCGATCAGGCATCGGTCGAGGCAAATAGCACCGCCAGTGGCGTGGCCAGACCTTGAGCTTCCTGCTCGCGCTGCTGTGCCAGCAAAGCCGTTGCGGTTTGTCGCCAGGGTGGACCGGGGTCCGTCAGTTGATAGACGGGCTCAGCGCGCAGGATCTGAGCCAGATCGCCCAGACTCACGGAGTGCAGATCCCGACTCAGCAGATAGTGTCCCCGGTCGGATCTTTGCAGAATATTGACCTCACTCAGCCGGTCGCGGATGTGTCGCCAGCTATTTGCGTCGATGGCTGCGGGCGACCACTGGTTGGTGCCAATGACATCGAGGTCTGAAAGGGCCCGGCCATCACGCTGCGCAATCCAGAAGAGATATAGCGAATCCAGTGCTTTTATCAAGAGAGGTGTGCTCTCCTGCTCGCTGCTCTGGTGGGCGGAAAGCCCATGTGTCAGCACCGCCCCCGCCAAAACGATGATCCAGGTTACGTAAATCCAGAGCAGGAAAAGCGGTGCCGATGCGAATGCGCCGTACACGAGGGTGTAGCTGGATTGTGACATCACTGTGGTGAACAGGGCTCTTGCTATGGTGAAGGTAACGGCGGCAAATACGCCGCCCGCCAGTGCGTGACGCCAGGGCACCTGGCAATTCGGCACCAGCACGTAGAGGCAAGTGATGCCGACGGTACTCATGATGAATGGCAGCAGTCCGATGAGAGCAGGTCCGATACCCAAAACATTCAGGCCTCCCCATTCGTTGGCCGCTGCAAAAAGATAGGCTCTCGTGCCCAGCCCCAAGGCGATAGCAAGAGGCCCCAGACTCAGAACGGTCCAGTAGAGCAAAACACTTTGTAATGGCCTGCGATTTACCCGGTTCTGCCATATTTCATTCAGAGCAAGTTCCACATTTCGTAGCATCAGCACTGCAGTCACCACCAGAATCGCTACCCCAACCAGTGTCAGCGAGCGGGCCTGACTGATGAAAGTAGACAGGTACTGGACCACCTGATTGGAGCTCTCTGGCAACAGAAACTGGAGCAGGAAGTCGCTCAATTTCTCCTCGATATTGCCGGCGGCGGGCAGCGCCGACGCAATCGAGAGCGTCACCGTCAACAGGGGCACCAGCGCAAACAGACTCACAAAGGTCAGCGCGGCCGCCTTTGTTGTGAGCCGATCCTCGAGCAGGCGGCTCTTTAGATAATGAAGACTGCGCAGCACCTTTGTGCTTTGTGGATGCGTTACCATGGTCGTTTCGTTGCGTATTGGAGTTGCCCCACTGTACCGTGGGGCTTGATATGGCGTCGAGTGAACCAATGGATCTCATGTTGTGAGCAATCAGCCCTATATTTTGGTGGTGTACTACAGCCGGGACGGCGCGACCGCGGCGATGGCGCGCCAGATAGCGCGAGGGATCGAAATGGTGAAGGGCATCGAGGCAAAGCTCAGAACCGTCCGCACGCTGTCCCACGAGGAGATCGAATCAGAGGCGACCCCCTTGCCCGCTACCCAGGAGGATCTGAGAAATTGCGCGGGTCTGGTTATTGGCAGTCCCACGCGTTTCGGTAACATGGCGGCGCCCCTCAAACAGTTTCTGGATGAAAGCAGCGCGCTCTGGCTTCAGGGAGCACTGATAGATCGACCGGCCGCGGTTTTTACCTCCACCGCTTCACTGCACGGCGGTCAGGAGGCGACGTTGCTGAGCATGATGTTGCCCTTACTGCATCACGGCATGGTGCTGGTCGGCGTGCCTTACTCGATACCGGCGCTCAGAGCCACTGCGGCTGGCGGTACGCCCTATGGCGCCAGTCACTGGGCGACCGAGCAGGGAGATCGTCCGTTGGACGACAATGAATCGGCGATTTGCCGGGCGCTCGGTAAACGGGTGGCCGAGTGGGCGCTTGCCAAGCCGGGAAAGACCTGAGTCTGATCATGCGCGCAACGTGTCCCCGCGGGGGACTGACAAGCAGCTTGTGGATTGCGATGTGGATGACATGGATCGCGCTGCTATTGCAGCAGGCAGCGGATGTGGAGCGTTTCTCCGGGACATGGGCCCTGACGGGCTTGCGATGTGCTCCGCTCATTTTCTATGTCTGGGCGGCAATGAAAGATGGTTTGCGGCTCTTTATCTGGTATGAGTTGATCCTGCTGTTTTATTTTATTTCGTGCGTCGAGGCCGTATTTGCCTATCGCGGCGACACTTTGTCCATCGTGGGTCTGACCCTGGTGGTAATCCAATTCAACTGCTGTATGTTGTATATCCGTTACCGCGGGCGTGAGCTGCGAGACGCGGGCTGATTGCCCTTTTAAGTCGCGGCTGAGGCCACCGATCACACTGAGGAGACTGCCGAGTAATGATGCGTTTATTGAGAGGTTTGTGGCGAATTTTGAGCGGGATCAGCCGGGCCATAACGGTGCTGCTGCCACTGGTGTTTATCGCCTTTTTCTTTATCGGCCTGAGTATAGGTATGAAAGAGTCCGCGCCGGAGCCGTTACCCGATCAGGCGGCGCTGTTGATTGCGCCTGCCGGACCACTGGTAGAGGACAATCCACCGATAGAGCCCATTGCCGCCTTTTTGAATCAGGACTACCAACGGCCGGTATTGCTTCATGATCTGATCAGGGCGATCCAGTGGTCGGCCAGCGATGACCGTATTACCGCATTAATTCTGAACCTCGAGGATCTCGCAGGACCCTCCACCAGCCAGACACTGGAACTCAGCGAGGCGATTGCGGCCTTTAAGGCTACCGATAAGCCGGTGATCGCGGTGGGAGACTTTTACTCGCAGGCCCAGTATTTATTGGCTTCTCAGGCTGATCAGGTGCTACTGCATCCAGAGGGCGGTATGTTTCTTGAGGGATTCTCGGTTTATCGCTCCTACCTGCGCAGTTTCCTCGAGAAGATCCGCGTGACAATGCACGTGTTCCGCGCGGGAGATAACAAATCGGCTGTGGAGCCCTATCTCCGCGACGATATGTCAGAGCGCGAGCGGGCCGTTGTTTCGAGATGGATATCGGGTCTTTGGGCCGCTTACGCCGAATTGGCGGAGACAGGGAGGGATCTGCCTCCGGGTGCATTGAATGCGTTTATCGATAGCTTTGCAGAGCAATTGGCGGCATCGGATAACGATCTGGCAGAGACACTGGTGGCAGGCGGTTGGATCGACGTGCTGGCGGATCACACTGAAATGAACGCATTACTTGCCGAGCGCGTCGGCGTTACCGATGAGGAGGGCTTGCCACAAACCGTTGAGTTTGAGCGCTACTTTGAGGATATGAAGCAACAGCGCATGCTCGCCGAGGAGGGTTTCCCGCTGATTGCGATTGTGCCCGTTGAGGGCACGCTGGTCCCGGGTGAGAGTGAAGAGGGAATGGCGGGCAGCGACACCATCAATGGTTATATCGATACCGCCATGGAGGCAGAGGACATCGCAGCAATTGTGCTCAGAGTGAACTCACCCGGTGGCAGCGTTTTTGCATCTGACTTGATTCGCCGCAAGTTGGCGGAGGCACGTGAGGCAGGGATCCCCATTGTGGTGTCTATGGGAACAGTGGCGGCGTCGGGCGGCTACTGGATTGCGGCAGAAGCGGATGAGATTTGGGCCCTGCCAACAACGTTAACCGGCAGCATTGGCGCTTTTTCCGCTTTTCCCACGGTCGAGGGTATCCTCGAGTACATCGGTGTGACGGTCGATGGGGTGGGCACAACGTCCTTGGCGGGAGCGGCAAGTTTCGATCGCGGTGTCAGTCCCGAAATGGCGCGCATTATTCAGGCGTTGTCCTACAGCGCCTACGATGACTTTATTGAACTGGTATCCCGTGGCAGGGAAATGCCCCCCGAGGCGGTGCAAGAGATCGCCGGCGGACTGGTCTGGACGGGTGCGGAGGCCGCTGAAATCGGTCTGGTCGACTCCTTGGGTGGTTTGGATCAGGCAGTGTCTGCCGCCGCCGCGTTAGCGGGTGTAGAAGAATGGAGAACGGGCCGTACCAGTGTGCCACCATCATTTGAAAGTGTGTTGCTGGAGGAACTGAGCCGCTCGTTCAGTGCGGCACTGCCGCTTGGCTGGGGTTGGACGGAATCACTGGCGACAAGCTTTAAACCGGTGGTCAAGGGCTTGTCGGCGTTGCGGGATCCTATGCATGTCTATGTCCAATGCCTGCCCTGTGCGCCGGTCCCCTAGCGCGGTGCTTGAATTTTCGGGAGAAGTCCAACCCGCATCCCCTGCGGCAACCGCCATAGTGGTGCGCGAGATCCCGTCGGGTGTCGAAGTATTACTGCTGCGTCGCAGCGATGCGCTGAAGCATATGCCGGGAATCTGGGTGTTTCCCGGCGGCAAGGTGGAGCTCGACGATGATGGCCACGATGAGATAGCACGAGCGTGCACAGCAGCGAGCAGGGAGCTGGAAGAAGAGGCAGGTATCGCGATAGCGCCGGCTGCCATGATGCCGTTTTCCCACTGGTTAACGCCCACCGTGGTCAAGCGGCGCTTTGCGACCTGGTTTTTTTTAGCACGGGTCGGGGAGGCCGCTGCGGTGCAGGTGGATGGCCTGGAAATTGTCGATTACCAATGGTGGAAACCGGCCGATGCGGTCGCGGCACATCATCGCGGCGCGTTACCGATGACCCCTCCGACGTTGGTTTCGCTACACGATATCGAGGCGTTGGCAAACTGCCCCTCACTGGAGGCGGCAGTGCAGGAACGCGAGGCCCCCCGTTTTTTCCCGAAGGTGATCAGAGAGTCGGATCGCATGGTCTTTTTGTATCCCGGTGATGCCGCCTATGACAGCGGTGATCTTGACCAATCGGGTAGCGTCCATCGCACCATCGGCGCGGCGGGGATATTCAGCTACGTGCCAAGAGCAGACGTTCCCTAGGTTGATGTTTTGGAGCCTGCACCTTTCCGGCGCGTCTGGTTATCGCTGCCCCCTTACAGTAACCACTTGCCTCCGGGTATGCGCGGCAGTGTGGTGTTGACCGCTTCGTCATAGACCGAACGGACGCTTCGATTATTCCCCACCTCCTGACGCCTTGAGATCATGGTTATCGGAAAAAGGTATATATCGGTTTCCCGATAACGGAGTGCTCGAGATCGTCCTTTTCGGTCCCGGTATATGACCCATGCCATGTCCAGCCGGTCGATCAACAGATCCCCGAGTACCACTCCCATGGCTTGCAGGCTGAGCGTATCGTCGCTGGCAATGAGTCGATCATCAATGATGCGCTGCAACGTATCGATGTCCCGATCCGCCTCGCCGGATAGGTTTCTCCCCAGCCGATTGGCCAATTGCTCCACTCGCTGTCGCTGTTCCGCCATAAACTGCTTGTCGATGCTGGTGAGGGGCTCGATATTGAGCTCCAGGTCAGTGCCTTGGGAAAAACTGATTGACG
>DFQW01000101.1:6352-8431 GCA_002377985.1 Halieaceae bacterium UBA3479 | reverse complement strand
AAAAAGAGGCGCGATGCGCAATGCAAGGTTGTGAAACTCGGTCCGAAGTGGATAATTGCGGCACCATGATCTTCTGTCCTTGTCCCGCCACGGGACTCCCGGAGTAGTTCGATGATAACCGGAAGCATTGTTGCGTTGGTAACGCCCATGCACCCAGATGGCGCCATTGATTGGGCAGCGCTTGCACGACTCATCGAATACCATATTGAAGCCGGCACGGCAGCGCTCGGGATTGTGGGCACCACCGGCGAGAGCCCGACGCTTACCGTGCCAGAGCATTGCGAGGTTATTCGCTTTGCTGTTGAGCAATCGGGGGGCAGAATCCCTGTGGTGGCGGGAACCGGCGGTAATTCCACTCATGAGGCGATCGAATTGACGGTCTCAGCTGCGGAGGCGGGTGCAGATTATTCCCTTTCGGTTACCCCCTACTACAACAAGCCTACCCAGCAGGGGTTGTTTGAGCATTTTCAGGCGGTCGCTCGATCGGTCAACCTGCCGATTATTTTGTACAACGTGCCTGGCCGCACCGGCTGTGACCTGTTGAACGATACCGTGGTGCGGCTGAGTCAGGTCGATAACATCGTGGCAATCAAGGACGCGACGGGCGATATCGAGCGCGGCAAGGCGCTGATTCAAGCAGTGCCCGACGGGTTCGCTGTATTTTCTGGTGACGATGCAACGGCCCTTGAGCTCATGCGTCATGGTGGAAGAGGCAATGTCTCTGTGACTGCCAATATAGCGGCCGCCGATATGGCCGCGCTGTGTCGCTTTGCAACGGCGGGACAGTGGGACGCCGCCGAAGCGATTAATCAGCGACTCACCGACCTTAATCGGTTACTTTTTATTGAATCCAATCCCATTCCGATCAAGTGGGCGATGGTACAACAAGGTATGATTGATAATGGTATTCGGCTGCCGCTAACGCCCCTTTCTGAGGCGCACCGGGAGACGCTGGCGAAGGCACTGGAGGCTTATTTTTCGTGATCCGCGCAGGGAGTGTCATCGTGGTTGCCCTGACGTTGTCAGGGTGTAGCTGGCTGTTCGGCGAAGAGGGCCTGTTTCCGGACAATTCGAGTCGTTATCAATCCTCTTCGGAGTTGCCGCCGATCGACGTGCCCCCGCACTTAACGACAGACGCCATTCAGCCTGACTATCCGGTTCCGCCGGTGGCAGCGAGTGCGCAGCTGGCGGCACAGTTTGAAACCCCCCGCCCGACGCCGCTTACGGCGAATAACCAGGGCGATTCGGTGCGTATTCAGAGTCTTTCCGGTGAGCGCTGGGCGCTAGTCAGTGTCGCCCCGGGACAGCTATGGCCTCAGGTCAGGGCATTTTTGACGACCAGTGGTATCGGTGTCGCCGCCGTAGACGCTGAGGAAGGTCTTATTGATACCCAGTGGTTCAAGCTCGAGGAGCAAGCACTCGCGGTGCGGTTTCGCTTCCGAGTCGATACGGGTGTGCAAAGAAATACCGCTGAGCTCCATGTGCTGCAGCAAAACAGGAGCGCAGAGGATGTCAATTGGCCTTCGCAGTCTGATGACGATGACCTCGAGCGAAAAATGCTGCAGGATATTTCCCAGTACCTCGCCAATAGTGCGGAATCCACACCAATCTCTATGATGGCGGATCGCGCCATGAGTGACTCCGGTCGTATCACGCTGGAGGACACAGAGACGGTGACCCGCATCCGTTTGGAATTGCCCTTCGATCGTGCTTGGGCCTCCGTAGTAAAGGGGACCGAGGATGCTGACTTTGTTATTGATGATCGCGATCGTAGCCAGGGCGTTCTCTACGTTACCTTTGTTGGACCTCAGGATGAAGACGAGAGCGGCTGGTTTGACTGGTTGTGGGGCGGCGAGGACGACCATCCGCTGGCGGGGCACCGGTATCAGATTCGATTGGACGCCGCTGGAGAAAAGGTGATCCTGATCACCCTGGTTGGGCCCGAGGGCGAGTCTGTCGACCGGCGGGAGCAGCAGGCCCTGCTGACCCTGCTGAGGGGCAACATTACCTGATGCGGATCGCGTCCCTCGGCAGTGGTAGCAAGGGAAATGCGACTTTGGTCGATACGGGCGAGACCCT
>DFQW01000101.1:0-6004 GCA_002377985.1 Halieaceae bacterium UBA3479 | reverse complement strand
CGGGGTCTATCGGCTGGCGACATCGACGCCATCCTGGTCACCCACGAGCACAGCGACCACTGCCGCGGTGTGGCGGCGCTCTCGAGAGCCTATGGCCTCCCCGTTTTTCTGACAGCCGGTACTGCAAGTAGTCCCAAACTGGATGGATTGCGCCATGGTGTGATTATTCGGCCTGGCGAGCGATTCGATGTGGGAGACTGTCATATCGCTGCCGAGCCAGTGCCCCATGATGCCCGTGAGCCGGTCCAGTTCTGCCTTTGGGCAGGTGTGTTAAAACTGGGGGTGCTCACCGACCTTGGCAGCATCACGCCCCATGTCGTGCAGGCGTTCTCTGATTGCGATGCGCTGGTACTTGAATTCAATCATGACCCCGTCATGTTGACTCAGGGGCCGTATCCGCGATCGGTCAAAGCCCGGGTGGGGGGTGACTACGGTCACTTGGCGAATTCGCAGGCCCGGCTATTTCTGGATCACGCCAATACGGCCAACTTAAAAACGTTGTTTGTGGCTCACATCAGTCAGCAGAATAATTCGCCAAAGCTGGCCGACGCGGCGCTTGCAGGCTGGTCTGGACTGCGCTCCTGTGCAGTGATTCATGCTACGCAGGAGACGGGATTTGATTGGGTTGATCTCTCGGTCGACCTCAAAAATACCGGGCTGTCTGCTCAGGCCGTCTGATTCGGTGGCGGATGCTTCCATCGCCGGTTTGACCAGAGGTAACTTTCGGGCTCCTCGCGAATGGATTGCTCCGCGGTTCGAATATAGGCTTCGATGATCTGTTCCTCGGTCATCTGACCCGGTGTCTCGACAATCGGTATCAGACTGAGGTGGTATCGGCCGCGGGATTTTCGGCGACAGCGTGCAAACATGACGGGGAATCCCGTCAGTTGTGAGATGGTCGCCGGGCCAAGAAAAAATCCGGTCGGCTGGTTCAGCCAGTGCGTCCAGTAAACGTTGTCTCTGGCGCCGGGAGACTGATCTGCCAACAACACCAGCGCCCGAAACCGTCGCCGATGCTTCAGTACGTTGCGGGCCACCTTGTCCATCAGAATCGGTTCGCCTCCGAAACGGCTGCGGACTTCGTAGGCAAAGCGCTCTGCACCGGCGTTGCGCAAGCGCTTGTAAACCGGGTCGATCGCAATGTCGCCATGGGCGTTGGCGGCGTGCATCATCCACTCCCAATTTCCCTGATGGATGGTCAGCACGATCACAGACGTGGCGCGGTTGCCTGTCAGCCTGTCCAGCTCGTCGAATCCCTCAACGGTGACGCGCTCTTTGAAATCAGCAAGCGTCATCCGGGAGGCGTGAAGAATCTCCATGGTTACGTCGGTAAATTGGCGATAAAAGCGCTGGGTGATATCGCGACGCCAGGCCGCGTCGTGTTCCGGAAAGGCGTTCTTGAGATTGGTATCGATGACGGTGGTGCGGTAGCGAAACACCCGATGCAATAAAAACGCCGCCAATCGCGCCAGGACATATTTGACAGACAAAGGTAGCAATGCCATTGCCTTGTATAGCCAGTAGATCATGTCGCCGTGCAATGATCGGGCAGGGTGAGTTGCATGTTCGCAGGGATCGTGTCCGGTGGCGGGCATTGTAGTACCGGGTTGTCCGTAAGGTCGAGCTGGATCAAGGCCGGCAGGCGCAAAACGGGGATCGGGTCGACGATATCGTTGCCGTCCAGCCATAGCTGTTGCAGCGCAGTTAGCCGCTCCAACGCCAGCAAGTTTCTGATGTTATTACCGCTTAATTTTAATGACTGTATCCCGCCGAACTGTTCCAAACCTGCGAGGGAGACAATCCCTGCCGCACTGCAATTCAAAGTTAGCAGCGAGTCGATACCAGTCGCCCGAACATCCATCGCGGTTTGCTCAAGACAGGCGCTAAGCGCAGGGTCCTCGATACCTTCCACATGCAGTAGTGCATCTGGCGCGTAGACGGCCACGTTATTGATGGTGATGTCGTATTGACCCAGTTGAGCGCAACCGGCCAGCAGCATCGTGCCGACAATCAGTCGCGCGGTGGCTAACCCTTCATGCAATTGGCTCATATAATGACTTTACGAGGCACCTGCGCCGTCGATGCAGTCAATCATGGCAAATCACTCAATGCAAACCGTTACAAACGATGATTACCCCGCTACGGACGGGCGTATCCCGGTCGTGCCGGTCAAGGGTGAGTCAGCGGCGCGCGCGCGTGCCGCCGCTGAGGTGATTGGTAGCAAAGTGTTCGAGGGCGCGGAGCTCGCTTCACCTTATCTGGTGGTTGGTGAGACTGACGCGTGGTTGCAGATGGCGGGGAACCAGGTGCGTATTGCCTTTGATTCGGCGACGATGCTGCATCGCCGGCGCGGCGGTCAAAATGAACTGCTCGGCAGGGCGGTGGGCGTCAAGGCAAGTCGCCAGCCCTCGGTGTGGGATGCGACGGGGGGGTTGGGTCGGGATGCCTTTGTTCTGGCAGATCTTGGCTGCCGGATCACGCTTTGTGAGCGGGTCCCGGCTTTGGCCTGGCTGCTACAAGATGCGGTCAGCGCGGCCAAGGTGAGCGGGCATGATCAGGTGCGCGCAGCCGCAGAGAGAATGACGGTGCGTCATCAGGACAGCCGAAATCTTCCTGTGCCCGCGTGCGATGTGATCTATCTGGATCCCATGTTTCCCGAGCGTAAAAAAAGCGCCGCTATCAAGAAGGAAGCCGCCATGTTGCAGCGCCTCTCTCATCCGCAGGACGATGCTGAAGCGCTGTGGGAGTGGGCGTGGCAGCAACCGGTGGCACGAATTGTGGTGAAAAGACCACTGCGCGCACCCGTATTGGGCCGACAAAGACCGTCCCATGCTTTGACCGGAAAAGCGGTCCGTTTCGATGTGTTCGTACGGCCCCGTGATACGACCGAGACCCATGGGACAGGAGAATAGGGTGACAGCCAGTGGCTTTTGGATCGGGGTTGAAGCAATGACGGCATCGGTGCTGACCGCGGCCGCAACACACCCTCGTCCCGTTTTTTGTGGCCGATTGGCGCCTGACAACCCGCTACAGGCCGCTGTTGAGGCGTCCGGTGCGCGGGCGGAGTGGCACGACATTGCCCTCGACAACGCTGTCGGGCAGGGTTACCTGCTTGACCTCATGCGTCAACGAGCACCCGTCGAGCAAGTGGTGTGGGCGTTGCCCCCTCTAACGACCGGTCAGGTCGGGTGTGAGCAGGCGGCAGCGGCCTCCCTAGACACGATGCTTGCCACGACCCGAGAGATCACCGAGAGCCTGATCGCGGTACTCCGTGGGGCAGAGTCTGTGTTGGAAGCGGGGGTAGGCGCAGGGGTAACGGTGTTATGCGAGGGTCGGGAAGCGCCGATGACGCCACTGGCTCGTGCTGTTATGGCATTTGTTGAGGCGTTCGTCACCGCTGAATCGGAGCGATGGGCGGCGCTGGGGTTGTCGCTGACCCTCGCATCCGCGGATTCAATCAAGTAATAGCCTTTCAAGGATACCGCGATAGATTTCGGTGAGTCGGGGAACGTCCGTCAGTTTGACGTGCTCATTACACTGATGAATCGTCTCGTTGACGTGGCCAACCTCGACGACCTGCGCCCCGCTGGGAGCAATGAAACGCCCGTCGGAGGTGCCGCCCCCGGTAGAGACCATGGGCTGATATCCGGTCACCGCCTCGATACTCTCCGTCACCGCGTCGAGCAGTGCTCCCGGTGTTGTAAGGAAAGGCTCGCCACTCAGAGACCAATCAATGTCAAAGCTGAGGTCGTGTTGCCTGAGGAGGGTCTCGCAACGTTCGCGAATGGCCTCTGCTGTGATCTCCGTGCTAAAGCGCAAATTAAACAGGACTTCCAGACTACCGGGAATCACATTGGTAACGCCTTGACCGGCCCGAACGGTGGAGATTTGCAGTGAAGTTGGGTCAAAAAAGTCGTTTCCCGCGTCCCAAGGCTCGTTGATCAACGCATTGAGTGCGGGCAGCGCGCGGTGAATCGGGTTGTCAGCCAGATGAGGGTAGGCGATGTGACCCTGTTTGCCGTGGATCACCAGAGCTGCGTTGATAGACCCGCGCCGGCCATTTTTCACCAGATCCCCCAGTTCCCGTGTGCTTGAGGGCTCCCCGACAACACACCAGTCAATGCGCTCTCCCCGGGCAGTCAGTGCTTCCATGACTTTGACAGTGCCCTCTTTGGCGGGCCCTTCCTCATCCGACGTAATAAGAAAACCGATACGACCCAGGTGATCCGGGTGTTCGTTTACAAAGTTTTCGCTGGCCACAACCATGGCGGCCAGGCTGGCTTTCATATCGGATGCACCGCGACCAACAAGGTTGGGTCCTATGATTGAGGCTTGAAAAGGGTCAGATTGCCAGGTCGCTATATCTCCGGGCGGAACAACGTCGGTATGCCCCGCAAAAACCAGTAACGGCCCATGGTCTCCCCGCGTGGCCCATAAATTGTCGACTTCACCAAAGCGCATGTTTTCGATGGTGAATCCGGCGCGCGCCAGGCGCTCACCCATCAGTTGCTGACAGCCCGCATCATCGGGCGTCACCGATGGTCGCGCTATTAATTGTCGGGTTAACGCTAGCGTAGGATCTTGTTCATCAGTTATGGGCATGCAATATCTCGTTGAGTTCCACGGCGCTCTTGTTGGTCAGGCATTGCACAGCACCACTGGTCGAGTGGCGGCGGAACAACAGATCGGAGCGTCCGGCAAGGGACCGAGCCGGAACAGTCTCAACCACCTTCTGTTGATCATCCAGCAGGCTAACCTTCGTGCCCGCCGTGACAAAAAGACCGGCTTCGATGGTGCAGCGATCTCCCAGCGGGATACCCAAACCCGCGTTGGCTCCAATTAGACACTCTTTGCCCACGGAAATAACAATGTTGCCGCCGCCAGACAGTGTACCCATCGTAGAGCAACCACCGCCGAGGTCGGAGCCTGCACCCACCCAGACTCCGGCAGAAATCCGGCCTTCAATCATGCCCGGTCCTTCTGTGCCTGCATTGAAATTGATAAAACCCTCGTGCATGACGGTGGTGCCTGCGCCGAGGTAAGCGCCCAGCCGAACCCGCGCGGTGTGCGCAATGCGAACCCCCTGTGGCACCACGTATTGGGTCATCTTGGGAAACTTGTCGACGCTGGACACTTCCAGCACTTCGCCTCTTAACCGTGCGTCGAGCTGGCGCTGGGCCAGTTCGGATAAATCAACCGGGCCCTGATCGGTCCAGGCGACATTGGGCAGCAACCCAAATAGCCCATTGAGGTCGGTTTGATGAGGTTTTACCAGTCTGTGAGAAAGTAGGTGGAGTTTGAGGTATGCCGCTTCGACGGAGGTGGGGGCGCTGTTATCAGCCAACGGAGTGGCGAGTACCGGTTGGCTCGAGGCCGTCAACTGTCGTGCAATGCTCGCATGGTGAGAGTCACCCAGCGCCTCGAGTGAAGTAGCCAGAGATAACAGTTGCGAGGCGTCCAGCGGGCCCGAGACGTCTTTCAGCAATGCCGCGCTATCCCCGTTGATATCGGTTATGGGATATGGATAAAAGGTATCCAGATATTCCCCTTTTGCATTCTTGGTGGCGATACCCAGACCAAATCCATACAGCGCGCTCATGACGACTCCTTAGCGGTTAAAGCGGTGGGCATAATCCACCGCCGAGAACCCGACTGAGACCTGACCCTTCCAGTCGAGGACAGGTCGCTTGATCAGGGTCGGATGATCTGCCAGTACCGAAGCGGTAGTACCCCCCTCCAGCGCCTTTTTATCCGCCTCCTGCAGTTGACGGTATGTCGTGCTCCGTCGGTTAACCAAGTGCGCCTCGCCAACCGCTACCAGCCAACTGTTGAGTGTTGCCAATGTCGGCGGGGTGTCTTTGACATCCACGAACTGGTATTCGATCTGTTGTGTTTCCAGCCAGCGACGCGCCTTACGCACCGAATCACAGTTGGGGATGCCGTAGAGAATGGGTTGTGTCATAGGGATAGGCAACGAGTGGTGGTTGCGGTCTGTGTGCCGTTG
>DFQW01000003.1:2440-2665 GCA_002377985.1 Halieaceae bacterium UBA3479 | reverse complement strand
AAAAGCGGCATTGAACGCAATGGATGCGGCAGACACTTCTGAATAGCGGAGTTTGGCGTCAATTGACAAGGTATCGGTGGGGTCCATGACGATGCGTGCGCTCATGGCAGTTTCTGTATAGTCGTTCACTACGTCGTCATTTAAATAAACGTTCTCGAGGAATCCATCTGTTGCGCGGTGGGTTACTGTCAAGCGGCCTGCGGCGTCGCTACCCAGCGAGCCGGC
>DFQW01000003.1:0-2140 GCA_002377985.1 Halieaceae bacterium UBA3479 | reverse complement strand
ACTTTAACGCTGCCTTCAAATTCTTGAGTAGGCCGCTTCGTTGACATGATCACAGCGCCAGCCGCCGCCGAGCGTCCGTAAAGAGCGCCCTGCGGGCCCTTCAGCACCTCGATCTGAGCCAGATCCGGATACTCCCGGTTAAACGCAGAAGGATTGGTGTAGAGCACGCCGTCTACGATGAACGCAAAGTTGGTCTCGGCGTCACGGGCACCGTTGATGCCGCGAATGCTGAGTGAGCTATCACCGACTTCTACGGTGTTAACGAAGGTCACACCGGGAGTCATGTAAATAAAGTCCTCAGCACGCTCCACACCCATGTTGGCGATCTGGCCTTCGGTGAAAGCGGTTACCGTAGCGGGGACATCTTGCAGTGATTCTGCCCGCGCCCGCGCGGTCACCACGACTTCCTCGAGTTGCGCAGACGCAACAGAGGGCATCAGCAATGCCGCACTGGACAGGGCGGCTGATACGGCCGCGCTAAGGGGAATGGTCGCCAAGACCTGCCGGCGTCGATTACTTGGGGTGCAGCTACTCATGGGTTGGCTCCTTTGTGCTGACAAGGCCATTTGACGGCCCGAATATTGTGATGTTTACCGCTATTGTTGATACTTGGATTACCTGTTGCCACCACCAGCTTGGGCGGATTGTCCGGACAAATCAGTTCGACTCCGCCAATATCGCTTTGCGCTCCGCTTCGGTCAAGTCCAGTTCTCCAATTATTTTGGCAGTTTGGGCACCCACTGCAGGTAATTTTGTATTGATTTGAGCCGGTTCTTGCGAAAATCGAATCGCCGAACCAATGTGATCATTGCCGTCGGCATCTCTAAAGCGCATGCCTCTCTCCCAGACGTGATCGGCATCCCACGCATCTTTGAGGGTGAGCACCGGACTCCAGCAGATGTCGCGCCCCTCAAACCAGGTTGCCCACTCGGCACGGGTTCGCTCCCTAAACGTAGCCCGCAAAAAGGCGATTGCCGGCCAATGTCCCTCGCCGGCAGGCCCGGTCACCGCCGCAATGAACTCCTCTCTTCCGAGCCCCTCAAAGAGCGCTTCGACAAATTTGTGCTCCCCACCGCCGAGGGCGATGAATTGGCCGTCGGCCGTCTCATAAACGTTGAGCATGGCGTTACCGCCGTGGGTGCGCTCTCGCAATCGCTCGGGTGCCTGATTGCCGCCAAATACGGGGCCGAGGATGTTAGGGCTTGCGGCAAGCACCGATTCGAACATGCTGATATCCACAAAGTCACCCGCGCCGGTGGACTGTCGCCGGTGCAGCGCCATCAAAATGCCCGACAGCGCGAGATAGGAGGACAGCATATCTGCAATCGGTACCCCGATGATGGCCGGGCCGCTCTCTCCCTCGGGTGAGCGGGTCACGTCAAGAATGCCGGCGGCAGCGACCGTGGCGGTGTCGTGTGCGGGTCGATCGCGCCAGGGGCCTGTTTGACCAAAGGCCGAGATTGAGCAGTACACCAGTCCGGGGTTCTCTGCAGAGAGCGTTTGGTAATCGATACCCAGTCTCTCAGCGACACCGGGTCGGAATGCCTCAACCACCACATCCACCTGCTTTGCCAGTGCCAGCAATGCTTTTTTGCCTTCGGCAGTTTTCAAGTTGAGGGCAATGCTCTCTTTACCGCGCTGGGTATTGCGAAACATTACGGTCTCGCCGCCCTGAGTCCAGGGAAAGGCCTCTGCAGACCGGGTGGGTTCGGGTGCGCGCGGGTTCTCGACCTTGATCACCCGGGCGCCGTGGTCCGCCATCAATTGGGTTGCCGCAGGCCCTGGCAGGAACAGCGACAGATCGAGTACGGTGATCCCATCGAGCTTCATGGCGTTGAATCGCTTAGCAGGTGACCCCGTCCGCGCTCAGTCCACTGAGCTCCGCTTCAGACAGACCCAAGAGGTCGCCGAGTATTTCCGCATTGTGCTCACCGATTTGCGCACCCGGCCAATCAGTCCGGCCTGGTGTTTCGCTGAGTTTGGGAAGAATGGCCGGGATCTTGAGGGGTTTGCCATTTATTTCAACCGTCTCAAACATGCCTCGAGCGATATAGTGGGGATCGGTCATCATATCTTCGACGCTGTAAATGGGACCCACCGGCACTCTGGCAGCTTCGAGTTTGGCAATGATTTCGGCGGA
>DFQW01000068.1 GCA_002377985.1 Halieaceae bacterium UBA3479 | reverse complement strand
GTTGAGTTGCACCGCAGGGGCGTTGCTGCTGAGCGGCTGATAGCGGATGTTAATGACTGGTTTGCCGTGGATGGGCGACACGTCCGCTACCGGGTAGAGGGCGTGCACACCGCCGGCGCTGTCGATGGCAATACGGGCGCGACTCAGCGCCGAGGCTCTGACCTGACCTGTATCGGCGTTCACCTTGATCGGTGTATCGGGCGGTGCATCTGCCGGCCATCGTGTGACATATAAATCATCGGCCGATGCGTGTCCCGCTCCGGGGATCCGCGCGCCTTTTTGCACCCACAAGAGCCATGCGGTGCCCTCGGCGTCGTAGGCAATATCCACCGCAGTAGCGCGCACGTCCTCGGGGGAGATGCTGACTGGCGCAGCGTGCGCAAACAGCCCAGTCCATCCCGTCAACAAGGTAATTAGTATTGGCAAAAACCGGGTTCGGCGAGTGAGTCGAGCAGTCGAGCGTGTGGCGCGCGGGCGCGCTCGAGCCAAGATGAGCATCACGGATCTCCCTACTTATTGTTATCAAGTCGATGCACGAGTGATCGCGGCAATCTGATCCGCGCCGCTAATCCCAGCTTACAGCTTACTGCGTTATGTAGGCGTTATCACCCACCTTGCCCGCCATGTAAGGAGGTAGGTCGGTCTCGTTATAGAGCGTGACCACGTAGTCTCCAGCAGAGGGGTTCAGGCGCATGGGCTTGATTTCGGTCTGGTAAAAATCGTCGTACCAGAAGTCAACGGCCGCACATTCGGAGGGGAAGCGCACCATCAAGGCCACGTCGTCCGCGTCGGGCTCGCCCTCGAGCACCCGCACCGGCCGGGGAATATTCAGGTAGTAGCCCCGCGCGTTGGGGTAGAGGTTGGACTGCTGTAGCGCAATGGCGTAGTCGCGCATGCGCTCGGCATCTAGCGTGCGACCGGCGACCAACATGATCACCGGCTTCTCGCTGTCGCAGGTCATGTCGATCTCTGAGTCGTCAGCGGCAAGGGTGTGGTTGATGCCCAGTGCCAAACAGCACAGCCCCAGGGCGGTATGGGTGAGTACGTTCATGATGTGTCCTTTGTTTGAGGTGCCGAGTGGTGTGGGCGACTAGCGGCGGTAATCCAGCGGGGGGTCGCGATCGCCCAGCAAGGGCACGTAGGCAAAATCGGGCCCGCGCCGCTCGTTGAATTCAGCGGTGGCCGCGGCCACCAGATCAGGCTGGCTAAGCAAATCAATCGCTGTGGCGGCGAGTACTTCAGCGGCCAGTAGCGTGCCCTTGTGCGCCAGCGGTGTGCCGCCCGTGGCGACCGCCTGCCAGGTGTGCAAGCCGGTCCCCGGCACAAACGTTGCCGTGCTCAAACCCGCGGTTGGCACGTTCCAGCTGACGTCGCCGACGTCGGTAGAACCTTTGGTATAGCCGGGTTCAAAAGGCGCAATTAGCGCCTCCGAACCGGGCTCGTAGATCCCGCCCGGCAGTGTCTTGGCGAGTGCGTGAGCAAATTGCTGGTCCTGTGGGTCGTAGTGCACGCCCCCGAGGCGCTGTAATTGGTTGTGCACCGCAGTCGACAAAACCTCGTTGGGTAGCACGCTGTGGTTGCCGTGAATCACTTCATAGGAGACCGAGGTCTCAGTACCCAGAGCCGCGGCCTCGGCAGTTTTTATGAGCCGCTCCCAAATGCCGGCCAACACTGCCGCGCTGGGGTGTCTGACGTAATAAAAGCTCTCGGCAAAATTAGGGACCACATTGGGCGCAATCCCGCCCTCGGTGATCACGTAGTGGATGCGGGTCTCCTCGGGCACGTGCTCGCGCAGCAGATTAACCATGTAGTTCATGGCCTCAATCGCATCGAGCGCTGAGCGACCGCGCTCGGGCGCGCCCGCTGCGTGGGCAGATACCCCCGAAAAACGGAACTTGGCAGATTTGTTTGCCAGGGTGCTGGTGGGGCTGGCCGTATTTTCATCGTCGGGGTGCCAGTGCAACATCACATCAACGTCATCAAAGGCACCGGCGCGCACGAGATAAACCTTGCCGGACCCGCCTTCCTCGGCCGGCGTGCCATAAAAGCGAATGGTGCCGGGGTTGCCCGTGGCCTCAAGCCAGTCGCGCACTGCGAGAGCGGCACCTAATGAGCCCGCGCCAAAAAGATTGTGGCCGCAGGCATGCCCGCTGGGCTTGCCGTCCAGTGTCTCGGCGTATGGCACTGCCGCCTGCGAGATGCCGGGCAGGGCGTCAAACTCTCCCATAATGCCAATCACCGGCTCCCCGCTACCAAAGCTGGCGCTAAAGGCGGTGGGGATGTCGGCGAGTCCGGTAGTGAGGGTAAACCCCGCATCTGCAAGCGAGCGCTGAAGGAGCGCACTGGATTGTGTCTCGAGATAACCCAGCTCTGCCCACTGCCACAGCGACTGCGCCACCTCGGTGACGGTTTGGGCGTGGGGCGCCACCATCGGATAGTGTCCCGCCTCGTTATCCGCGCTGGCCACGACCGATGCAGCAGGGTAGGTCGCAAGGAGCGCAAGTAAGAGGCGCGCGCGGACGCGGCGAGTGATGTGGCGGGCGTGGGTGACAAAGGTGTGGTGAGCAGGCATGGGCGGGATCTTTTTTCGGTGGCGGATGAATTTTCGGCGCGGATCGCCGACCATCCGGAATCATACGCCCCACGGGGCACCTGTGCATCGCAGGGATGTCATACATGGGCGCCGCTTTACTGTATGGTGCGCAACGTAACCCGCCGCGCCGTTTTTATCGTATCAATGCCATGGCGCGCCGAGCGCATTAACCAATAGCAGCACAAGGGAAGCACACCATGACAATGAATCGACAATGGCTTTTGCACGAGCGCCCGGTGGGCATGATCGGCCCCGAGCATTTTAAATACGTAGAGACCGATATTCCCGAGCCGGGCGAGGGCGAGGTGCTGATTCGAAATTTGATGTTCTCTTTTGACCCCACCCAGCGGGGTTGGACCATGGACCGCGAGAGCTACCTGCCCCCCGTACAGATCGGCGAGCCCATGCGCGCAGGCTGTGTGGCCCAGGTGGTAAAGTCGAATCACCCCGATTTCTCGGCGGGACAAATGGTGCAGGCCACCAATGGCTGGCAAGACTATGCGGTCGTTGACCCCGCGCACCCGCCCTCGAGCTTACGGCCCATGCCCGAAGGCGCGCCGCCCGAGATGATGCTGTCGGTGTTGGGCGTGACCGGCCTCACGGCCTACTTTGGTCTTCTTGATCTGGGCAACCC
>DFQW01000057.1:5936-13352 GCA_002377985.1 Halieaceae bacterium UBA3479 | reverse complement strand
GCTCGCCGTCTGACGCATCCAGCTTGATAGACAAGCTGTTAATGCAATAGCGCTGACCCGTCTCGGTGGGCCCATCGGGGAACACATGCCCAAGATGCCCGCCGCAACGCTGGCACAGCACCTCGGTGCGAATCATGCCGTGACTGGTGTCCCTATTCTCGGCGATGACGCCCTCGGTCGCAGGCCGGTCAAAGCTTGGCCAACCGCACCCCGCGTCGAACTTTGTCTCCGACGTAAATAGTGCCTCTCCACAGCCGCGACAGCGATAGGTGCCATTATCCCAGACATTCCAATACTCCCCCGTAAACGCCCGTTCGGTGCCTTTTTCGCGCAGCACGTAGTATTCATCGGGGGTCAGTTGCTCCCGCCACGCCACCTCATCCTTTTCTCGATCCGCCATACTTTCTCGCCTATTCCAACACGTTCAGGCCCAGCCTGCTCGCCACTTCGCGAAGCTCGGGGGCGCCGCTCGGTATTCTAATCGCTCGCCCCGACCATTCAGAAGGCTGTTGATAGGTTTTTCGCAACTCATCAAAATCGCTCGCAGAGAGCGCGCCGGAGCCAAGCGCACGAATGCGCGCGTCCTCGCGCCCCAGGGTGCCCTGATTGACCAAAAAATCGGCCGCCCAGGCCATGGCATCGGTGCCGCCACATCGATCCTCAAGCATGTGTCCCTCCGCCGACAGCGCAGAAAAATCAGTTGGCAGCGGATAACCTTCCTCGCCAGCCCAGCGCGCCAGCGCCAGCGCCAGCATATTGCTGCCTCGCACCTTGGCATCCAGGGAGTGTCCGGCAATATGCGGGGACACCCAAGCCGCGCCAGAGAGCACCGCCTGTGATAGCACTGGCTCACCAGGCCAGGTATCCAAAATCACGGTCAGCGGACTCGCCAAAAGCCGGGTCAGCGCCTCGGGTGTAAGCAACTCTCCGCGCGCGGCGTTGATAAACAGACCCATTCCGCGCCGCTCCGCCGCCTGAGCAACACACGCGGCTTGTTTGAGGTCCAGAAAACCATGGGACGGGTGCCGGCTCTGGCGATGCAAACTGGCATGCAACGACACCACTGGCTGACATAGCACGTCAGTGAGGCTCGCCCGTACTACGTTATCTGGCCAGTCTTTGATCAGCGGATCATAAGCGAGCACCGCACACCCCAACTGTTGTAACCGCATTGCCAGTCGGGTACCGACCTCGCCGAGACCTACTATACCCACGGGCAAGCCATTCAATACCCGGGGCAAGAATCCACTCAGCGCGATCGCTGACAGCACGTATTCAACAACGGCGAGCGCGTTGGAGCCAGGTGCGGCAGCCCAGGCAACACCCATTTGCGCCAGCGCCCCTGTATCAATGTGGTCCGTTCCCGCCGTCGCCGACCCCACAAAACGCACCTTACTCCCCTCTAGCAGGTGCCGGTCTACGCGAGTAATGGATCGCACCAGCAACACCTCGGCGTCGGCTACTGCCTTAGCGTCGATATCACGTCCGCTCAAGACCCGCGCCTTACCCATGAGGTGGCTGAGTGCCGGGGTAATCGGAATCCCTTCGTCGATCACCCAACATACCTCTCTAAGCTTGGGCTTCACGAACAGAAAGCAACCTTCGGGTCATCTGCAAAAACAAATGCCTGAGTCAGACACTGGCGAAACTGCGCTGCCCGCGCGGGCAAACCATAATCCAAGAAGTGTGATCGCCACGACGTAACGCGCGCAGCAAAAGCCGCTAGCACGTCATCCTCAACGCCACCCTCGACGTTATCGACGCTTGGCGAAAAATCGACACCGCAGGCGTCGCAAAATAACGACTCGATCGCTTGCGGCCGCGCCTCAACAGAAAAAAACGCGGCTTGCTGTATCGCGGTGCGCCCATCAGGTGCATACCAATACCCGTAGTCAGGCAGCAGCCGCCTCCGCTCCCCTGCCACACACCAATGCGCTATCTCGTGCAACGCACTGCGCACAAAATCCTCGCGAAAGTAAATACGGGCGGGTGCTCCGGGCTCAAAAAAAGGCTCCCCCGCACCGCCAATCAACACGGTTGCCTCAGTCGACAAAAAGCAGTCATTGAATAACTCGGCAATCACAGCCGCGCTGATTGCGGCACCGGATGTATCCATTGGACCGTTAGCCCGCCGCCTTACGAATACGATACAAAAACTGCGCTCCATCGCGACGCGACAGCAACAGGGAGTGCCCCAAAAATTCGCAGAAATTGGGGACATCCCGCTCGGTAGAGGGATCAGTGGCGTGCAACACCAACTCTTGACCCGGCCCAAGCCGACGCATCGCTGCGTGTAGCAGCATTACCGGCTCGGGGCACCTGAGCCCCACCGCATCGATCACTTCCTGCGGCTCGACGTCATCCACCGCGTTACTCCGCCGGTTTGACGAATCTCAGCGTCATTCGGTCGCTCTCGCCAATGGATATATACCGAGCACGATCAACATCCCCCTCCGTGAGGGTCGGCGGCAAAGTCCATACGCCCTTGGGATAATCCTTGGTGTCTTTTGGATTGGCATTGATCTCACTGCGCCCGTCCAGCTCCAGACCTGCCAACTCAGCCAACTCGATAACCTTTGATTCGGTCACGTAAGCGCTTTGCTTCATTTCATCAAGTGACAGTCCTTCATCACCGCGATGCTGCACGATCCCTAGCACGCCGCCCGGCTTGAGCGTTTCCGCGATGGCTGAGAACATCATTTCGGCCTGATCCGCCCGCAACCATGAATGCACATTGCGAAACGCCAACGCCAGATCGACGCTGCCCGCAGGCGCGGGAGTAATGGCGCCCGGAGCCTGTAACGCGGTGACTTCCACGTCAGCAAACAGATCCCCGCTTTCCCCCAATTTCTTCAGAAAACTGCCGAGGGACCGACGCGCGTAATTTCCGCCATTTGGACTTGCATGCGCAGCGATAAGTTTACCGTTACCCTTCATTAGCGGGCCGAGAATCTCGGTATACCAGCCGCCGCCCGGAGAAACTTCCATCACCGTCATGCCCGCGTCAAGACCGAAGAAAGTGAGCGTTTCCTTGGGGTGACGATAAACGTCTCTCGCCTTGTTTTGCTCGGCACGATGCTCACCGGTCAATGCGGCGTCCCAATCTAGATCAGCTCGCGCCACCGCGCTGATGAGCAGCAACATGGCCGCGATTGTCCAAGTGATTCTGATCATTTTTATGCTCCTGATAACGGTCTTCACCGATGACTATAACCGCTTTTTTGCGCGCCGCCTGCTTCTGAGATGCCGCTTAGCGACGACCCTTCACACGACTCAAAAACCAACCGGCCAGCGCAGCGGTCGCCACTACTACGGCAACACCAAGACTGACCCAAAGCAACTGAGCCCACAACCGCTCCGGTGGCACGCCGACGATATCGACGGCGCCCCAAAACAACGCCAAGCAGGCTGCTGTAGCCAGCAAGACTGTGCGGGTTCGACTTCTGCGAAACATCAATTGCTGACGGGGTTCGCGGCCTGAAAAACCGGAGAGACAACATCCGCATTTTGGCCCCGATGTCGCAGCGCGTGATCAATCAATACCAGCGCAAGCATCGCCTCGGCGATAGGAGTGGCTCGAATGCCGACGCAGGGATCATGACGGCCGGTGGTAACAACCTCAGCCGAATCGCCGGACGAAGTAATTGTCTGGCCCGGAATACGGATGCTAGAGGTGGGTTTTAGCGCAATACTGACCCGAAGCGCCTGACCCGATGAAATGCCACCGAGGGTGCCACCCGAGTGATTACTCAAAAAGCCGTCGGGGCTAATCTCGTCTCGATGCTCACTGCCCAATTGCCCTATCGACTCGAAACCATCGCCAATCTCGACACCTTTTACCGCATTGATGCCCATCATGGCATGGGCAATATCGGCATCGAGACGGTCAAATACCGGCTCGCCCCACCCTGCAGGCACATTATCGGCCACAATATTGATGCGAGCACCTACAGAATCCCCTTGCTTGATGAGGTCCTGCATGTAGGTCTCGAGCCGCGGGACAAGATCGGCGTCACCGCAGAAAAAGGGATTCTGCTCTACCAAATCCCAATCATGATTTTGCGCCACCAATGGTCCCAGGGCACTCAAGTAACCTCGAATTTGCACACCGTAACGCTCCGCCAACCATTTTTTGGCAATAGCGCCCGCGGCAACGCGCATGGTGGTCTCTCGGGCTGAGGAGCGACCGCCTCCGCGATAATCCCGCAGCCCATACTTGGCGTCATAGGTATAGTCAGCATGAGCTGGCCTATATAAATCTTTGATTTTGCTGTAATCCTTTGACTTCTGATCCTCGTTATAGACCAGCAAGCCAATGGGAGTACCGGTAGTGACGCCCTCGAACACCCCGGACAAAATCTGTACCGCGTCGTCTTCTTTGCGCTGTGTGGTGTAGCGCGACTGGCCGGGCTTGCGACGATTGAGATCCCGCTGCAAATCAGCCGTCTCTAAAGCCATCCCGGGAGGGCAGCCGTCAATAACGCACCCCAGCGCGGGACCATGGCTTTCACCAAAAGTCGTTACCGTAAAAAGTTTGCCAAACGTGTTACCAGACATGCGCGCCTCCCGCCCTCATTATAGGGCGCCGGTAGCGATCCAGTCCCGTAATTCCTGCGCACTTACCGCCGCCACGCCGGTGCCACCCTCTGGCAAGTCGATCCAAGTAAATGGCACCCTTGGCAGGTGTTTCTCGAGCGCCTCAACACTCTCTCCCACCTCCAGAAGCAACAAGCCCGAGTCTGACAACACCCGCGCCGCATCCCGCAGCAGTTCCACCGCCAACGCCACACCCTCCTCATCCGCCTCCAAGGCGCCGCGAGGTTCGTGACGATACTCAGCGGGCAGATACGCCATTTCGGCGGCCGATACATAGGGTGGATTGGCGAGGATCAAGTCGATGCTGCGGGCGGCCAGCGAAGCCAGGAGATGACCTTGAAGGCACTGGATTCCTCGCTCAGCAGCACAACGCTGCACGTTTTCTTGTGCAAGGGATAACGCTTGGGGGTCAATGTCGCTGAGTAATACGGTGGCGGCGGTAAAGACCTGCGACGCGATAATGCCAAGGCTACCGCCGCCACAGCACAAATCTACGACGGTGCGCGGCGGAACTGAGGTAGCCCACCAGGGCTGACATCCATCTACCACCACCTGCGCTATAGGCGATCTGGGGACCAGCGCCCGCGCATCGCACTTAAAACAAATTCCGGCCAACCACGCCTCACCGAGCAGGTAAGCCACTGGCAGCCGCGACTCGCAGCGTCCTTGCAACAATTGCATCAAGCGGGCTGAAGCCTCCACGGGAAACGGTTCCGACAAAATAGCCCGCGTCTGCTCGGGTGGCAGGCCAGCGGCTCCCAGGACCAACGCGACGGCCTCGTCATGAATCGATTCATATCCATGACCACAAAATACCTCGGCTGCGGTTAGACGCCCCGCCGCTTCGCTTAGGGCAGCACCGAAAGTTTCCATACAAGTGTCTAGAATATTTGACGCAACATGATACCCTGAATTGTGTACAGCGGTAGCACTGAGACCACTGGCGTCCGCCGCCTGCGCAGCTGTTGCGCGCGATGAGACCGGCATGCAGCTCATCACGGGCCCGCCCATGATCAATGCAGTGTTGCTGAACCGCCGCATGGGATCTGATGTGAGGCGCGACCGTGCGGATAATCGGCGTTAAATCGCGCCCAATTGCAATCTAACTGAGCTCAGCCGCTGTACAAAGGCTGTGCACGCGTCGAAACCAAACGAGGTATCTATGTCGATCAAACCACTGCAGACAAGAGCTCCTACCACCCTACCTGGGTCGCTGACGCCCGAGGCCATTGCCGTGCGCGGTGCTCTACTGGAGCGCGGTCTCGAAACTCCGATGACCAGCAATGAGCTGTCGCGGGACCAACGCTATTCGAAGATCAAAGATGCCTTCACCGAAATAATGGAATCCCTGGGACTCGATTTGCGGGATGACAGTCTGGAGGAAACACCTCACCGAATCGCAAAGATGTACGTGGACGAGATATTTGGCGGCCTGGATTACGCGCAGTTCCCCAAGATCACGCTTATTGAAAACAAAATGAACGTCGAGGAGATGGTCTGCGTCGAGAACATTGACCTGACCAGCACCTGCGAGCACCACTTCGTGACAATCGACGGCTCCGCTAAAGTGGCTTACATCCCCAAAACCACTGTCATCGGCTTGAGCAAAATAAATCGCCTCGTTAGGTTTTTCTCCCAGCGACCCCAAGTACAGGAGCGACTGACGCAACAGGTGCTCGTGGCTATGCAGACGTTGCTGGGCACCGAAGATGTCGCCGTAACCATTAATGCGGTTCACTACTGCGTCAAGGCGAGAGGGGTACAGGACGGCAACAGCAGCACGCGAACCACCTCTCTGGGAGGGGTGTTCAAGACGGACCCTGCGTCAAGAGCCGAATTTCTCAGCTAACGATTCAATAAACGAGTTTCGCTACGCCATACCTGACGTCGCATCGACGAGGCTAAGGATTGCGCTCGGGCGAGGCTAGGCGTCCGTAAAAAACCGGTTTATGTGCTCTGCCACGGCCCCACTCCCCGCTTCCAGGTGAGTGTGGTGGCCGCCAGGGACTCGCTTCAACTCGCAATCGGCAATGGCTTTAACTGCCTGATCCAAGGCCTCGGCACCGAGGCCATTAAATAAACCCTCCTCAGCCGCAAGCACCAGCACTTTGGCGGTCAGGCTTGCGTATAGCGCAGCGCACATGCCCTCGGTCAGCTTGATGGCAGAAGCGTGATTCAAGCGGGGATCATGCGTCAGCTCGAGCAGGACGCCATCGGCGCCAGCACGCAGTGCTCTGGGTGCCAATATGCGCGCACTCTCCTCGGAAAATCCCAGCTTGCAGCGAGCAGAAACAAATTCATCGATGTGTGAAAAGCTGCGCGAACGGTATTTTCTGTCATCGCGCTTATCCCGCTGGGCGCGCCTAAATTGCTCGGGGATCGTCGCTTCGTTGATGGGCGACGGCAGCAAGCCATCGAGCAGCACCAGATGAGCGCAGCGCTCCCCCAAGGCCGCGGCCAACAAAACGGCAATTGCCGCACCCCTGCTGTGTCCCAAAACACCCAGCGGCGGCTCACCCAACTGCTCGAGAATACCCATCAACTGGGGGATGTCGTCCCAGATGTGATACGTCGCATCCTGCGATCGATGGTCGCTCCAGCCTTGACCAGACAAGTCCAGCGCCAGCACGCGCAAACCGGTTAGCTGGGGCGCCAACACAGAAAACGAAAGGGCATTATCAAGCCACCCGTGCAAGGCAATCACCAACGGTGCCTCGGGGTAGCCCCACTCAAGCCCCGAATACATCAAACCATCGACCTGAAAAGAGACCGATCTCGGAGCACTACTCACAAGTCATTCCTCGCACGCCACTCCTCACA
>DFQW01000057.1:0-5621 GCA_002377985.1 Halieaceae bacterium UBA3479 | reverse complement strand
AATCACTCTGGATGGGATCGGGACGATGTTGCAGCAGCTCTGCACCGCCACGCTCGGGGGATAAGAGCGATACAGTCGCCGACCCACCGGGCGCCAGGGACGCGAGAGTAGAATCATCGCACCAGAGCGCAATGAGCGCAGATACCAGTGGCTGATGGCTGACTAACACCACATGTCCGCGCTCAGGATATACAAGCTCCGCCACATCCCCAACGCGGGCCCCGGGAGCGAGTCGATGCTCAGCCGCGGCAAACGCCGGCAGGCATAACGCGCACAGCACCTCGGCCGTCTCTCTGGTGCGCAAATAGGGGCTGTAAAGGAGTGAAGAGACCGGCGCTACACTGGCCGCCTCCAGCCACCTGACAAAGCTCGCCGCAGACAACTGCAGTGACGCTCGCCCTCTCGATGTGATCGGACGAGAGGCATCATTGGCAGCATTACCCGCTTCGGCATGGCGCCAAATCGTCACTATCACCCTAGTTTGTGCTCATCTCCACTAACAGCTTGTTCAGGCGAGCGACATAGCTTGCAGGATCCTCGAGTGCGGATCCTTCGGCCAAAAATGCCTGGTCGAGCAGAATTTGTGCGAGGTCTGCAAAGCGGTCCTCATCAGTCTCCTGATCGAGTCGCTTGAGCAACGGGTGCTCAACATTGATTTCCATGGTGGGCTTGCTACTGGGCATCTCCTGCCCCGCGGCCTCCATGATCTTCCGCATCTGAGCACCCATCTCGTGCTCTGCAACGGTTAAACATGCAGGAGAAGCGGTGAGTCTGACAGTGGGGCGCACCGAATCGACACGATCTCCCAGCACACCCTGCATTCGCTCAACCAAGGATGCACTTGCCTTTTCGGCTGCTTCGAGCGCCTGCTTGGCGCTATCATCGGCACCTTCTCCGCCCCACTCACCCTTGGCACAATCCCGGAGCGGCTTCCCATCGAAATCACCAAGGTGACTCATCAACCATTCGTCTACGCGATCAGAGAGCAGCAGCACTTCGATACCTTTTTGCCTTAAGGCCTCGATATGGGGACTGTTTTTTGCTGTCGCATGGTTCTCGGCCACGACGTAGTAAATCGACTTTTGATCGTCTTTCATCGCCTCGACATACTGAGCTAGAGAGATACGCTGTGCCTTGGCGTCATCCCGGGTCGTGGCAAATCGCAGTAGCGATGAGATCTTCTCCCGATTGGCGAAATCCTCCGCCGGCCCCTCTTTCAAAACAACACCAAACGTATCCCAAAACTTTTCATAGTCCTCAGGTTGCTTGGTTGCCAATTTCGACAGAATATCCAGCACTCGTTTGGTAAGCGCACCACGAATCGAATCCACCTGCTGGTTTCGCTGCAATATCTCCCGCGAAACATTCAATGGCAGATCATTAGAATCCAGAACGCCTTTAACAAAGCGCAGGTACATCGGCAGAAACTGTTCCGCCTCGTCCATGATAAAGGTCCGCTGCACGTAAAGTTTGAGCCCGCGCGCACCCTCTCGATGCCAAAGGTCAAAGGGCGCCCGACGTGGGATATACAGCAAAGACGTGTACTCGAGCTTACCCTCCACGGCATTGTGGCTCCAGGTCAGCGCATCTTCAAAGTCATGGGAGATATGCTTGTAGAACGCCTGATACTCATCATCAGAGACCTCGGAGCGACTGCGTGTCCACAGCGCTTTAGCCTCGTTAACGGGCTTCCATTCGGGCACATCGTCGCCCGCCGGCACTTTATCTTCCGACTCGCCACGCTGCTCCTCGGGCATCATTACCGGTACCGAAATGTGATCAGAATATTTTTTGATCACAGAGCGGACTCGCCAACCATCCGCAAATTCTTCACTGTCAGACTTCAGATGCAGGGTGATGGTAGTGCCCGGCGCCTCGCGGGAAGCTTCGGATACAGTAAATTCATCCTCACCCGCCGACGACCAGAGGGTTGCAGATTCTTCACCCACCTTGCGCGTGATCACCTCCACCCGATCGGCCACAATAAACGATGAATAAAAGCCAACACCGAACTGGCCGATGAGCTGGCTATCCTGTTTTTGATCACCACTCAGCTGCTCAATAAAAGCGGCTGTACCAGACTTCGCGATAGTCCCAAGGTTGTCGATTACCTCGTCTCTCGACATACCGATGCCGTTATCGTCTATCGTGATGATCTTTTTCTCCGCATCGGTGGCAACACGAATACGATAGTCGGTGGCAGACGCGGCGAGCGCCGGGTCGGCAACCACTGCGAAACGGTGCTTATCAATGGCATCGGAGGCGTTCGATATTAGCTCTCGCAAGAAGATTTCTTTATTTGAGTAGAGCGAATGGATCATGAGATGAAGCAAGCGCTTCGCCTCGGTCTGAAATCCCATCGTCTGAGTGGCTTCGGCAGTCATAGGTCAGTCCGGCTGTTTGTCGTTACCTGTAAAGTGGGGTTCTGAACGCTAATTTCAAGCCTCCCCAACAACTGCAAGGCATAAAAAAGCCCGCACTGGGCGGGCTTATCTCACATTACGACGTTACCAACCCGTGGCTTCGGTCAGCGCCGACCCAATATCGGCGAGAGATCTGACGGTGCACACACCGGCGGCCTCTAACGCGGCAAATTTCTCATCAGCGGTTCCTTTACCCCCGGAGATGATGGCCCCGGCATGGCCCATGCGCTTGCCCTTCGGCGCGGTGACGCCCGCAATATATGACACCACCGGCTTGCTGACGTTGTTTTTGATGAATTCGGCGGCCTCCTCCTCGGCAGTGCCCCCAATTTCTCCGATCATCACAATCGCTTCGGTTTGCTCATCTTTTTGAAAAAGTTCAAGAATGTCGACAAAGTGCGAGCCCGGAATGGGGTCACCACCGATACCGACACAGGTCGACTGACCATAACCCACATCGGTGGTTTGCTTGACAGCCTCATAAGTGAGCGTACCCGAGCGGGACACGATGCCCACACGACCGGGCAAATGAATATCCGCAGGCATAATGCCAATCTTGCACTCCCCGGGGGTGATGACTCCAGGACAGTTCGGGCCGATCAAGCGCACGCCCAATTCATCGCATTTGACCTTGGCCTCCAACATATCCAACGTAGGCACGCCCTCGGTGATGCAAACGATCAGCCCGATGCCGGCATTCGCCGCCTCCAGAATCGAATCCTTGCAAAATGCCGCCGGAACATAAATGACTGAAGCGTCCGCTCCCGTTTGCGCCACCGCCTCGGAGACCGTATTGAATACGGGCAAATCAAGATGGACTTGTCCGCCTTTTCCCGGGGTAACCCCGCCTACCATCTTGGTGCCGTAGGCAATGGCCTGCTCGGAGTGAAAAGTTCCCTGCGAACCCGTGAAGCCCTGACAGATCACCCGGGTATCTGCGTTAATGAGAATGCTCATGGGCGCCCTCCCGCTGCAGCAACCACTTTCTGGGCAGCGTCTGCCAATCCCTCTGCCGCCTCAATATTCAAGCCACTACCAGCGAGGATCTCTCGCCCGCGAGCGGCGTTATTGCCTTCGAGGCGGACAACCACCGGGACTTCGACACCCACCTCTTCGACTGCACCAATTACGCCCTCTGCAATGAGATCACAGCGGACAATACCGCCGAATATATTGATCAGCACCGCCCGCACATTACTGTCAGACAAAATAATCTTGAACGCCTCGGTAACACGCTCTTTAGTGGCACCGCCGCCCACATCCAGAAAATTGGCAGGCGCGCCGCCGTGCAATTTGACGATATCCATTGTGCCCATGGCCAGACCTGCGCCATTGACCATACAGCCAATATTGCCGTCCAGTGCCACGTAGTTAAGGTCCCACTGCGCGGCATGCGCTTCGCGCTCATCTTCCTGCGTTGGGTCGTGCATGGCCTCAAGATCTGGATGCCGATAGAGAGCGTTAGAATCCACTACCACCTTGGCATCAAGGCAATGCAGATTGCCCGCCTCGGTAATGACAAGCGGGTTAACCTCAATCAGCGCCAGATCTTTTTCTGCAAACAATTTGGCGAGACCCAAAAAGATATCGACGAACTGCCGGATCTGTCCGCCACTAAGGCCCAACCTAAAAGCCAGATCACGGCCCTGATAAGGTTGCGCACCCACCAGGGGATCAATTTCAGCCTTCAGAATTTTTTCCGGGGTTTCGTGCGCCACTTTTTCAATCTCAACCCCCCCTTCGGTGGAGGCCATGAACACGATTCGCCGGCTGGCCCGATCCACCACCGCACCCAAATAAAGCTCCTCGGCAATATCGGTACACGACTCCACCAAAATTCGTGACACCGGCTGCCCGGATGCGTCCGTCTGATAAGTCACAAGGCGTTTACCGAGCCATTGGGATGCAAAGTCGCCCGCCGCCTCTGGGGTTTCCACCAATTTAACGCCACCGGCCTTGCCGCGCCCCCCCGCATGAACCTGCGCCTTAACAACCCAGCGCTCGCCACCAATCTCCCGAGCCGCTTTCACCGCGGCCTCTGCTGACTCAACCGCATGTCCGGTCGAGACCGGCAAGCCATACTCGGCGAATAACGCCTTCCCCTGATACTCATGCAGATTCATGCTTTCCTCTCATTTGGATCCGGCACACAACTCACACCCCCGATGCCGGACACTCGAGGGAACCTGCTGTTAAATCGCTAACGCTTGGGTCGATTCACCATATGAATCGCCCTGCCATCGACCGCTAACGCAGCCTCGTGGACCGCTTCTGACATGGTCGGATGCCCGAATACCATCAGCTGCAAATCTTCGGTACTGGCAGCCATCTCCATCGCGATCACAATTTGCTGCACCAGATCAGCTGCCGAGGGGCCGACCACGTGCGCGCCCAAAATTTGATCGGAGCTCGCGTCAGAAATGATTTTCACCAGCCCATCGGTCTCTCCCGAAGCCTGGGCACGCCCAATTGCAGCAAACGGAAACGTACCGACCTTGATATCGACCCCTTCAGCACGGAGTTCCTGTTCTGTCTTGCCAACCGCTGCCACCTCGGGATGGGTGTAGATGATGGAAGGCACGACGTCATAATTCAGTTGGGCTGACTTGCCGTGAATGCGCTCAGCCACCATAACGCCCTCTTCGGAGCCCTTGTGAGCGAGCATCGGCCCTCTCACAATATCCCCGATCGCCCACACACCCGGGGCCTCGGTGGCGCAATATTCGTTAACAAAGACAAACCCCCGCTCATCAACCGTCACACCGGAGTCCGCGGAAAACAGCTTATTGGTGCGAGGTCGCCTACCCACCGCCACGATTAACTTATCGAAAGTCTCGGAGTGATCAGCGTCGCCATGGGAATAAGCGACAGTGACACCGGACTCCGTTATCTCACTCCCGGTCACTCTCGCCCCGAGACGAATGTCGAGCCCCTGCTTGGTATAAATTTTTGCCGCCTCTTTGGCGATTTGCTCATCCATATTGGGTAGAAAAACGTCCATGGCCTCCAACACCACTACCTCTGAACCGAGGCGAGCCCAAACGCTACCCAGCTCCAGACCGATCACACCCGCTCCAATAACACCCAGCCGGCCCGGCACAGCATCGAAACAAAGTGCGCCGGTCGAATCGACCACCCTGTCGCCATCCACGTGCGCCGGCGGAATTTCAATAGGTTCGGAACCTGCCGCCAACACCA
>DFQW01000177.1 GCA_002377985.1 Halieaceae bacterium UBA3479 | reverse complement strand
GAGCGGTGCTGCGCGAGGGCAGTAATGGTTGGACGTGTATGGTGGGTAATCCAAGGCCGGCGCCCGAAGGTGGCTGGGAAAGTGCCCACGCAGCGATGCCCGTGTGTACGGATGAGGTGGGTATGCAGTGGATGACGCGTTTTATGGCCGGTGAGGCACCAGAGCTTGAGCGCGACACTTTTATGTGGATGCTGCATGGCGATGTGGGCGAGGACAATACCACCGCGGGTGTCCTCAACAAGGCGGATGCCAAGGATCCCTCGCAGTGGATTGAGTCCGGGCCGCATCTGATGTTACTGCCTAAGGACCCTTCCTCGCTCGATGGCATGAGCGCTGACTTCAATACGGGCGCACCCTACGTGATGTTCCCCGGCACGTCAGGCGCTCATGTGATGATCCCGACCGCAGGTTATTACATGTATCAGGATCCCCAATAGACCACGGGTGACAGCGATATGATCAAGGCTTCGTCGTTTAGGGAGAGAGAAAATGAAATTACGTAACATCATCGCCGCATTGAGTGCCGGTATGCTGGCGTCGGTAGTGGCCTCAGCCGGGCATCATGAAAATGGGGAGGGCATCATGCCGGCCGCCAAGAGTGGACAGTTGATCGCCTATTATCACTGGCCGTGTGCAGATGCCGAAAAAGGGTTGGACCTTCTAAAGGAGATGATTGCTTACGAGAGTCAGCATTCGCCGATACCGTATTCAGCCACGCCTGCCATCCACGAGGATGGTGCGCTGGTATCGATTGATGTCCACTCTTCTGCCGAGTCACTGGAAAAAGCGGCGGAATGGCAAAACACCGACGAGCAATGGCAAGCCTGGTTTGCGGAAATGACGGAGGCTTGTGGTTCCGCGGATGACTTGTCAATGAGCATACTGACCGTGCAGTAATGATATTTCAGCGATCAACTGAACCCGGCCCGCGCCGGGTTTTTTTTATGTCTGTATAAGAAGAGTTTCGAGGAGAGGTAGCTCGCTCAAGCCCTACATGCGATCCGATTTTTCATCGCGTTCCTCGCGAATTTGCCCGCGATGCTCCCAGATCGCGTAAGCGCCCACCGCCAGTCCCAGTCCCAGCAGCAGCAGTACCTGGGTAGCGCTGAAGCCATACAGACCACACTCGGCGAAGCGTTCGGCAAAAGAGTAGGTACTGACCGGGCAACTCATGGGGGCGGCTCCAAAAAGCGATACCCATACAGTCTAACGCTTTGCGAGAAAAATGAGTTGGTGTGACCCGCCGGCGGGCATATCAATGGGGTTTCGGAGGGCCGAACGGTCTGACAGCTAGGATGAATCTACGGCGGGTAATCCCCTTCTGTTGCCGATTAATCAGCCTCTGTCGGGTCGGGAGCACAGCTGAATTCCTTGACCGCACGCAGGAGTTGCCGAATTGTAATCTGCCCGATCAAGCGCCCCTCTGAATCGATCACTGGCCGTCTTCGTTTTGCCCCGCTCAGCATGTCTGCGGCGACATCAGCCACATTGTCATGGATGCCCGCCGTTTTCAGGTTCTCCGTTGCCATCACATCGGAAACAATGCCCACGCCCGCGTCGTTGTAGACCGCCCCCAGTACGCCCCGTAAACAGTCTAATTCCGAGAGAATCCCGATCAATTTGCGCTCTTCGTCAACGACACACAGCCCGGAGATCTTGTTGGCCAGAATCAAGTGCATTGCTTCAAACAAACTCGCGGTAGGTGCCACAGTAACCGGGTCGGGCACCATATAGTGCTGCAGGTCCATGTTTCTCAGCATGTCGAACGCTCCTGTTATTATCGGGAATTCAGATCACAACACTCCCGCCACTAATTGGATAAGGGGTTGGGGATAGACACCCAGTGCAAAGACAGCAACGAGTAGACCAATAAAAGCCGCGGTCAGTAACGGTTGCCCTGCAATGGAGCTAGGCACTTCTTCGGTATTCACTGACAAGGCGTAAATCACCCTCAGGTAATAAAATATGGAGACGGCGCTGCCCAAAACCAGTGCCCCGAGGGGGAGCCACAGGCCAGCCTCTATGCCCGACGCAACCACATAAAATTTGCCAATAAATCCGGCGGTCAGCGGCACGCCAGCCAGTGAAAGTAACGAAGCGGTCATTAACAGCGCGACCATCGGCGCTCTCCAGAACATACCTTGGAGCGACTCGCGGTCACTCCGCTCTTCCTTTCCCTGAATGCTCTGCCATGCCGCCAAGGCGGTGAAGGCCGCCAGCGTCGAGCCGGTGTAGGCGATCAAATACCAAACCGAGGCTTCCAGCGCGATTTCTGTATCTCGCAGCGTCCCCAGAACGACCAGCGCAACCAGCAGGTATCCCATGTGGGCGATCGAGGAGTAGCCCAACAGTCTTTTCAGGTTGTCCTGCTTCAGCGCAAGGAAATTGCCCACCAGCATCGACGCAATGGCCAACCAGGATAAGGCTTCGGTCAGCGTCGCTTGTTCCCAGAGTTGCGCGGCGTTGTACCAGCGCAGCAGGGCAACAAATATGGCCACCTTTGAAACCGTCGCCAATAAACCGGTAACCGGAGTGGGTGCGCCCTCGTATACATCTGGCGTCCACATGTGGAAGGGCACCAACGACAGCTTGAATCCGACACCGGTGAAGATCATGAGCGTTGCAGTGCTTGTCAGCAAGGCGTCAGCCTGATCAATCCGGGCGCCCAGCTCGGCGAATCCCAGCACCCCTGTGGCGGCGTACAGTAATGCAAACCCGAACAAAAGAATCGCGGTTGAGGCAGAAGACAAGACCAGATACTTGAGCCCTGCTTCAATCGGCAACCAAGATTTGTCGGGATAGGCGATCAAGGTGTAAACAGCCACTCCCATGATCTCTAGGCCCAGCAGAAACGCTGCAAAATGCTGGGCGTGCGCGAGTACAGTTGCGCCAAAGGTGGCTACCAGCACCAGCATAAAGAACTCGTGATGCTCCAGACCCGAGGCATTCATCCATTCTCTGGATACGATGATGGTTACCAACGCTGCCAGCGTCAGTACAACGGTGAAAATACGAGCATAGCCATCGACGACCATAAGCGGTGTGGCGTCAATGGCGGCAGACGGCCAGCTGTTAAAAGACAGCCAAATGGCGCTCAGCAGGGTGAGCAGACTGATACCAGCGGCGGCACTGGCGTTACGGCGGATGGCCGTCTGAGTCATCAGTACAATGATGCCGATGCCGATGGCGATCAAGGGGGACAGGGACTCGAGAATCAACGCATTCATCTCACCAACCTCCTGCCTGTTGTGCGAGTCCGTCGAGAGCAGGGGCAAACAGATCCAGCGCCGGTTGCGGGTAGAGGCCCAGTCCAAGCAGTCCCGCTGCCAAGAGACCCAGCGCTACCATGTCTCGGGTGCCAAAGTCTGAGAGCGTTGCATGGCGTTCGTTCAGTGGCCCGTGGAAGGCCTGTTGCAGGATCGACAGTGAGTAAATAGCGCCAGTGATTAACCCCAGCGCGGCCATCGC
>DFQW01000178.1:23225-23719 GCA_002377985.1 Halieaceae bacterium UBA3479 | reverse complement strand
GCAGCCCACGGGTGAGGCGACGCCGTTAGCGATAAAGCGGTAGCAGTAGCTTGTGCCCGGGGCGAGGCCCACGGCGTCAACCTTGACGGTGTAATCGCGCTCGGCACGGGCAACCGCTTCACCACTGGCGATCACCGTCTCAAAAGAGGCGTCGGTGGCCACCTGCCACGTGCAGGGCACTGCGGCTGCATTGCCGCTACCCGGCAATACCCGGGTCCAGAGGATCACCCGATCGGCCAGCGGGTCACCGCTGGCAATGCCGTGGGTAAAGTGCGCGGCGGCGGGTTTATCGATGGCAAAACCGCGCAGCGACAGCACGCCGAGGGAGGCGCCAGTGGCTTGGAGTAAAGAACGGCGACGAAGGGGTGTGGGCATGGGGCTACTCTGTCAGGCGATCACCAATCGAGGCGGAGTATGCCGCAATTTTATTACGGGCGCGCGACGGCAATTCAATACGGCTCAGCGAGGGTTGGCCTTTGGCAGTAGATCCCTCT
>DFQW01000178.1:21773-22918 GCA_002377985.1 Halieaceae bacterium UBA3479 | reverse complement strand
TATTGAGGCGCTGTCTTGCCAAGCTTGCTCGAGGGCCTCTACCCCGACCCCAACCCGGAACGCGCCGCGGCGATGTCAGTCAGCGAAAGACGGCCGGAAGGTCAAGCTGAGTTTAATAAACGGGCTGCTGCTCACATCGATGCTCGGGCCGCTGACGTCGCCATCGGTAATGGTGAGGGCGCGCAAACCACCTACCCCCACCGAGCCCTCGAGCCAGAGCGGGCCCTTGAGGCGCATGGCCCCGCCAAAGCCAAAATCAAAACCACTCAAGTTCAGGCCCACTGCGCCGGTGGTGTTGTTCACCGCCCAGCTGTTGCCCGAGTAGGAGGCGCCGAGTGAAACAAACCAGTCCTTGCTTGGGGCATACATCACCTGCGGCCAGGGCAGGATGGCGCTCACGCTCCAGCGCTTGGTAAGAGTTAGCGAGGCGCCCACGTAGGGCAGCACGCTGGTGCCAAAGTCGGAGTCGTCAAACACCACGCCAAAGAGCCACCACAGGCGGTCGTTGCTGGTGTAGCGCGCCACTGCGCCGCCCATCACCTGCCAGTAGTCCTGGCCGCGCTCACCAAGGCTCGAGTGGTTGTAAAAGGGCACCAGCGCCGCAATCACCTGCCAGTCGGGATTCACCTGATACAAATACCCCGCGGCAATTGAGGCACTCGTTACCGAGAAATCCTCGCCGTTATCCACCGAAAAGTCGGTGTAGGAGACATACTCACCCAGCACCGCCATGCTGCGCTTGCTGAGCAAAAACGGCACCCCGGCATACTGGCTGGTGCCGGTCGCCTGGTAGCGAGTGCCCGCGGTCTCGGGGGTGGCGCCCTCCTCGCTCACCATGGCATCGCCGTAATGACTGCTGCCCAAAAACGCCACCGGCAAAAAGGGCGCGTTGCTAAAGCTGCGGGCAAAGACCAGATCGGATTCGGTGAAGGCCCGCGCGGCGCGCTCGATAAAGCCCTCCTCGGGCGACACCACTTCGCTGGTGAGCGTGTCATCACCGCTTTCGGCAGCAGCGTTATTCCCTTGCCCACTGCTGGCTTGGGTCGTCGCCTGAGTACTCGCGTCATTGCCCTCAGACACCGGCGCATCGCCCAAATCCCCCTCCTGCGAGCAGGCCAGCGTAGGCAATAGGCTCAGGGCGAATA
>DFQW01000178.1:7050-21396 GCA_002377985.1 Halieaceae bacterium UBA3479 | reverse complement strand
TCTCGTGCAATCTGGGTGCGGCGGTGATTTTACCGCGCCACAAGACTCAGGAATTGGGGTGGTAACCGGTATCCTAGCAATCCAAACGCGCGATGGGTCGTAGCATGACGACACGCCCCTTCGCGTTTCAAGCTCTTACGGGTGGCAATTGGTGACAGATCTGGATCGACACAGCTCGGACCCCGGCACGCGGTATAGCCCGTGGCGCTTTTGCACCGCGCCCTGCATGGACTGGACCGACCGGCACTGCCGACGCTTCTGGCGCACACTCACGCGCCATGCGCGGGTCTACACCGAGATGGTCACCACCGGCGCGCTGCTACACGGTGATGTCGAGCGACACCTGCGCTTTAATGACGAGGAGCATCCGGTTGCGCTGCAGTTGGGCGGCGCGGTGCCCGAGGAGCTCGCACAGTGTGCAGCCCTCGGTGAAGAATGGGGCTACGACGAGATCAACCTCAACTGCGGCTGCCCCTCGGACCGCGTGCAAAACGGGCGCTTTGGCGCCTGCCTCATGGCGGAGCCCACGCTGGTGCGCGACTGCGTGGCCGCCATGCGCGCGGCCTGCGACATCCCGGTGACGGTCAAGCACCGGATCGGTATCGACCATCAGGAGTGCTACTCCGAGCTCGTTAATTTTGTGGGCACGGTGGCCGAGGGCGGCGCCGAGGTCTTTATGGTGCACGCGCGCAAGGCCTGGCTGCAGGGGCTCTCGCCCAAGGAGAACCGCGAGGTACCACCACTCAATTACCCGTGGGTGCACCAGCTAAAGCGGGACTTTCCCGACCTGACTATCGTGATCAATGGCGGCATCGAAACACTGGCGGCCTGCGAGCAACAGCTGGAACACGTCGACGGCGTGATGCTCGGGCGCGCGGCCTACCAGAACCCGTGGCTGCTGAGCGAGGTCGACGCGCGGTTGTTTGAGGCGAATGCCACTGTGGGCAGTACCCGAGAACAGGTGATTGAAACCATGCTGCCCTACATTGAGAAACAGTTGAGCGAAGGCGCACGACTGCACCATGTGACCCGACATATGCTGGGGCTGTATCAGGGCCAGTACGGCGGGCGGCAGTACCGCCGGCACCTGAGCGAGCACGCCCATAAGGCCGAATCTCATATCGACACGCTGTTAGCAGCGATGGCGTTTTGTGCCGCACCCCCTGAGCGCGCGGTGGCCCTGCGCTAGATTACCGGCCACACCGGTCAGTCGTAACGGCGTGTTATCGGGGCGTTGAATCGATGCCTTCAGCGCGCTCCAGCGTGGTCACCAGATCCTTAAAAGCGCCGGCGTTTTCTTCACTCATCGACATGAGCGTGCGGTGGGCGGCGAGCACTTGCTGCGCCACCTCACCCTCTTCGCAGGCCACCGCCGGGATCTCCGTAATGCCGGCATCGGTATTACAGCACTCGCTGCGACGCTCAAAGAGCTGATCAAAGCCCATGGTGTCAAGCAAACGATCAATACTGGGGTTAGTGCTGAAGATCGCGGGCCGAAAGTGAAATCGCTCCCGGGTCTGGATCGCCAGTTGCGCGAGCATGCCCAGAGTGGTGCTATCGAGCCCGTCGGCCTCGGTCACGTCGACCCACACGCTCACGAATTCGGGCTCGGCAAACATCGACTGAAAATACTGATCGAGCGCGGTGCACATGGTAAGCCGCACATCCCCCTGTAACTTGAGTACGTGGGCACCGTCGTTGGATGCCGCACTAATCCGGCAATCGCTCACCCGACCCCCCTGCTCACAAAGAGTCCCGCAATGTCGTCGGTCAGCTCATCCGAGGTAATCTCACCGAGGCCTATGCGACGAATCAGATCGCCCGGTTTTTCCAACGAGCCACTGAGGCGCTCCAAGAGCGTCTTCTCGCGCTCGATTAAGTCCACCTCGTCGATGGTTTCCAGCACCCCATCAGACATCAACACCAGCATAAAAGTCTCGGGTAGCGTGATTTCTTCGAGGCCGTAGGTTGCCTCAGGCGTGAGCCCCACGGGCATGCCCTCGCCGGGGAGGTATTCGATGTGGCTTGGTGTCATCAAAACGGGTTTGGGTAGGTGACCGGCGACGGAGTATTGCAGGGTGTGGCGCTCAAAGTCGAGACATCCCACCACCATTGTCGCGTACTTATTCACATGGAGCTCCAACAGCTCACGGTTCGCGAGGGCGAGCATTTCTAGCGGGTGAATAACGGTTTTGTCATCGCGGCGCAGATAGTCGGAGCGCTTGCGGGCAAACAGGTTTTTCAGGAGCACCGTGGCAAAGGCCGAGGAACTCCCGTGGCCCGACACGTCGGCCAGAATAAAGACCACCCGGTCCTTGCCCACTTTAAAGTAGTCAGTGAAATCGCCACTCAAATACAGCGACGGCAGAATGCGGTGGCTGAACCAGTAGTCTCCCGCCTTGAGCGAGTGCGCGGGGAACATGGCTTTTTGTACCTGCCGCCCTGCCGCCTGATCCTGCTCCAGGATCCGCAGCGAATGACTGAGCTCAGTATTGGCGCGCTCAAGATTTTCGTTGGATTCCACCAGATCGCGCTGCAGCTGACGATGGTGCACGCTGCGCTCGATGGCGCGGCGCACCAGACCGGGCTTCTCCGCCGGGTTGACAAAAAAATTGGCTGCACCCAGACCCAGCGCGGTGGTCATGCTATCCATGTCGCGGTGGTCGCTTACCGCCAGCACCGGCACCTGTACATCAAAGGTGCGCATGGCACGCCGCACCGACGCCCATGAAACGTCCAGTAATTCCACGTGGCAGATCACACAGTCCCAGGGGCTGTCGGCCCCCAGCACCGCCTCAATGTCGGGGGCTTCCGGGGTAATCTCGTAGCGGTGGTGCGGGTCATCGAGTGCAGCGACCAGTTCGGCTGCGCGCTCAGGCCGATCGTCCACGACCAAAACGGTCCCGATCTGGGTCATGTCAGCAACGTTGCAGCCAACGGTGGCAGGACATCAGAATTCTTCTTCGTCCCAATCATTGTCAAACTCAGAAAAGTCATCCTTCACCTGACCCTCTGACTCGAGTGCTGCTCTATTTTGCAGGTAAACGTCGCGATAAAAAACGTAACGATCACCGGTAATCACCGCTTCTGCGTCAAGCAGCCCGGCGCGGGCGTCGATCACGTTAAACAGGCGCAGGCCCCAAAAAACCTCGTCGTTGATCAACTGACCGGTGGGCGAGGCAAAGGCGTCAAAAGCCGTGCCGGTAGCACCGCGCACGGTGCTGGGGCCTAACAGCGGCAACACCACATAGTTGCCTCGGGGCACTCCCCAGATATGCAGTGTATGACCAAAGTCGGTTTCGTAACGGGGAATACCCGCCTTGGAGGCAACATCAAACAGGCCGAACACTCCCACCGTGGTGTTGGCCACCACCCGAAAGGTATTGTTCAGCGCCTGCTCAAAGCGGCCCTGTAATACGGCGTTGAGCACGCCGTTAAAATCGTAAAAGTTTTTGAAGAAGTTGTTGACGCCGACGCGACCCACCTCGGGCATGATGGCGTCATAGCCTTTGGCGACCGGCTTCACAAGGTAGCGGTCCAGGCCGTCGTTGGTGTTGTGCATCCAACGGTTGTAACCCTCCCACGGGTCGGCCTCGGTTTGTGCGTAGGCCTGCGCCATTCCACAAAGGAGTAGCAGCATTACAGCGAGCGTCTTGACCGCCGACTGTGTCGGCGCCAGCACCGCGCGCAGCGCACCGCAAGACTCGCGCGAGCGCGCGCTCCTTATCACTGACAAGGCGTTTGAATGGGGGAAATAAATTGTGGCGTACCGCAACATACCGAGGCACTCTGGGCTCTCTTCGGGTGTAACTGTAACGCTATTGTCCGCGCGGGTCACGAGGGCTCAACGTGGATTATCTACCATCCAACGCTGCACCTGCTGCCACTGCTGTTCCAAACGCTTGCTCGACACCGGCAGCCGGGTCTTCATGTGCTGCGCAAACAGCGACACCCGAAATTCCTCGAGCATCCATTGATAGACATAGGCCTCCTCAGACAGGCGAAGCAAACCCGGATACTGCTTGGTCGCGATCTCGAGTTTGCCTGCCCAAGGAGTCAGTAACTGCAGTGCCTTTTGATCTTTAAGGTACTGGCCGTTCAGCCGGCTGATGCGGTGCTCCGCCGCGCGAGCATACCGCGGGTACTGGGCCAGCCATTCACTACCCGCATAGCGCACGGTGTCACTGGCCAACAGGGTCGCCATGTTGCGCCAGCAATCTTGTTGGCTGTCGACATAGTCCTGACTTCCCAACCGGGTCGCCGCGGTGCGTGCCGCGGTCCAGGCGGTGAGCGCCTCACCGATTTGCCCCGCCACCGCGGCCGTCTCCGCGTGCCAATTAGTGCGCAGTGTGTCGAACCACGCCTTAAACGCCGCCTCATTGCGTGGGGGCTCCATACCGCGGAGATGCTGATGGGCCACCGCCGCAATAACATCCTCAACCAACTGCTTGCGATCGACCTCCACCGCCGCAAAAGCCAGCGTCAGTTCGTTACCCGCCAGCAACGACTTACGCAGGGATTTGATCAACTGACTGGCCTGTTTGATCGCCAGCGCCACCAACCCCGCCTCGTGAGCCAGCGCCGCCTCACCGGGGTAATCGAGCAAACGAATCGCCACACCCGCTGTCTCGGGTAGTAGCGCCGGGTGGGCGATGACCTCAAGCCCGGCAGCCTGCGACTTCCACACCGCGGGCAGCTCGCCAAAATCCCAGCGCTCGACGGCTGCGCGTTCGGGGGAGTCGGCCTGGGGTGTGGCCGCCGGCGTCTCCCCCCCTCTGAACTCGGCCACCAACGCCGCCATGTCGCGACCCTGTCCCAATAGTTTGCCCGCGGCATCCACTACGCGAATATTCATGCGGTAAAAATCTTCCAGCTGGCCCGGTTGCCACTCCGACGGACTCACCTGCACACCCCGCTGGCGCTTGAGCACGCCACCCAGTGCCGTGCAGAGATCGGTGTCCTCTGCGGTGAGTTCTGCCAGCGCCGCGTCGACCACGTCGGGTGCGGGCACCAACTGTTTGCGGCTCGATTTGGGCAAGCCCTTGATCAGCGCAATACATTTATCGCGGAGTAATCCCGGTACCAGCCAGTCGAACAGATAACGCGGTGCGCGATTCAACAGCGGCAGCGGGATAGTGATCGAGACGCCGTCGTTCTCACGGCCGGGCTCAAACTGATAGCGCAACTGGTAGTCGACTCCCTGCCAGTGCAAGGTGGGCGGGAACTGCGCCTCGACCTCGGCGCCCGGGTCGCGCACCAGAATCTGCTCACGCTTTAGCAAAAGATGCTGCTCGCGTGTGCGGTCCTGTTTGAGCCATTTGATAAGCGAGGTCATACCGACACACGCCGTCCCGAGACGCTCGTCATAAAAACGCACCAGCGACTCTTCCTCAATGAGCAGATCGCGCCGACGGGTGCGCGACTCGAGCTCCTCCACCGAACGCATCAGGGCCAGGTTGTCGCGCAGAAATGCCGGCGGCTTCATGACGTTGCCCGTAACCAGCGCATCGCGGATAAAAATATCCCGCGCTGCGGCGGCATCGATCTCACCAAAGTGCACCCGTCGACCGTCGCTGATGGTCAAGCCATACAGTGTCACCCGCTCCTTGGCCATCACCCGACCACTGCGGCGCTGCCACGCCGGTTCGTAGTGATGCCGTTTCAGTACATGAGGGTTCACCCGCAGTAACCAGTCGGGCTCTATGGCGGCGCACTGGCGCGCATAAACCTGTGTGGTCTCTACCACCTCACCGGCCACCAGCCACGGCGGCGGCTTTTTGTACTGCCCCGATCCGGGAAACACCAGCACCTTCCGGTTGCGGGTGGCATTGAACTGCTTACCCTCGTCGCGCTGGGCCACATTGCCGAGGAGGCCCGTGAGTAGCGCACGATGAATCGCCTCGTAGGCCTCTTCCTCGGGCAGCTGCGGGCGCACGCGAAACCCCAGCTGCCGGCAGGCAATGACCAGCTGTGAGTGAATGTCGCGCCACTCGCGCATGCGCATAAAGGCGAGGTACTCCCGCTGGCACAGCTTGCGCAACTGATTCTGGCTCAGCGCCTGCCGCTGGGATTCGTAGTGGCGCCACAGGGCGAGCCAGGCGAGAAAATCCGACTGCGGGTGCTGAAATCGGGCGTGGGCCTGATCGGACTGGGCCTGCTTGTCGGCGGGTCGCTCCCGCGGATCCTGAATCGACATGGCACTGACAATCACCAGCACTTCGGCCAGACAGCCCGACTCACTGGCCGCCAGCAACATGCGGCCGAGTCGGGGATCTACCGGCAACCGCGCCAACTTGCGACCCAGCGCCGTGAGCCTGCCCCGCGCCGACACCGCGCCCAACTCCTCAAGCAGGCGATAGCCGTCGCGTACCGCTTTGGCGTCGGGGGGGTCGATAAAGGGAAACCGCGCCACGTCTCCCAAGCCCAGCTCGAGCATGCGCAGCACGACGGCGGCGAGATTGGTGCGCCGGATCTCGGGGTCGGTGAATTCCGGGCGGCCTTCAAAATCGGGCTCGCTATAAAGCCGCAGGCAAACCCCCTCGGCCACACGACCACAGCGACCCATGCGCTGGTTGGCGCTGGCTCGAGAGATTGGCTCAATGGGCAAGCGCTGCAAGCGGCTGCGCACGCTGTAGCGACTGATGCGTGCCTCGCCGGGGTCAATCACATAGCGAATGCCCGGTACGGTGAGCGAGGTCTCGGCCACGTTGGTGGCCAGCACCACCCGCATGCCCGCGCCACCGCTGGTAAAAACCCGGTTCTGCTCGGCCTGACTCAGGCGCGCGTATAGTGGCAGCACTCTCAGCCGCTCATTGTGCCGCAACGCCTTGGCCAGCTCGCGGATGTCCCGTTCGCCGGGCAAAAACACCAAAGCATCCCCCCGCGGCCCGAACTGCCCCCGCTCGATGTCATTGAGCACATCCACAATCTGCTGACGCACGCCCTCGTCGCGATCCTCCGTTTCACCGAGATACTGCACCGTTACAGGATAGGTGCGGCCGCTCACCTCGATAATGGGCGCGTCGTTAAAGTGCGCCGAGAAACGCGCCACATCGATAGTCGCCGAGGTCACGATCACCTTCAGATCGGGTCGGCGCGGTAGCAGCTGCTTGAGGTAGCCCAACAAAAAATCGATGTTAAGGCTGCGCTCGTGGGCCTCATCAATAATGAGCGTGTCGTAGGCGCTCAGATCGCGGTCGTGAGTGAGCTCGGCCAGCAGAATGCCGTCGGTCATGAGCTTGATGGCACTGGCGTCAGAGAGGGTGTCGTTAAAGCGAATCTGGTACCCCACCAGTTCACCCAGGGGACTGTTCAATTCGTCGGCAATGCGCTGTGCCACCGTACGGGCAGCGATGCGGCGGGGCTGGGTGTGTCCAATGCGCTGCCGCCGACCCCGGCCCAGACTCAGGCAGATCTTGGGGAGCTGGGTGGTTTTGCCCGAGCCCGTCTCGCCGGCCAGTATAACCACCTGATGATCGCGGATCGCCGCTTCGATATCGGCCCGCCGTTCGCTGACAGGGAGCTGCTCAGGAAAATGTATCTGTTCCGGTACCGCCCTCTCTGGCGCCGGCGTGGGAGTATTCATTCAGGTGCCGCCGCGTTGGGTTCTAGTCACGCAACTCGCGACGCAGAATCTTGCCCACTGCCGTCTTGGGCAGCTCATCCTTGAATACCACTGACTTGGGCACCTTGTAGCCGGTGAGGCCCTCGCGCATAAAATCGCGCACCGCATCTTCGGTGAGCGCCGGGTTGCTGCGCACAACAAACATACGAATCGCCTCCCCGGTGCTCTCGCTGGGGATCCCGACCGCGGCGCACTCCACCACGTCGGGATGCGCCACCAGCACGTCCTCAAGCTCGTTGGGGTACACGTTAAATCCCGAGACCACGATCATGTCTTTTTTACGATCGACTATGCGCAGGTACCCATCGGGCTGGACCAGGGCAATATCGCCCGTGGCGAACCAGCCATCGCCGTCGATGACCTCAGCGGTGGCCTCGGGCCGCTGCCAGTAGCCTGCCATCACCTGCGGCCCGCGCACGCAGAGCTCACCCGGCTCATCGAGTCCCAATGGATTGCCGTCGTCATCGCGTATTTGAATCTCGGTACTGGGCACCGGCACGCCGATGGTGCCGATCTGCACGCCGTTACCCGGATTCCCGGACACGGTCGGGGATGTCTCGGTCAAACCATAGCCCTCTGACACTATGCATCCCGTAACCTCAGTCCAGCGATTCGCAGCGTCGTGGGTTAGCGCCATGCCGCCCGATAACGTCACCTGCAAGTTTGAAAAATCGAGCGCACGAAACGCCTCGTTATTACACAGCGCCACAAACAGCGTGTTGAGCCCACAGAACAGCGCCGGGCGGAAATCGGCGAAGGCCTTGACCACTGAAGGGAGATCTCGCGGGTTGGGAACAAAGGCGGTGTGAGCGCCAATGCGCAACGCGTACATTGACGCGGTAAACGCATAGATGTGATACACCGGCAGGGGTTGCAAAATCGTCTGCCCGCGGCCTTCCATGTTGTGGGTGGCAAAGAAGGCATCGCTCTGCAGCACATTGGCCACCAGATTCCCGTGGGTGAGCATGGCGCCCTTGGCGACACCCGTGGTGCCACCGGTGTACTGCAGCATGGCCATGTCCGTGCGGGCCAACGTTACCGCTTGATAAGGCGTGGCGGCCCCGGCCTTCAGCACGTTGTTGAGTTTGAGGGCACCCGGAATATGAAACGGCGGCACCATCTTCTTGACGTACTTCACCAAAAAATTGATCAGCATGCGTTTGGGTTGCGGATGCAGGTCGGCGATTTCGGTCACCACCACCTTTTCCACCCCGGTGCGGGGCAATACCGCCGCCGCGGTCTGCGCCACATTGGCCTGCACCACCATGACGCGGACGCCGGCATCGGTCAGCTGATGTTCGAGTTCGCGCTCGGTGTAGAGCGGGTTCGTGTTAACTACTACCATGCCCGCGCGCAGCGCACCCAGACATACCACCAGATACTGAATCAGGTTGGGCATTTGAATCGCAACCCGATCACCCCGCTCAAGGCCCGCATCGTGCTGCAACCAGCCCGCAAAATGCGCCGACAGGCGGTCGAGTTCGGCGTAGCTGAGGGTATGCCCCACGCTGGTACAGGCCGCCTCAAGGCGATAGGTAGCGAATGCCTCCTCAAAGAGCGCCACAATCGAGGGGTAACTGTCGGTATCGATGCGCGCGGGAATACCCAGCTTTTCCAACTGCGCGGTGATCGCGGTAGAGACCGTATCCGTCATGACTTTATCTCGGGTAATGCGAAGGGTTTGGGTATGATGTGGATCACGCGCCGCGGGGTCAACCTCCCCCAGCCCCGCCGCACAGATCCGAGGAGCCTCGCTGGTGCAAATTACTAACCTCACATTTGATGAAATTGCCGTGGGCGACGAAGCCACCTACACCCGGCTGATTACCAACCGCGAGGTGGAAGCCTTTGCCGCCGTCTCTGGCGACCACAACCCGCTGCATCTGGACCCCGATTACGCCGCGACGACGCCCTTCGGCGAGTGCATCGCCCATGGCATGCTCACCGGCGCCCTGATCAGCGCCGCCATTGCCATGCAGCTACCGGGGCCCGGGTCGGTCTATCTAAACCAGAGTATTCAGTTCAAGGCGCCGGTGCTATTGGGCGATACGCTAACGGTGACGCTCACGGTGTCAGATAAACACCACAAGCGACCGTGGCTTACCCTGCAGTGCAACGTTACCAATCAGGAGGGGAAAACCGTCGCCAAAGGCGAGGCACAGGTGGCGGCACCCACCGCAAAAGAGACGGTCACCATCGTGCCGCCGCCGGCAATTCAGCTACTCGAAGACGCGCTGCTGGCCGACTCAGACTGAGCGAACTGCTGAGGGTCGACAAACATGAGCTCCAGCAACACGATCGCCTCGCTGGGGTGCGGATCAACGCCCAGCATCATCACATTGATTTCTGCGCCGGACACGATCGGTGCGGTGATGCCATAGAGTCGGCGCTCGAGGGTAGGCTCTCCCGCCTCGTCCAGCGCACGCAGCGCCGGTAGCGGCTTTTCTGCCGTCAGGTGGTCGCGAAACCGTGATAGCAAAATCTGCAGGGCGTCGCGAAACGTCGAGTAATTCAAGGTTCCCCTGAAGGCATCGGTGCTCAGGGTAAGATCAATTCTCGTCATGCTGTCGTCTTCCATCTTCAGCCGCGTCAGCATCACCCGGGTACCCGCGTCGAGCTCCCGGAAAACCCGCTTACTGGTGGTACGCGGTGTCTCGATCAACGCTTTATGAAGAATGTTGCAGCACACCGTTGCAAACTGCGCTTCGGTGAGTGTTTTATTCGCTTGAGCCATAAACCCCTCTCTTTTCTGGCGGGGAGTTTACCGCGTGGCCCAGCGCTCGCCCACCACCTTATTGCGCAGATGGCATGACTTGATTGCACACGCGGGATGGCTTGGTTTTCCTGAGACCAGACTTAATCCGAAACGGCACGCTGGCCCGCCCGAGCAATTGGTTTTGGTAAACTGCCCGCTCCGCGGAAGGCAACGATTGACGCTGCCGAGTCTGCCCGGGTACTCCTGATAACTGGTCGTGATCAACCCTACCCAACAGCCCTGGCGCCCTCTGGCGAGCGCCACCCTCGACTGGCGGGGGAACACCCCGGTGTCATCGGCCGCCGGCGACATTTATTTCTCGGCGGATGACGGGTTGGCTGAGAGCCACTACGTGTTCATTGAGGGCAATCAGTTACGCCAACGCTGGCAATCTCATCACGGCGACTCGCCTTTTGTTATCGCCGAGATTGGCGTCGGCACCGCACTCAATGTGTGCCTCACCATCGCCACCTGGCTCAAGCACCGCCAGCCGGGATGTCAGCTTCATTACCTGGGGTTGGAGCGCGCGCCGGTGCGACCGGACGATATGCTCCGCGCGCTGGGTGGGTGGCCCGAACTATCTGCGGTGCTGACACCGCTCTTGGCGCGTTGGCCCGACCCCCTTGCGGGGTGCCACCGGCGACGGTTGAGCGACTGGGGCGTCACGCTGGATCTATGGTGGGGGGACGCAGACGACATACTGTCGGACCTGTCGAGTCAGGCAACGCCCTGGGTTGACGCGTGGTACCTCGACGGCTTCGCACCGGCAAGAGAAACCGGGCCCTGGTCAGCCAATATTTTTATGGCTATGGCTGCGCTGAGTCGCCCCGGAGCGACCTTTTCGACCTTCACCGCGGCCAGCGCAGTGCGCCACGGGCTTACTACTGCGGGCTTTTCGGTGCAAAAACGCCCGGGGTATGGCCGCAAGCGCGATGCCCTTTGGGGCACCCTGCAGGACTCACCGCAGCGAACCCTACCATTGACCCCCTGGGATCTGAATCCCGCCCCACAGCGCATTGACTCGGCCCTCGTGGTCGGCGCCGGTCTTGCCGGCGCGCATGTGGCGCAGGCGCTGGCAACGCGCGGGATACCCGTTACCGTGCTGGAGGCCGGGCCTATTGCCGGCGAGGGATCAGGAAACCTGCAGGGCATCACCTACACGCGTCTCTCCCATCAGCACAACCCGCTGACCGATTTTTCCATTGCCGCCTTCAGTTACGCTGCTGACTACTACCGCACCCTCACCGAGGCAGGCCTGTTGGCACCCGGCATCGACATCGGTCACGGCGGATATATTCAACTCCACGAGCCCGACGACACCCTCTCACACCTGCAACAGGTACTGGCGCTTGCGCCCGACTTTGCGTGTGTGCTCTCGGCCACTGAGATCTCGGCCATCACCGGCATTACGCCGCGGTGCGGCGGCATTCACTACCACCGCGGAGGCTGGCTCGACCCGCGCGCCCTCTGCCGCATGCTGCTCGACCATCCGCTTATTACTGTGCGGGAGCAGTGCGGTGCCATATCACTGCACCGGCAGGGGGAGCACTGGGTTGCCGGCAGCACCCAGCACCCCGCGCTGGCGCAGGCCCCCGCTGCGGTGCTCGCCACTGCCCGGCAGGTAGTGCAACAGCCCGAGCTGGCGTGGCTACCGCTGAACACGATTCGTGGACAAACCACCCATGTGCCCACTACCCGGGCGTTGGTTAACGTGACTATCCCGTTGTGCGATGAGGGCTACCTGCCCCCCTCGCGTGAGGGGGTGCATTGTGTGGGGGCGAGCTTTGGCCCCGGCGATACCAAAACGGATGAACGCGCGGCGGACCACGCGCATAATATCGATATGATGCGCCGTGCCCTTCCCCATCTTGAGCTGGACCCGCCCCCCGGGGGCTGGCGGGGGCATGTTGCCCTGCGCTGCAATAGCAACGACTACCTGCCAGTCGCTGGCATGGTGCCGCGACTTGCCGACTTCAATCAACGCTACGCGGCCTTAGAACACGACCGTAAGCGGGTGATTCACGCCGACGCCCCGCTCTACCCGGGTCTCGCCGTGCTCACCAGTCTGGGATCGCGGGGACTCACCGCGGCCCCGCTCGCGGCGGAGCGGGTGGTTGATCAGCTATTGGGTACGCTGCCCTGTCTGCCCCGTTATCTGCAACGCGCGATTTCTCCCGCACGGTTTGCCGAGCGCGCTTTAAAACGCGGCGCGGCCCTGTGATGCCGTATCGCACTGGCGGGCACCATAACGCCACAACAAAGCGCTTCGGGAGCCTGATGCCGGCGATATCAACTGGGGTTTTTTTAGCGTTGGTCTTGGGCATCTTTCCGGACGACGATGCCCGCGCCGCGGCCACACCCCCAGCGCCGGCCAACGAGATCAGCGCAGTTAACGCCGGTACCGAAGTTACCGACTATGGTTATCGGGTGGTGTCGCAGCGCCGCTTCGATCGCGAGAACTTCACCCAGGGCCTGGAATTTCATGACGGTCGGTTGTACGTGAGCTCCGGGGGCTACGGCCAATCCATGATTCGCGTTTACGACTTCCCGGAGATGACACCCCTGCTCAGCGTGCCGGTTGACCCCCGCATTTTTGCCGAGGGGCTGACCGTCATCGACAACCAACTGATTTTGCTGTCCTGGCGGGAGCGGGTCATGCTGGTGTATTCGCTGCCCGATTTGACGCTGGTCGGGCAAAGTCCTTTGCCGGGCGAGGGCTGGGGTGCCACTCATCAGGGGTCGGTGCTGTGGTTTAGCGACGGCTCCGACCGGCTTTATTCGGCAGATCTGGCAGCGGGCGGGCAAGTGAAGGTGTTACCGGTGCGACTGTCGGGAAAACCCGTGCGCAACCTCAACGAACTGGAGTGGGTCGACGGTGAGATCTGGGCTAATGTGTGGCAAACGGACCGGATTGTGCGCATACAACCCGATACCGGGGAAGTCACGGGCGTCATCGACTTGACCGGGCTTTTACCAGAGGATGACCGACTGCGCGATACCGATGTGCTCAACGGTGTTGCGCGACATCCCGAGACGGGCGCACTGTGGGTCACAGGTAAAAAATGGCCCTGGCTTTACGAAATAGCGCTGGAAAAAACCGCCCCCTGACCCCACATTGATCAGGGACGTTAAAAAAATCGTGGTAACGGAATCTGATATGACTGAACTCTCCCGCACGCCCAAGGCGAACACGCACCCCAATACCTTCGTGCGCAAGCGCGCGGTACCCATCGCGAGCCTGAATCTGACAGTTGAGGAATATGAGCACCCGGCGACCGGCGCGATTCACCTTCACCTGAGCAGTGACTCGCCCGAGAACGTGTTTATGGTGGCACTGCGCACCGTGCCCGAAGATTCCACCGGCGTTGCCCACATACTGGAGCACACCGCGCTGTGTGGCAGCGAACGCTACCCCGTGCGCGATCCCTTTTTCATGATGCTGCGACGCTCACTGAATACATTCATGAATGCCTTTACCAGCTCTGACTGGACCGCTTATCCCTTCGCAACACAAAACCGAAAGGACTTTGGCAACTTGCTCGACGTATATCTGGACGCCGTCTTTTTCTCCCGGCTGGATCCGCTGGATTTTGCCCAGGAGGGTCACCGGGTCGAATTCCAAGGCGACGACGCCAGTCAACCGCTGGTTTTTAAGGGCGTGGTGTTCAACGAGATGAAAGGCGCCATGTCCTCTACGCCATCGGTGCTGTGGGATCGCCTGTGCCACGAGCTATTCCCGTCCAACACCTACCACTTTAACAGTGGCGGTGACCCGGAAGTGATTCCCGACCTGACCTATCAGGCGCTGCGGGATTTTTATGCCGAGCACTACCACCCGAGCAATGCGATTTTCCTGACCTTTGGCGATATTCCGGCGGCGGATCATCAGCAGATTTTTGAGTCAGCAGTACTGCACCGATTTGAGGCGCTTGAACGGCGCATCGAGGTGGAGCTGGAAGCGCCATTC
>DFQW01000178.1:0-6711 GCA_002377985.1 Halieaceae bacterium UBA3479 | reverse complement strand
CACCTCATTATGGGTTGGAAGTTGGGCGAAAGCGCAGACCTGACGGCCATGCTGGAGGCACAGCTGGCCTCCTCCGTGTTGATGGAGAACAGCGCATCCCCTCTGATGCAGTATCTCGAAACCACCCCACTGGGTTCTTCGCCCTCGCCCCTTTGCGGGCTGGAAGAATCCATGCGCGAGATGGTGTTCTGCTGCGGTATCGAGGGCAGCGAGGCCGAGCACGCAAACACCTTTGAGCAGGAGGTGCTGGCGTGCATTGAGGACGTTGCCAACACTGGCATCGATCCTGACAAGATTGAGGCGATTCTGCGCCAGATTGAGCTGCACCAGCGCGAAGTGAGCGGCGACGGCATGCCCTATGGATTGAACCTGATGCTACGCGCCCTTGGGGCCGCCACCCACTACGGCGATGCGGTCGCGGCGTTGGATCTGGAGCCGGTCATTGCCACCCTTCGTGAGCGGGTAAAGGAGCCGGACTATATCCCCGGATTGATTCGCCGCCTTCTCGTGGACAACCCGCATCGGGTTAGCCTGGTAGTGGCACCCGACAGCGGACTGGCGGCGCGGCGCGAGCAGGCGGAAGCGGCGCGGCTCGCAAGCCTCAAGGAAGGTCTAAGCGGCAGCCATACTGCAGAGATCCTCGACCTGGCCAGCCGACTGCGCGAGCGTCAGGCACAAAAAGATGATCCCGACGTGTTGCCCCGGGTTGAGCTCTCTGATATTCCCGCAGAAATCCCCAGTCCCTCGCCCGAGGTGCGTAGCGGCGACCATACCCACTATCGCTACACCGCCGGTACCAATGGCCTCGTTTATCAACAGTGGGCCAGCAGACTGCCCGCCATGACAACTGCGGAGCTGGAACATTTGCCGCTGGTCACGGCTCTGATGGCCGAAGTGGGTGTGGGCGATCTCGACTATCTGCAAGCGCAGGACCGTCACTCCGCCACAGTTGGCGCGCTGAGTGCCACGGTGAGTAGCCGCGCCCACCGCGACAACGAGCAGTCCTGTGACAGCTATTTTGTGCTTTCTTCAAAGGCGCTGGCTGATCGGATGGACGCCCAGCTGGCGCTGATGTCCGACACCTTGCAAAGCGCGCGCTTTGATGAGCTCCCCCGGATTCGTGATTTGATCAGCCAGATTCGCGCCCGTCGCGATCAGGGCATCACCGGCAGCGGACATGCTCTCGCCATGAGTGCCGCCTGCGCGGGCATGAGTCCGCTGGCGCGGCTGGGTCACGAGCAAGGCGGGCTCGAGGGAATTCGTCGCATGCGCGCGCTGGACGACGCGCTGGGCAATGATGGCGAGCTGGAAACCCTCGCCGCCTCGCTGTCGGCGCTGCAGCAAAAACTGTCCGAGGCAGGGGCGCCATTCCTCTGCACCATCGCCGACGAGCCCAATCTGAGTGCGGCCGCTGAGGCCGCGCTCGGCGGGGTGACTGCTCTCGGCGGCGCCGAGACCGGACTCTGGCAGGGAACGCCAATCCGCGAAGGACGGCAAGAGATGTGGGTCACCAATACCCAGGTCAATTTTTGCGCCCGCGCCTACCCCACGGTGCCCTCGGGACACCCCGACGCGCCGGTGTTGTCAGTGCTGGGGGCGTTTCTTCGAAACGGCTATTTACACCGCAGCATTCGCGAGCAGGGTGGGGCCTACGGTGGTGGCGCAAGTCACGACGCCAACATTGGCGCGTTCAAGTTCTTCTCTTACCGCGATCCTCGACTGGTCGATACTCTGGAAGACTTTGATGCCTCGGTGCGTTGGATGCTGGAGCAATCCCATGACGCCCTCGCGCTGGAGGAAGCGATCCTCAGCGTGATTTCCAGTCTGGACAAGCCCGGGTCCCCCGCAGGTGAGGCCAAGCGGCACTTTCACGAGTGCCTGTTTGCGCGCACCGACGAACATCGCAGGCAATTCCGCGCGGGGATCGTTAACACCACCCTCGATGACCTCAGGCGCGTGGCGGAGACCTACCTGCGCCCCGAATGTGCAAGCACCGCGGTGGTGACTCACAGCGCGGGGGCAGAGACCCTGGCGAAGAGCGGTATTACGCTGACACGTCAGGATCTACTGTAACGGTCAGCGTATACCCCGCGCCCGAGGGCGCCCAAGCCGCGAGAAAATGCGCCTTGGGCCAGACCATAAAACCCCGGGATGGATCCGCCAGCGCTACCCTATCCCCCACCACCTCGGTCACCACACTAAAGTGCGGGCCGGTGGGCAAGGAGAGGTGAACCAAGCCGGGTAGCGGTAACTGCTCAAGCGATTGTGCGCCGAGGCGCTGCACCGTTGCATCGGCGCCCGCGGCCCGCGCCATCTCGGCGAGCTCATGCAGACTGTAACCGCGCTCCCGGACTGTGGCTCGCTGTGTGTCGGTCAGTGCCAGGACTTTGGTCAGCGCCCCCGGCATGACCTCGCGCCCGCCTTGCAGCGTCAATACCGTCGCCAGCGCCGCCACACCACAGTCGAAGCCCTCGACCTGCACAACCGCGTACGCAGGGGCGCGCACCGGTTGCGCTGACACGTCAGCTACAGCCAACGTAGAGGCTACTAGCATGCCCGAAAGGAGCGTATGCGCTGGACGCGTGACACCGCATCTCAGAAGCGCACAAAAAGCAGCATCAGAGGCGAGTCGTGCCATCAGCATTCCTCGCCGTGTGCCCGCGCCCGGCAAGCCAACCACACCACACAGAGCGACGCGCCCGCAAAATACATCGTCAACGTCATACCGGTTCCGATACCGGCAGGAATCGCCATCCTGATTGCGGCCACAACAGCGGCCCAGATTGCCAGTACTGGCACAATTCGCCAGGCAAAGTAACGCTCCCTCGCCTGACGCCGCGCCTCGCCATCCAGTTTTTGTTGGAGCACCCGCACGGGATGGGTCTCTTGCTTATCAGGGCGACTCATCAAAGGAAGGCTCCTTATCCGCGTAATACGGTACGTATACACCCCAATAAAACGTGGCCAGCGTCAGGTCTAAAGTTGCGATGCCCAACACCAGCGGCAGTAACCGGCCACGCACTTGCGTTGCCTCTAGAAACGAGACGGCGGTTGAGCGCGCGTCCGGCAAAGGTGCTTGCGACCACTGCAACGCAGCAACACCGCGTGCTTGAGGCTGTAAAGTGATGTCAGCAGGCACAGCTGCGGCTGCCGCGGTGCCGTGCAAAGCAAGGGCCCCCATCAGCCCGGTAACGAAAATCCATTTTCTCATCGTGAAGCTCCTGATAATTTAATGATCCAATCACTGTCTTCGCCCTAAGGCGAGACCATTACGATGAACGGCAATCCATCCATCGATGAAACCAGTCTGCCAAGCCGACTCTTGCGCCGCCACATCACTGGCGAGCACAATCACGCGGCGACAAGATTAGATGGCGATTAAGGAGAGCACTGAAGATGCAGGTAAGGCGAGTCGCCGGAGCATTGGGCGCCGAACTACAGGCAATCAACCTGAGCGAAGGGATCGATAGCGAGCTGGCCAGCACCTTGCGGCAGCTGCTGAATGAGCATGAGGTGCTGTTCTTCCGTGACCAGATGATCGAGCCTGCCGCGCAAAAACAGCTGGCGGAAATCTTTGGTCCGCTACAAACGCATCCTGCCTACAACACCGTCGAAGGCCTACCCGAGGTCATGATTCTGGAGAGTACCGCCGAAAACCCCTCCAAGATCGAGATCTGGCATTCCGACATGACCTTTCGTCAACACCCGCCCTCGGTAACGGTATTGCGCGGCATGACGATTCCCGAGGTGGGTGGCGATACGCTGTTTGCCAGCATGACCGCCGCGTATCAAGGGCTGTCGCCGGGGATGCAGCGCTATCTCGAGGGCTTGATTGCGGTCCATGATTTCAGTCACGGCTTCAAGGAAAGTCTGAGTGAACCCGGCGGCCGGGAGCGTCTGGCAGACGCCGTCGCGGCTAACCCCCCGGTGCGACATCCGGTAATACAAACGCACCCTGAGACAGGGAAAAAGGTGCTCTTTGTTAACGCTTTATTTACCACCCACATCGAGGGCTTGCCACCCCTCGAGTCAGCCGAGGTGCTGCAGTTTTTGTGGCGCCACGCCACCCTGCCCGAGTTCACCTGCCGCTTTAATTGGAAGACCAACAGCATGGTGATCTGGGACAACCGCAGCACCCAACACAAACCGGTGAATGATTTTTTGCCCGCTACCCGTCGGCTACACCGGGTTGTGAGTGAGGGCGATCGACCTTACTGAGGCGCGCCGTCGCGGGGCTGTATCTGCACGAGGTATTGCGCAACTTCCTTCTTCACCAAAGGTGCGAACAGATACAGCATCAGAATATTGGGCAGCGCGATCATAAAGGTCATGGCGTCAGAGAAGTCCAGCACCGCGCGCAATTCGAGCATGCAGCCCAGAGCAATGAACACGCAAAAAACCATCTGAAAGATCAGCCCGCGCAGGCGGCCCTCACCAACCAGATAGGTCCAACCCTTGAGCCCGTAGTACGACCACGCAAGCGCGCTCGAAAAGGCGAACAGCAAAGCCGCCAAAGCGATCACGTAGGGTGCCCAGTCAAAGTGCAAGGCAAAAGCGGCGGAGGTGAGTTCAATACCGGCCAAGCCCGACCCCATGAGGCCCTGGGGAATGGCGGTCGTTAAAATCACCAGCGAACTGAGTGAGCAAATCACCACGGTGTCGATAAAGGGTTCCAGTAACGCGGTAATCCCCTCGGAGGCCGGCGCCTCGGTTTTCACCGCCGCATGGGCAATCGACGCCGATCCGATACCCGCCTCGTTAGAGAAAAGCGCGCGCTGAAATCCGATCACCATGGCGCCCAATAATCCGCCGGAGGCCGCCTGCCCGGTGAAGGCCTCAGAGAGCACCAACTGCAGCGCGGCCGTGAGGTGCTCTGCACTTAAACCGATGACCACCACGCTGGCGACGAGGTAGAGCAAACCCATCACCGGTACCAATACCGCAGCCACTTGAGCAATGGAGCGAATGCCACCGATGATGACCGCGGCGATCACACTGGCAAGGGCAATACCAAAAACCCAGCCTCGATCGGCCAGCCAAGATTCCTGTCCGCCGGTAATAACCAGCACCTGAGCGAAGGCCTGATTGGACTGAAACATGTTGCCAATACCCAGGCAGCCGATGACCAATGCGACGGCATAAAAACTGCCAAAGCCCTTACCAATAAGCGGCCAACCACGCTCTCGAAAGTAGCTTTCCATGTAAAACATAGGGCCACCTGACACCGACCCGTCGGCATTGTGACGACGGTATTTAACCCCCAACGTGCACTCCAGCAGTTTGGTTGACATGGATAACAGTCCGGCGACGAACAACCAGAATGCGGCACCCGGTCCTCCCAGCGAAATCGCCACCGCCACGCCGCCAATGTTGCCTACGCCAACAGTGCCCGACACCGCGGTGGAGACGGCCTTGAAATGACTGATCTCACCGCGGGCGTTGGGGTCCGAGAAATCACCGCGGGCATGACGAATAGCCAGCCCCAGCGCGCGGACGTTAATAAAACGGAGATACACCGTAAAGAAGAGTGCCGCCACCGACGTCCAGACCACGATCAGTGGCACCTCGGTGCCCGCCACGGAGACAGCGTAAAACACCACCGAGGAGAGCGCCTCCGCAATAGGCCCCAAGTGGGCTTCAACCCACTGGTCGGGTGACAAAGTCACCCGCGGCGCACCGCGTGGGCAAACACCTGAGCGTAACTGTTAAAAACCGGCACCTGATCCAGCCAGCCGTTACCCAGAAGACGCGCGCGAAAAGCCGGCAGGTGATAGCAGGGCACGCCCGGGAGGAGATGGTGCTCGAGGTGGTAATTCACACCGTGGGGCGCCAACAGCCATCGCTGCCAAAAGGGCGCCGTAACGGTCCGGGTATTCTTCCGGGGATCGGGGTCGTTAGCATCTGGCACAGCGGCGTGCTCCGCAATTTGGCGCAACCGAATCACCAGCATATAGGACGTCATAAAGGTGACAACCCACAGCCACCAGGTCCAGCCAATTCCCAAGACGAGCAGCACCAGCGCCAGCGCGCCCTGCACCGCCACTCGTTTGATCAGCAATAGAAAGTCGGAAGCTGAGCCCTGACGCGAGAAATGGGATAGCCCGCCTTTAACCGCCCCCGCCACCAACTTGGCACCCGTCTGACCGGTAAGGTCACGGATCACCTTGCGCCTGAAGCTGTTGATATTGACGGGATAGGCGCGGTAATTGGGCAGGTCAGGATCGTCGGGCGTTCCTGCCAGCCTGTGGTGATTGAGGTGCGCAGTAGCGTAGGCCGGCAGGTCGTTCAGCGTGGGTAATGCACACAGCCACTGCCCCACCCATCGATTGAGGGGTCGATTCGCAAATAGCGTACCGTGACCCGCCTCGTGCATCAGCACCGACAGCCCCAACTGGCGCCCGGGCAACAGCACCCAGACCAGCAGTATCGTGAGTACGCTCGGGAATAAACCGGCAATAGCGAGTAGCCCGAGGATGGCCGCCCAGTTCGATATTACCAACCACCACGCCCGCCAATCACTGCGTTGCAAAAAGCGCTGGCGATCCTCGGTGCTGAGTAGCTCCGCGCTGTTTAGCATAATCGTCTCACCATCGCGGGATTATGGTTGATTTGGCGCTGGGTTCAACCGTGTCATCCGAGCACCTTTGTACGGCATTACTGTAGTGGAAAAACCCGCGGCAGCAAAAACAACACGACCGACGAAAACGCCAG
>DFQW01000202.1:1433-21516 GCA_002377985.1 Halieaceae bacterium UBA3479 | reverse complement strand
CACGCCGAGTGCGCGGGTTGGCGCGGCGGTGGGGGAGCGGGGACGAGCCGCTTGTCAACTCGGTGGGCCCCATTGCCAGCGGGATATGGTGGAGCGCGATCATGATATGGCGCCCGTGGGGCGGGCGATACTCGGCAGCCACGTGCGGCGAATCAATATGCCAGCACTGGGCGGGGCTGCCCGGATCCGAGTACACCACCCCGCTAAAAGAATGTTCCGCATCATGGCCCAGAATGTCTGCAACCAGAGGCCACCAGGGCAGTGACCGATCTTCGACACCGAACTCCGACGGTGAGATGGGAATATCCCAGCGGCCGGGTGAGCGCTGCACGATCTCAAAAAATCCGGCAGCGCTGCCGATACCGATCGCCTGGGTGCCGAGTGCCTCTGTGATTTCCCGGCTACGGCGCTGCGATACATCGAGGAGGTGCCTGACCATATCCGCGTCACACATGCCTGGCATCAGGGCAAAGCCGTCCAGCGTCAGTCGCCGCCGCGCGTCGTCAAGCGACGTGACCGCTGTTGGAGTGTTGTCACCGTTCATGTGTGCCGCTCATATACCGTTTGGGTAGCGTGATGAGTTACGCTGGGCTGACTGTGTCGTTATCGTGTCGTTCTGTTGCGCAATGCTCTGTTCGCATCGCTCGAGTCCCTCACCACATGGGTCCGGACCGTGCCCTCAGTGTAGCCGCACGTCCTGTCGCTGTAACGCCGCCTGAAGCTGCCCAATATCCACCGCCTCGAACTCGAGGTCCTGCTGCGCCGCAATCGCCGCGGCAACGCCGGCACCTTGGCCGGTCACGGTGCAACACATCATGTTGCGCGTGGCGGCGTGGCTCACCCGATCGCCGCCAGTGATTCTCCCCGCGCAAATGAGATGTTTTACTCCTTTGGGTAGTAGCGTGCGATAAGGGACCTGAAAGTAACGACCGGTCGTTGGCAGAATCAGAATACCGTAGCCATCGATGAATTCGGGGAAGATGCCGATGCTGTCTTCAAACCGCCCCTGATCGCGAACATCCTGTTCGCTCATATTGTAGTGCGCGTCGATTTTTCGCGTGTCGCGGATGCCCAGCGTCATGCCGAAGTTGCGCAGTTTGGCGCCCTCGCAGCCGGGCGTGTAGCGCTTGAGCGCCTCTATAGCCAGCATGGCCTGCTTGCGGCCCTCCATCTCGCCCCGGGTGAGGTCGTCGGGGTCGGTGCCGTCGTAACCCAGTAAGTGCACGAGGTTAAGGTAGGTGAGATCACCGCTGTCATAAAGCGCGCCCCAGGTGCCGGCGATGGTGTCGAGATGCTTCGGGATCAAACCCGCTTCGCGGGCTTGCTCAAAAGGTTTGCGCAAAAAGGGCGAGAACATTTCGTCCTCTTTGCCCGTGGTTTCGACCGTCCACTGTCCATAGGCCCAATCTCGGTAGGTTTGTGGGTCGGCTTTTACGTGCTCAATAAATCGGGACTTGTTGACGCCAGACATAGAGAACATCACCGAGGCACCGATCATGTCTTCCTTGGCTTGTTTTTTTGTGGCGGCTCCGGCGCGGTAGGCAACATCCGCGTCGCCGGTAGCATCGATCACGCGCTTGGCCAGAATGGCCTCTCTCCCGGCTTTGCTCTCTACAATGACACCTTTGATCGTATCGCCCTCCATGATCGGGGCGACAAACATTCGGTGCAGCATGGGGGTAATGCCCGCTTCTTCAACCAAGGTATCCGCAACCCACTTGAATGCCTCACCATCGATGGCATGGCTGTCGGATTGCGGTTCCTTGACCGACGCGCCCATGGATTTGGCGCGCTCTTCGAATTCGATCCCGACCCCCTCGGAGTCGACGGTTTTCTCGTGCCGATACCACGCAAATCCCTCCACACCAACCGCAGTGATGTTGCCGCCAAAGCAACCAAAGCGCTCGAGGAGGGTTACCGAGGCGCCGGCGCGCGCCGCACCCAGTGCGGCGGCCAGGCCACCGGGGCCAGAGCCGACCACAAGTACTTCGGTGTTGTGGACCACAGCAATTTTTCTTGCGGGTTCGTCAATGAACATGGTCATGGTTGGTCCTTTCAGTAAATACCGCTGCTTTGCCAACGGCTGCTGCATCACCCGCGCTGACGACCCACCAGGGATTGCTAAGCGCCTGACGTCCTGATACATCCTCGACGACCAGCGCAAACCAGGTATCGCCATGCGGCGCCGGGGAAAATACCACGCCAATTGCCTCGGTCGCGCCACCCAACTCGCGGGTTTCGCGAATGGCTCCGCGCTCGATCAGGCTGATTCGGGCTAGCCCGGTCACTGATGCCAGATCCGCGCGCAGCTCCAGAGGCTCTCCCAAAGTGATCTTCAGGCGCGAACCGAAAGGAATTGCGGGAAAGATCAACGGTCCAGCGGATGCATAGGTTCGCCCATTTTTTACCGCCTCAACAAAGCTTATGGCTGTTGGGGGTTCCTCGAGTTGCGCGAAGGTTCTGACGGCGCCCGAGATTTCCTGCCACACGTTATGCACATCGGACCCTGCAGCGAAGTAAGCGCGCTGCCCTTGATTCCATAGCCTCCAGACAGCGGGGACCGTCTCGTCATTGGCATAGGTCGAGCTGATTTCAACCACATCGAAGGCGTCACTGTAGCCGCCGGGAATGGCTGACCCCTCTCTGGATCGAAAATACCCATATTCGGTAAACGGGTGGTTAACCTGAACGACGTCGGCGCCCATACGCCGCGCTTCGGCAAACAGGGTCTGTGCAGACGCCTGACCGACACTGATGGCAATACGCTCATCGGCACCAATGGGGTAGGCATTGAAATGAGCCCAAGAGGGAGAGAGCTCGGTGGCAGGGATGAACGGGATGCCACGCGCGTCCGCCATCTCCGCCATCGCAGCGTTGTTGATTGTGGAGTCGTGGTCACTGAGAAAGGTGAGATCCAGCCCGGCAGCCAGCTGCGAGCGAAACACATATTGGGGCTCGGTATAGCCATCCAGTACATCTGAGTGGTGGTGCAGGTCAGCGGTATACCAATTGCGAGCAGCCGGGTCGATCAATCGATGCACTGCTATGTCCTGTGTTTTCTCGTCGCCGCTGGCAATGGTCAGGTCAAGATCGATCGGCGCCGAGGTGAAACCGCCTCCGTTGGAAATATTCAGTCGATAATTGCCCGGAGCGAGAGTCATATCCAGTTCGCCCCGCGGCGACAGTTCGGTATAGAAAACGCTCTCCCCAAAGAATCCTACGACTGGCTGGGGACCCTCGACAATTTCGATGCGGGCATCAAGAGGAAGACCGGTGGACAGATCTTTGATGGCCAGATGCACATACCCGGGCGGTGCCAGGTCGTTGAAGTCCACGGAGTAGGTGTTGTCCGCGCCATTATGGCCCGAGAACTCGAGATCAACTGCACTGGATCGGGCATATCCGGGCGCGGCGGCATAGGCCTGATAACGCCCACGTGGCAAGGTCGCGGCAAACTGGCCGGCCCGGGCACGGATCCAGCCGACTGGTTGCGCGGGATCGCCGTCGAGGCTTGTGATCATGATCACGCTGTCTGCGGGTGTCGCACCATCACTGGAGCTGACCGAACCAGACAATTGCGTAACGTGACCGGCCGACGAGTCACTCCGGTGGAGCATCACCGGCGCTAGATTTCCCTCACCCACAATTTGTAGCTCTGCCCTGAAGCTGATGCTGTCTCCGGGGTTCAGGGTATGGCTTAAAAAGCGATCCCGGGTCCGGTTATTGAATAGCGTGTCGTAGTCGGCATGCAGCGCAATAGCCCACTCCCGGTCGTAGAATGCTGACCACTTGCCCGCGGCGCTGCCCCGAACACCCTCTTCTTGCAAGGCTAGGCCCGGAAAACCGAAGATATGCCCTCCGTCCGGCCACACCGCATAACCTGAGTTAAGGGTTGCCGAGGGCCTCTCGCCCGCGTTGCGAAGCACAGTCTCTAGGAGTACCGCGTCTGAACCCGCGAACACGGTAAACGTTGTCCGGAACCTCAGGTCCCCCCAACCTCGTTCAGTGACCACCTGAACCTCATTATCCGAGATTTTTGTTGCCGCGGGTGCCGCGACCAGATAACTGCCGGCCTGCCACCCGTTGGGTAAAAAATCTATCAACGACACAAAGTCGGGTTGTAGCTTGCCATCACGCGACACGCCAATATCGATCAAACCTCCCGGAGCGGCGCCCCAGGGTGGCTCCGTACCGACCGCGAAGGAAAGAGTGAAGCGCTGATTGCTGACCGAGATATCGTTGGTCGCCCGGGCGTTACCCCCGGGGACCGGGGTGGGGCCAATGTTTACAGACACCGATGGGTCGGCCCACGAAGGCGTTGTGGCGAGAACGCACGTCAGGGCCATAAGAGAGGCCCATATGCGCGCAGGAGCGGGGCTAATCACCGTGACCTGGATCTTTTTCAAGCGGGATCTAGCTCTCGCGGTCTCGGTTATCTTCATGTGGGGCGCTCTGCGGCTGTAGCCGCCCATATGATCAATTGTTTCTGTTTGTGACACAATCCGGCCCGGTAAGGTGGTTGTTTGGCAGTAATGGCGCCGCCAAGATGCGCCGCACATCACGAGTTCTACCAAGGGCGTTTTAACTTGACCGAGTCTAACGAAAACACAGGAAATCTTGCGGAAGCCATGGATCGCGCCAAGCGCTTGCTGGCCGTAGACGTGCATCAAGCGGTTAGTCAGTTAGAAGAGGTGCTGGCGGTAGTGCCGGATTACCCTCCGGCTATGCTAATGAAAGCCGTTGCTATCAATCTTATTGAAGGGCCTGAGGCGGCCGTGGAGTTGCTGGCTTCTTTGTCTATCAGGCATCCTGAATGGTCGGCGGTTCAATTTGAATACGCCAAAGCCCTCGGAGGGCTCCAGCGTGGCGCCGACGCCATCGCTACGCTGTATAAAGTCGTTGCGCTGGAACCCGAACATCCGGAGGCTTGGCGCGTACTTGCCGATCATCTTGCGGCGGTGGGGGAGCAGGAAAGGAGTGAATCTGCTTATTTGAAGCATTTACGCTGCTCCACTCAAAATAAAGACCTGCAGCTCGCTGCCAAGGCAATGATCGACAATGACTTGTCAGTCGCAGAGAGGGTGCTTAAATCCCACCTCAAGCATAGCCCTACCGATGTAACCGCAGCACGTATGCTGGCAGAGGTTGCCGTGCGGGTTGGGCGCAACGAGGAGGCGCTGTCGCTACTGGCGTATTGCCTTGAACTTGCTCCCGGGTTCTCGGGAGCACGCTATAACCTCGCCGTGTTGCTTCATCGCACTAACAAATCCAACGAAGCACTTATTGAGGTGGAACGGCTGCTGGCGGAGGATTCCAGGCGGCCGGGATACCGAAATCTGGCGGCGGTGATTTGCAGCAGAATTGGCGAATATGAGCGATCCAGTCAGCTGTATCGCGCATTACTGGAGGAGTATCCGGAGAACGCCAAGGTGTGGTTGAGCTATGCCCATGTGCTCAAGACCGAAGGCCAACGGGAGCAGTGTGAAGCCGCTTACCGGGGGGCGATAGAGCGTGATGCGAGCTTTGGCGAAGCCTACTGGAGCTTGGCAAACCTCAAGACTTTTCGTTTTACCGAGCACGATATCGATCAAATGAACGAGCAGATTCAGCGACCGGAAATCGAGCTGAGTAGCCAGGTCCAGTTTCACTTTGCACTGGGGAAGGCCGCTGAGGACAGCCGAGAGTACGACTTGTCTTTTTCGCATTACGCACAGGGCAACGCGCTCCAAAAATCCACGGTCAATTACCAACGGTCGCAGAATACTGCTCGCGTCGAGAGAATGAAATCCCGTTTCACAGAGGGTTTTTTCAAGGACCGCGCGGGTATGGGATGCCCCGATGGCGCACCGATCTTTATCGTGGGCATGCCAAGAGCGGGCTCAACGCTACTCGAGCAGATTCTGGCGAGCCATTCTCAAGTAGAGGGCACCACGGAGTTACCCGACATTATCACTCTGGCGAAAGAGCTCCGGTCACAGGCCGGTGAGGATGAGATGGGTGCTTATGACGGAGTGCTGGCGAGGATGGCCCCCGATGAGTTGATTGCCCTTGGACGCCAGTATTTGGAGCGCACATTAATTCATCGTAAAACCGATCGACCTTTTTTCATCGATAAGATGCCCAACAATTTTCTGCACGTCGGTTTGATACAGGTATGTCTGCCCAACGCAAAGATCATCGATGCGAGGAGACATCCGCTGGCCTGTTGTTTCTCCAACTTCAAACAATATTTTGCGCGGGGGCAAAATTTCAGCTACTCCCTTGAGGACGTCGGCCATTTTTACCGCGATTACGTCGAGCTGATGACGCACTACGACAAAGCCCTGCCGGGCCGCATCCATCGTGTGATCTACGAGTCTCTGGTGGGCGACATCGAGACAGAAGTCCGTTCGGTGCTGAATTACTGTGGGCTGCCCTTTGAGGAGGGTTGTCTGCGATTTTTCGAGAACACAAGGCCCGTCCGAACGGCGAGTTCTGAGCAAGTCAGGCAGCCGATTTATCAGGATGGTGTTGAGCAATGGCGGGCTTATGAAGCGCATTTGGCGCCATTGAAAAGCGCCCTAGGCGATGTGTTAACGGCTTATCCGGCTCCTCCGACGCGCGCATAACGGGCCCGATCCGCTGGCGTCAGGCAAGGGGCTATGTTTTTAAGGTAATATTGCGTTTACACAAGACCTGTATCGTCGTATAACACTCTGGGTTTTCCCGCACAATCAGAACTTTATTAGCTGGAGGCGAGCCACTATGTCTAAACTCACGCTTAATTCTCGGAGCGGCAGAGATCGTTTCGTGAAAGCCCCTTTGGTCGCTGCATTAATTGCGGCAAGCCCCGCGCTATATGCGCAGCAGGGCGGTCTGGAAGAAGTCGTTGTAACGGCCCAGAAGCGGGCGGAGAACCTGCAGGACGTGCCGATCAGTATCGAAACCCTGAGCACCCAGAAGATTGCCGAATTGGGTATTCAGGATTTCAATGACTACGCGAGAATGTTACCCAGCATTTCGGTTCAACCGCCTGCTGCAGGTGGTGTGGGTTTCTTCCCCGTGTATATGAGGGGTATTACCACCGGCCGTGACGGTCAGGCCACCACTTCTCAACCGAGCGTGGGTATGTACCTCGACGAGCAGCCGATTACTACCATTCAGGGTAACCTGGATATTCATATGTACGACATTGCGCGTATCGAGGCGCTCTCGGGCCCGCAGGGTACGCTCTATGGCGCCAGCTCTCAGGCGGGCACAATCCGGATCATCACCAATAAACCTGACCCAACCGGCTTTTCTGCAGCCTACAGCTTGGAAGGCAACATGGTAGACGGTGAAGACTCGGGCTATACCGCTGAGGGTTATATCAATGCACCGATCGGAGACAACGCGGCCATCCGGCTGGTGGCCTGGATGCGGGAAGACGCGGGTTGGATCGATAACAAGCGCGGTACGCGAACTTTTCCAGGTCAGGCCTACACTACTGCTGATGACATCACCCTTGATAATGCGGCGCTCGCCAAAGACGACTACAACACCGTAGAGACTCAGGGTGCGCGTTTGTCCATGCTGATTAACCTCAACGATAACTGGACGATCACGCCTCAGGCGCAATATCAAAAGCAGGAGGGTAAAGGTTCCTGGGGTGCCGACATGAGTGATTTCGTCTCTGATGACGATGCGGTCACACACTTTAAGGATGAGTTCACCGACGACGAGTGGTATCAGATCGCGATGACCATTGAGGGCAAGATCGGCAACTTCGATGTGGTCTATGCGGGCGCCTACCTAGACCGTGAGGTCGACGGCTCGTTTGACTATTCTGATTACTCTTACTGGTATGACACCATCTACACCACGGGTTATTACGCTGACTTGCACTTCCTGAGTAGTGGGGATAGAGCCGTGCCCAATATGCTATATCCGGACGCAGGCACGCGGATCATGCCGGGTGCCCGGTACATCAACGACGATGGCTATGAGAAGACGAGTCATGAGATTCGGATAAGTTCTCCGCAGGACGCCCGCGTACGTTTCCTTTTGGGTGCCTTCTATCAGAAACAGGAGCACGACTTCCAGCAGCGTTGGGTGGTTGAAGGCCTCGCTCCTTCCATGTGGCCCAATCAGGGAACTGATCAGCGCTTTAAAGACATCGTGTACCTCAACAGCCTGTTCAGGGAAGACGAGGACGAGGCGTTTTTTGGTAGCGTGAGCTTTGACGTAACCGATCGCCTTGAGGCGACCTTAGGTGCGCGTTACTTCAAACCCGAAGTAACGGTTGAGGGATTCTTTGGCTTTGGTCTCGGCTTCAATGGCGTTTGGTCAGGTACCGGTGAGGTGCAGTGCGCCACCCAAGACGACTGGAATGGCAAGCCGTGTAAGAACGTGGAAAAGGGGATCAGCGAGAGTGATTCGGTCTATCGGGCCAATCTCACCTACAAGATCAGTGATGACCTCATGGTCTATGGTACGTGGTCCGAGGGGTATCGGCCGGGGGGAATCAACCGTAGGCCCGGTGCGGGTGAATACATCTCAGACTTCCTGACTAACTATGAAATTGGTTGGAAAACCACCTGGGCAGACGGTCGCTTTCAGTTCAACGGCGCGGCTTTTATGCAGGAATGGGAGGATTTTCAGGTCTCATTTGTTGGCGCCAATGCGATTACTCAGGTGGACAATGGCCCGACAGCTGATGTGAACGGTATCGAAGGACAACTACAGTGGTTGCCAGTTGACTCTTTGAACATTTCTGCATCCTTTATGTTTCTCGATAGTGAACTGCAGTCGGATTACTGCGCAGGTTGCGAACGAGATGGCTCGGCATGGGCGCCGGCCGGTACGAAATTACCGATTGCCGCTGACTTCAAGGGGAATCTGGTGGCGCGGTACAGCTTCGCGCTGGGTGGATTTGACGCCCATGTGCAAGGAGCGATTTCCCACGAGGGCTCTCGCAACTCAGACCTTCGCGTAAGAGATAACGAAGTGAAGGGAGAGATTCCATCCAACACCTTTATGGATCTGTCTGCCGGTATCCGCAACGATCAGTATGCCGTTGAACTGTATGTCAGCAATTTGACCGATGAGGACGCGGCGCTTTATTACACCTCACAGTGTGCTACCGGTACCTGTGGTTCGCAGAACTATGGTGTGCGGGCGCGGCCAAGAACTATCGGTATTCGCTGGTCTCAGGAATTCTGATCATTTGACGCCAGTTACAGGGCAATCAACAAAGGCCACCCAAGGGTGGCCTTTTTTTGTTCTGACCAATATAGGGGTGATTGCATGACGAACAGCTCTAGCCTCTGTCAGCCCAGCCGGATGTTATTCCGATAGAGACGAGAGCATGTTCACTTCCCGGCGACCAGCGCCAAATGACTGCGCTCCGCCTCGATGCGTCGCGCGAGGTCTTCGGCGAGTCGATCATAGAGTAGCTCGCCGTCAATGATGTCTTCGACATCAGCATCGATGTTGGGGTTGTCGTTGACCTCAATGACATACACCTTGCCACCGCTCTCTTTGAGATCAACGCCATAGAGGCCGTTTCCTATGCAGGCGGCCGCCCTCTTGGCGGTCTGGATAACCGCAGAAGGGACCTCCGCCAGCGGGATGCAATCGGAGTTGCCCACTTTATGGAAGCCGTCTGCGCCCTCATCGTCGCAGGCCCAGTTGTAGACCTGCCAGTGCCCAGTTGCCATGTAGTACTTGCAGGCAAAAATGGGTTGGTGATTGAGGATGCCGATGCGCCAATCGAACTGGGAGGGCAAAAATTCCTGTCCTATGACCACATCCATCTCCCGAAAGAGATCCTTCAGAAGGGCATCAAGCTGATCGGGGTTATCTGCTCTGAAAACCCCCGTTGAAAAACAACCCTCCGGGCGCTTGATGACCACAGGAAATGGCAGATCGGGGTGCGCCACTCTCCAGTCTATCCGGTCATAAAATAACCACGCTCTCGGCTGCCTGATCCGGGCCCGGGTCAGTCGCTCATACAGGTAGATCTTGTTGGAGCAGCGCAAGATGGACCATGGATCATCAATCACCACCAGACCTTCTGTGACGGCTTCGCGTGAGATCCTGTAGGTGTGATGGTTGACGCCGGTAGTTTCCCTGATGAACAGCGCATCGAATTCGGGAAGGCGGCGTCGATCTTTGGCGGTGATTCTTTCCACATAAAAACCCCGTCTTTCGGCTGCTTGCTGAATATTGTCCAGAGCCTTGGGGCAAGAAGGAGGGTTCACTTCCTCAGGATTTACGAGAATGGCCAGGTCGTATCGATAAGTCGGGGCTTTGATATTTTGGAAGCGTCTTTTCGAAAAATATTTCGGCACCGCCTCATCAAGGACTGCGCGATATTTCTTGCGAGCTTTCTTCAGTCCGAGAGGCTTAATGCTCTTGATCTGCCACTTGCCAGCCCCTGTCGCGGTAGCGGTTCGACCCAGAGAAACGATTGTGAGCGGCATTCCGATCGAACGTGACAGCGTTCGGGCAAGCTGCTGATGCTCGGGTAAAACAGAGTGCTCAAATATAATCGGCAGCACATAGCTGTCGCCTTCGATGCACTTCATCGCCTCGGCCAGTAACGCCGCGTTTTGCTGAGAAAGCCTGCGCCGCAAAGCGCGGGCCGACATGTCCTTGATGGCGATGACATCGGGCGATATGCGATGGTTCCTGGCAGCAGCCAGGAGAGACGTGTAATAGCCCAATGTGTCATTACTGAAGTTAGAGCAGATATTCAGGACGCGCAGGGTTTCGGGTCGTTGCCATTTCGCATCGCTCAGATACTCCGCGGGACTTACGGCGGTGACGTTGGGCAGTGTGTAAGGCCACACCTGCGGTGATTCTGTGACCAGAATTACGCGGGTTTGATCTCCATCAATCGGCAGTTCTTTAACCATTCTCATTGCATGCTCACCGGGGCCGTAGTAGTCGGGGAGGGGATCCTCCGCCCTGAAGTGTTGTTTTTCGTACCAATTGAGTAGTTGGGTGTTTGTGGCGTCGGCTTCCAGAGAGAGTCGCTCGATGCCCAGTGCTGTGGCCTGCGCTTCCGTCCAGCGCATTAAGTTTCCGCCCACGCCGGTTCCCCGGGCGGTTGGCGCGGTAGCGATGGAGTACAGTCTGATGCTGCGCTGGTACAGAAATAAAATGGCAGCCCCAAGGACAACTTCTTCACCTGCTTGTCCGGTGGTCACTGCTAATCCCACACGCTGATGTTCACTTTTGAGTGACCTCATCAGAGATTTCCGGGTGCTGCGCCGGGTAGGGTGAAAACAGAGCGCCTCGATTGTTTCAAGGCTGTGCAGATCAGCAGGGGTGGCCAACCTAATCTGCGGGCCGTCAGAGATCAGCGCCAATTTTTCTTCCGCCTGATGCCGGCAAAATTGGGGGGGCAAAAGCGCCCCATGCCCAAGGCTAGCTGGTCTTTCCAATCATTGATACGACAGACGAAAAACGCCTGACTCATTTGCTGCCTCGTAGGTTCCGCGTAGCAGGGCCTGAGTGGACCCGTTAAAAAAACGCGAATGTGCGCTTGCCGAATCCAATAAGCAATATCAGGTGCCTAAAAGGCTTATTTTTCACGCTTGTCGGCGGCGCGATCGACCCCGTGAGCGTGTCTGAGAACGCTCGCCCTTCTCCGCCAATGCTTGCCACGGCACACCCAGTGCGGTCTGCATCGCGGTCGTGTCCAAAGCACGTTTGGGATGGCTATTGAGTGCCTCAACCATGGCGGCAATGTGTTCCGGCGTGGTCCCGCAGCAACCGCCAATGATGGTGGCGCCCATGTCCCGTGCGAACACAGCATATTGCGCCATGAGCGCCGGACTGCCCTGGAAGTGAATCGCGCCGTCCACATACTGCGGGATGCCGCAGTTGCCCTTGGCAATTACTGGGATTGTTATTCCGGTCGATACTAACCCCTGGGTTGAGTCCATCAGTTCTGCGGGCCCGACGCCACAGTTGGCGCCCGCCATATCGAGACCGATCTCCGTGGCAAATTGCGCGAAGTCCGCCGGTGTGACGCCCATCATGGAACGCCGCGCTGTATCAAAGGTCAGGGTTGCACAAACCGGAAGACCCGTCGCTCGTCCTGCCTCAGCTGCCGCCGCAACCTCTTCCAATGAGGACATGGTTTCTATCCAGATGACCTCCGCCCCCCCTTCTGCCAGCGCGTGGGCCTGATCCGTGAAGATCGCCACAGTCTGTTCGTGGGTGAGCGAACCCATGGGCTCAAACAGTTCACCGGTAGGTCCGATGCAACCGGCAACGACGGTGCGCTTGCCCGTAGCCTCAAAGTGCTTGTGGGTGGCGGTGCGTGCCAATTGAGCCGCGGTGGTATTGAGCTCCACCACGCGATTCTCTGCCTTGTGTAGCTTAAGCCGGGGTGCGTTGGCGCCAAAGCTATTGGTCAAAATGATGTCAGCGCCTGCGTCCAAAAACGCGGCGTGAAGCCACAGCACGTCTTCGGGGCGTTCTACGCACCAGAGATCTGGTGGATAACCTGCCTCCAGGCCACGGCCAAAAAAATTGGAACCGGTCGCCCCATCAGCGACGCACCATCCCCGTTGCGCAATGATTTCAGCGATGGGATTGGTCATGGAGCTGCCTCGTGACAAAACTGCATTGTTGCGGATGGGCGAGAGAATAAGGCTAAAAGCCGATTTCGGTAAACAAACAGGCCGAAACGCGGTAAAAATAGGACAAGAATTATCAAGCCTTGTTACTGATCGCCGGAAATGTCGGCGATCATGCAGTATCTCGGTGACCAATGTGTCAAATTAGGGAAAATGGCCATGCAGATAGCAAATCACGCTAAGCATTTTGAAGATGCGCTAGCCTTATTGAGCGGTCGCGTTACTGAGCCTTTAGCCTTGAGTCGTCGCCAAGCGATGCAGGGTCTTTTGTTGGGCGCGGCAGGGATCACGTTGTCGCCGGCTTCCGTTGCACAGATCGAAATTCCCCCCGGACAGATACGCCTGATTTTTAACGAGAACCCCTACGGCCCGAGCCCCAAGGCCCTTGCTGAGGTGTCGAGGATTCTGCCCCTTACTGCCTATTACCCCGACGATATAGAAGGAGAGTTGATTCAACTCTTTATGGCCCGGCATCGACTGGATCGGCGGCAGCTGTTTTTGGCTTCGGGCTCTAATGAGGGGCTACAGGCGGCCATGATAGCTTTTGGCAAGCAGGGCAAGGTGCTCTCTCCCAGTCTGACCTACTCGGATCATCTGTTGTATGCAGAGAACCTCGGGGTTGAGGTTGAGAGAGTGTCCTTGCGGGATGATATGTCGATAGACCTCGACGCCATTGCCCGGGCGGTTGATGACTCCGTGAGTCTCGTCTACCTCTGTAATCCCAATAACCCCACCGGCATGGCGATTGATGGAGATGAGCTGCGTAGCTTTTGCCGCGAGGTAAGTACGAAAGTGCCGATCATGATTGATGAGGCCTACAACGAGCTTACAGACAAGCCGGATTACACCTCGATGATGGACCTCGTCCGCGAGGGTGCCAACATGCTGGTGACCCGAACTTTCTCCAAAATTTTTGGTATGGCCGGGCTCCGCGTTGGTTACGGTATGGGGCACCCCGACATTGTCAAAGTCGTCCGTGATCACGTCATGGCCTGGCCGAATGGCGTGGGTCTTTACGCTGCTTATCACAGCTATCTTGATGAGGACTTTATTGCTTTTTCCCGGCAGAAAATTTTGCAGGGTCGGGAGATGGTTAACGCTACCTTCAGGCGTCATGGTATTGAGCCCCTGGCGTCTCAGACAAATTTTGTATACGCCAATATTGGGCGGAATGCTGATACGTTTGCCGCAGCGATGGCAGAAAAAAACGTGATGATTCGGGGTATCTATAAAGGTTATGACACCTACTCTCGCGTGAGTATGGGGCGTATAGAAGAACTTGCTATATTCGATAAAGTCTTTGGGGAAGTATACGCATCTGGTTAGTCGACCTGTCGTGGCTGTCATTTTTGGAGCATTGTTGTGAGCCGCTAAGTGCGGCAAGATCATCAGGCTAAAGAGACAGTCGTTCGAAAGGTGTTTCCAAACAGCGTAGTGGGGGTGAAGCTCGTATGGAAAAGGACATTTTTGGTCAGGAAGGCAAAATACTGGCTGCAGCAAAGCAAACGATGGAAGAGGGCGAAGCCTCTCATGAGGATTACTCCTCGCTGGTAAATCAGTATGGCAAGCTGTTACGAACCACGAAAAGAATTATCAAACTCAGCGATAAGAATGAGCAAAGGCTTAATGAATTAAAACAGGAGGCCCAAGAGACCAACACCCAGCTGGAGGGCATGTCCTCGCAGTTGTCCAAGTTCCTCTCTCCCCAGCTGTATAACTCTATTTTTTCTGGCTCAAGGGCCGGCACCCGGGTGACTCGACGCAAGAAACTCACCGTGTTTTTTTCTGATCTTTGCGGCTTCACCAATTTTGTTGAAAGTATGGAGTCTGAGGATGTGACCAGCCTCCTTAACCTGTATCTCGAGACGATGACAACAATTGCGCTCGATTACGGCGCCACGATCGACAAGTACATTGGCGATGGCATCATGCTTTTTTTCGGCGATCCAGAGACCAAAGGATTGAAAGAGGATGCGACCAGTTGCGTCAAAATGGGTCTCGATATGCTAAAAGAGCTCGATAATTTAGCGGATCAGTGGGTGAATTACGGTATGAAAGAGCCTTTGCAGATGCGTATAGGAATTGATACCGGATTTGCAACTGTGGGCAATTTCGGAAGTGAATCGAGGCTGGACTATACGGCAATTGGCTCCGCAGTAAACAGAGCCTCTAGGTTGGAGTCGGCCGCCGATCATGGATCAATCTTTATATCGGAGGATACCTACAACCTGGTGAGGGAATCGATAGAGGCTGTAGAGTTAGAGCCCATTCATCTGAAGGGCATTGGGGAATTTAAAGCGCGGAAGGTGCTGGGCACAATTGATTCTCAGACTATCTCGGTTGACTTTGGTAAGCGCAATTTTTCTATAGTGCTGGATCGCATGTCTCAAGATGAGCTGACGGCAACCAAATCGAGCCTGCAAAAGGCGATCAGGGAGCTGGAAGATTATCAACAGGGTTCGTAGCCCAGAAGATAGTAACGCCTATTTTACCCAGCCTCGATATACAAAGAGCGCGCCTTCGTCTGATTCCACAAAGTCAAACTCGAACTTCTTCACTCTGCGAGCCATCTCGATAAACCCCAGTCCCGCACCGCGGGAGTCCTCGGGAGGCCCATCCCGTAACCTTTTTTTGTAGAGCTCCCGCAACTCTTTTTGATCCTTGACGCTCAACTCAATCAGACTCGCTTCCAAGATACCCTTTTTGGATGGATCGACCACGTTGACCGCCTCGATTAGAAAGCCGTCGTCTGCGACGCTGATAGCGATAGTCCCTATGCTGTCTCCCGTCGCCTTGGTTTTGTGATGAGAATAACGGATGATGTTTTGTGCCTGCTCAATGAAAACACCAAACACTCGCTTGGCAACCACCTCCTCAGTTTCCTTGTCAGACAATTGATGTCGCACAGGGTTGGAAATGGTGGTCAGAAGATCTTCCGTCATAGGGCCGGAATAGCAAAATAAGGTCTTTCTATCCTGCATAAATGTATGCAGCGCCACCGTGTCCTTGCTTTCAATTTCGTTTGTCATATCGATTTTCCTCGAATAAAACGTCGCTATTCAGGAATTACGCTACTGCCTGTTCGACCACCACCAAGTTATAGGAGCATGCAGAGATATCTTCTTCGAAGTCCTCACCAGCCTCTTGCATAGTCTCGTCTTCGGCTCGATATCGCCAATTTATTACGACACTTTTTCCGCCCTCGGCGCTCTCTTCCAAATATTCGAAGAAATCAAACAGAAACTTTGCTGAGGAGCTATTAAAATAGTAGAGCTCGATATCGACGACGAATTCAGTTTCGTCATTGCCAAGACATTCTTCCAGCGCCCCAAGAATGGGTTCCGACCATTCAGAAATATTCTCCGGGTAACACTCTCCGCGAATGAGGCATGATACGGGCGTTAGTTCGACCCGGGGCGTGCGCTGGCTGGCTTCGAAAATCATGGGTCTTCTCCAACTGCTGATGCTGTACTTATCTCGCTATCGTCTTCTATAAGCGAGAAGGCGAGTAGTGTTAGATCATCCCGAAATGGCGCGTCGCCACGGTATAAATTAACACTGCGCATAATATTTTTAACGATAGTGGACGGTGTTTTGTCGGGCGACTCTCTCAGTATTCTCATGACGCGTCGTCGTCCAAAGGCGATAGGCTTCTCTTCGGGGCTCATTACATCGGTAATGCCATCGGTCAGCATGACAAAGGCCCCCGTGGGTGAGGCAATTTCATGGGTGGTGAAGGTGAAGTCGCTCGCCATTCGAGTGGAGCCAACGGATTTGCGATCCCCTGTAGTCTCGGTGGCGTCAATCCCGTTAACATTGAAAATCGAGGATTTTGCCCCTGCAAACTCCAGTTTGTGCTGCTTCCGATAATAAATGCAGACGCCCCCGTCGAACCCTTCTTCGCTTGTGTTCTTTTGGTCAGAACGCGACAGCGTATCTTTTAGTAACTCATTAACCGTGGAAAGGTAAGCGCCGGCACTTTGATAGTTATTGGCATCAATAGCCTTGTCCAGATGACTTCGAGCGATGATCGACAGGAATGCTCCAGGCACGCCATGCCCCGTGCAATCCACTACCGCAATATAGACTCGATCAGGGAAGTCTTTGATGAAGTAAATGTCTCCACCCACCAGATCTCTCGGCCGCCATTCCACATTGATGTCAAAGTCGCCTGGCATCGTCTTAGGCAAGAGCGCGTTTTGCAATTTAGCCGCGTAGCGGATAGAACTGTTGATTTCGTCTTTCGCAGCAACGAGCTCATGAGTTCGGGCATCAATCAAAGTTGTGACTTCGTCAGACATTCTGGAGAAGGCCTTGGACATCACTTCTATCGAGGCTCTCTCTTTTTCCTCATCGGTGCCCGATGAGACCGTGTCGCGCATGCCTGCGATCTCTTGTTTGAGCAGATCTCTGGCCTGACCTTCAAGTTGCTCAGCCAGCGCTGCCATTTTCTCGAACATAATGCCATCGCGCTCGTCTCGCCTCTTAGCGCGATCGCGGCGTTGCACCTCTGCTTCCTGACGGTGATGTCGATAATCGTCAATGGTGTTTTGGAGTCGGCTCACCTCGTCGTTTTTAGAGGAAAAAAGGCCTCTCTGTGCGGGTATCTCTACAGACAGATCGCCCTCGCCCATTTTCTCCAACAGGTGTATCGCATCCACAATGCGATTGAACGAGGAGGTGGTCATGACAAATACCAACCCAAGAATCGTCAGAGAGACGGTCGCAAAAATGATGAAGGCCGTTGTTTCGGCTTCTTGGAGCGCGGCGAGTAACTCAGCCTGATCATCAAAGATCAAAATTCTAAGATCGCTTGCCCTGATTTCTTTACTGAATGGGATGGAAGAAATCCGAGTACCTTGCTCCTCCGCAACAAAGCTGTAGGAGAAAGTTTGGTTTTCAACTGCGTGAGAAATTCCCGTCCGGATCAGCTTGTTGAGTTCCGGAGGGCGTTCCTCCTCATAATAATCGTGAACAGTTAGAGCTCTCTCGCCGATAGCGATTGCAGTTTCAATTTCGAAGTTCTCGGAGAACTGTTCAAGGCTGTCTATCACATTGCGGCCGACCACAACCATGGCAATAAGATTTTCGCCACTATCCATTAAGGGAAATACAAGCGTGTCATTGATGGAGACGGGTTGATCTCCTGAGAGGTCATTAATTTGCGTAACTCGCCTGACAGACCCATTCTCTAACGAACTGACAAACGACCCAAACTTCAGAAAGTAATCGGGTTGGGCGGACTCATCACAGGGATCCACGCCAACGAGATACAGGCTGGACTCGCAGTAAAGCTGCAGGCCTCTTTTGTCGTAGGCTATTGCAAATGTAATCTGTTCTTCCATGATGGCATCGGAGAACACCTGCGCAAATAATCCTTCCGCGGTCTCGGTGTCTTTGTCCACAATGGCGGCAAATAGCGGATTCTCGCCGGTGGAGCCTGCGAAAGCATCTGACTCCGGATCCCAGAAACCGACATTACGCTCCGAGCCATCTGCGGGGTCATATGCCAGCAGATTGCTGACAAACTGCGTGTCCATATTGCTGAACCACGCTGAAGAATGCGCGGTCAGGCTTTCTTCGGAGCTGTATTGTTTATGGGCGGTATTCGTCTGCAGAGAGGAGTAAATGTTCGCAATAAAGAGCAGGCCAATACCCACTAGGATGATCAACAGCATTTTGATCTTTATCGTCATGAGTGGTGCTCGCTTATTACTGAAGCTGGAACTGGACGCTGAACTTGATGTCGCGGGTTAAGATTTTTTTTCCGTCCTCTTGGGGAACAGAAAAGTTCATGCCCTCAACAAATTTTAAAGCGGACTTATCGAACATCAATCGAGGTTCGCTTTCTATTACTCTCAGATCAATAAGCTCGCCCTCCGCGGACAAGTCAAAGCCAACGACGACGTATCCTTCTACGCCCAACCGCTCTGCCCGTCGAGGATATTTCAGGGCCGGAGTACTCGTTATCTCAACATCAACCTCATTGCCCGCGGGCGACGTTCCCTTTACCGATGCCGCAAATGACGGGGCGGCCATGGCCACAGCTAGCGCTAAGAGGATCGACTTGCTGACGCCTAGTATTTCAGTGCTCTTATGCATGATTTTGTCCGACGTTCGAGTAGTTATAGGGTGTTGTTTTCATTTGTGGCTCTCGTTATTGCTTGCTAAGACCGTGCGGCTTGTACCGTAAAGCGCGTGCCAAGCCGACATTGCTGGGCAACTTTAATTCTGTCGATAGCCATGCGGTTGCTCAAACACATTAACCGGAGCAATATCCGCGCCAATACTGCATTTCAAAACACATTACGCGCACCCTGACTAACCACCCCTCGAACTTATAAGGATAACGTGACATTTTCAACCTTGTGACTATATCGTGACGTATTTAGCAAATCCGCGTTGTCCGCGGGGCGCACCAGGGTGGTGCAATGGCTCCGTGCTGGTGCGGAAAAGAAACGCAATCGCAGCACAGTGCATGAGATCTCTCACTCAACTACGTCACCCTGCTTATAAAGACACGGCACTTGATTTAACGGGACAGTTCGACTAGCCTGCGCCGGCCATGTCGATCCATCGAACGAAGCACTTTGCGCCCATCGCACTTTTTGTCGCGACGCTGTTCGTTTTTGGCAACGTGGCCCATGCGTTAGAGCATAATCTTGGCGCAAGTCTCGGTCAGAACCATGCTGAATGCAGTCATTGCTCAATTGATGCAGGTATTGACGCGCAAGTAGGCCAGGCAGTCTTTATTCTCCAGCGCGATGTTTTCGGCACCCGATGGGTTGCATCAGGTTTTGTCGCCTCCGTCATTTCTCTCTTTAAGGCTCGCGCTCCGCCTCTCAGCTGAACTCACTCTCTTAGTTCACTGGACCCACAATGATTGGAGGCGAGCATGCAGCGCATAGCAGCGAATGCTCTCATTGCCGTGGCGGTGTTTCCGTCGCTGGCCAATGCGAGCGAAGAAACTTTATTAGAAGAAATTATTGTCACGGCATCGTTCGTCGGCATCAATGAATCAACGGCAACACGGCCAATCCACGTTCTTGACGGCGAGGCGTTGGCTGCGCAGGGCGCCCAGTCACTGGGTGAACATCTAGATTCCCTACTGGGCGTATCCTCCGCTGATTTCGGTGGGGCAGTGGGGCAGCCGATTATCCGCGGTATGAGTGGCAACCGCGTCAAGGTGCTCAATAACGGGACAGTGATCCGCGACGTTTCTGCTCTGGGGCCTGACCATGCGGTGGATGTCAGTCTAAATGATGCCCAGCAGATTGAAATCGTCCGCGGCCCATCGGCCTTGATGTACTCCAATGGTTCGATTGGCGGCATTGTGAATGTGGTGGATAACAGCATTCCCAAGACTGACCTTGATGGTTTCAGTGGTTCCCTTGGGGCCGAGGCCCAGTCGGTCAACGACGGCGAGGCGGTCGATCTGTCGTTGCGAGGCCACGTTGGCGGCCTGAATTTGA
>DFQW01000202.1:0-1059 GCA_002377985.1 Halieaceae bacterium UBA3479 | reverse complement strand
GATGATCACGAGTACGGCAATGGTGAGATGGATTCTCTTTCGAACTCCGATGTCTCGACGACTTCTCATCGGGTGGGCCTCTCTACGGTCGGTGGTTGGGGATATGTAGGTATCTCCTTCAGCGACCTGAGCAGCAAGTACGGCATCCCTTTTCACTCCGAGGCGGCGCATGACGACCATGGTGAGGGCGATCACGATGAGGATCATGATGACGAAGAGCATCACGACGAGGAACAGCATCATGATGAGCAAGGCGGCGAGCGCATTTTCTCCAAAACCGACTCAGAGATTGTTGCGTTTAGCGGTTCGATCAACACCTCTCTCGGGTTTTTGAATGCGATCAACTTCTCGGTTAAGAACACGGATTACGAACTCACCGAGCAGCATGCGGAGGTTGAGCATGGTCATTACAGCGCCGATCACGAAGCGGGGGGGCATGGGGAAGGACACGCCGAGGGCCCTACTGTTTTCAACAATGAGGCAATGGAGGTCTCCGTTTCACTGGATCTGAGTGCGGGTGAGCGGATCCGCAGACTGGTGCTGAACTATGCTGAAGAGGAGATCTCAATCATCGGTGAAGAAGCCTTCATGGCTCCCTCAGATTCCACTGAGACAACGCTCGGCTTTTTCAGCTCCGATGACCTTGGCTTGGCTACACTGGATTTGGGTGTGCGCTTTGATCTTGTAGACCGAGATGGTTTCGTCGCCGAGACGCATTTTGAGGACGAGCACGCGAACGAACACGGTGATGACCATGATGAACATCACGAGGGCGAGATGGTTTACGAGCCTGCCTCCTTCAGCGATGAAGTGTTCAGCGCGGCGGCAACGTTACGCCGGGATCTTAATGAGCACGCCTCACTGTCGCTCGGTCTCGCGAGTGTCGGTAAGACGCCTTCGGCCGTCGAGCTGTTTATGAACGGCGAGCACCTGGCGAGTAGCCGGTATGAAGTGGGTGATATCAACTTGGATACAGAGCGCTCCGATAACATCGATCTTGCTTTTCATTTTGATTATCACAACTTCTTTGGCTCGGCTTCGATCTATTACAACCGGGTC
>DFQW01000175.1 GCA_002377985.1 Halieaceae bacterium UBA3479 | reverse complement strand
GGCATTCTCATCCATACCCTGTATCAAGCCGCGGCGACGGTTCAAATCCCCGACCACGTCACCCATATTTTCTTCCGGAGTGACAACCTCAACCTTCATCATCGGCTCGAGTAATTCGGCACCGCCCACCTCAGCGAGTTTCTTGGTCGCCATGCTCGCCGCAATTTTGAACGCCATTTCACTGGAATCCACGTCGTGGAAGGATCCGTCATAAAGGGTCGCCTTCAAGCCTAAAAGCGGGTATCCAGCAAGGACTCCATTTTGCATTTGCTCTTCGATGCCCTTGTTAACCGCCGGGATGTACTCGCGCGGCACAATACCGCCGACGATCTCGTTAACAAACTCGAGACCCTCTGCGCTTCGGTCTTCTGCCGGTTCGAATCGCACCCAAACATGACCATACTGACCCCGACCACCGGACTGCCGGACAAATTTGCCCTCAATCTCGCTGGTCGTTGTAATACGCTCACGATAAGCCACCTGCGGCTTACCAATGTTGGCTTCTACGCTGAACTCGCGACGCATGCGATCTACGATGATGTCGAGATGCAATTCGCCCATACCCGAGATAATCGTTTGGCCTGTCTCTTCATCAGTTTTGACTCGGAATGACGGGTCTTCCTGAGCCAGCTTACCGAGCGCAATGCCCATTTTCTCCTGATCGGCCTTGGATTTGGGCTCTACGGCCACCGAGATCACGGGCTCAGGGAATTCCATGCGCTCCAGGATGACGATACTGTTAGCGTCACACAGCGTGTCACCCGTGGTGACATCCTTCAGTCCAATGGCGGCTGCGATATCGCCTGCCAGCACTTCCTTGATTTCTTCGCGACTATTGGCGTGCATCTGCACCATCCGGCCGACGCGCTCTTTCTTTTGCTTCACCGCATTGTAAATACCGGTACCCGACTCCAACCTTCCTGAGTACACGCGGAAGAAAGTGAGCGTTCCGACAAACGGGTCGGTCGCAATCTTGAACGCCAACGCAGCAAAGGGCTCATTGTCATCGGATTTGCGGACTACCGCAGTTTCGCCATCTTCCAGCGTGCCTTCGATGGCCTTCACCTCGGTTGGCGAGGGAAGGTACTCAATCACGGCGTCCAGCACCGCCTGCACACCTTTGTTCTTGAACGCTGACCCGCCCAAGATAGGCACGATCTCATTCGCCAGCGTGCGAATACGAATGCCCTGCTTGATCTCCTCTTCGGAAAGCTCTCCTTCCTCGAGGTACTTGGTCATCAATTCCTCATTCGCTTCTGCGGCCGCTTCTACCAAGTACTCGCGCATCTCTGCCGCTTTGTCTTCGAGGTCTGCCGGAATGTCGGCGTATTCGAAGGTCATGCCCATGTCATCTTCGTTCCAAATGATTGCCTTCTGCTTAATAAGGTCGATAACGCCCTTGAATTCCTCTTCGGCGCCAATCGTCATCTGGATAGGCACCGCATTGCAGCCTAAACGGTCACGCAACTGCTTGATCACTTTTTCGAAGCTGGCACCAGCGCGATCCATCTTATTTACAAACACCATGCGAGGGACTTCGTATTTATTGGCCTGCCGCCACACGGTCTCGGTTTGGGGCTGCACACCTGAAGACCCACACAGCACCACTACGGCACCATCAAGTACCCGCAAGGAACGCTCCACCTCAATGGTGAAGTCCACGTGTCCGGGCGTATCGATAATGTTGATACGGTGCTGGTCAAATTGCTGCTGCATGCCCTGCCAGAAGCAGGTAGTGGCCGCCGAGGTAATCGTGATGCCCCGCTCCTGCTCCTGTTCCATCCAATCCATGGTTGCCGCACCGTCGTGCACCTCACCAATCTTGTGAGACAGGCCAGTGTAGAAAAGGACCCGCTCCGTAGTTGTGGTTTTACCGGCATCCACGTGGGCAACAATACCAATGTTGCGGTAACGATTGATCGGAGTCTTACGAGCCACGACAGTGTCCTCAGATTAGGGTTGGCAAACTGGTTTTCAGAATCGGAAGTGCGAGAACGCCTTGTTGGCTTCGGCCATGCGGTGCACGTCTTCACGCTTCTTCACTGCATTGCCTTTGCCTTGAGAGGCATCAACGATTTCGCCAGCCAAACGCTGGCGCATGGATTTTTCACCGCGGTTTCGCGCGTAGTCCACCAACCATCGCATAGACAGCGCCACACGGCGGGAGGGACGAACCTCCACAGGCACCTGATAAGTCGCTCCACCCACACGGCGAGATTTCACTTCCACCATCGGAGCGATGTTTTCGAGGGCCTCATCGAATACTTCTATCGGATCACGCTTGGTACGGTCCTGCACGATATCGAGAGCACCATAAACAATAGACTCAGCGACCGATTTCTTTCCGCTGATCATTACGTGGTTCATGAACTTGGCTAGGGTAGTGTTACCGAACTTGGGATCAGGCAACACTTCACGTTTGGCAACAACGCGTCTTCTTGGCATGTCGTACTTCCTATCTCTTCAGGGTTTCCGGTCACTGCAATAAGCGGACCGGCCTTACTGTCAACAATGTGACGTTTAGGTGGGCGCCCCGGAGGCGCCCGAAATCTACTTGGGTCGCTTGGCGCCGTACTTTGAGCGCCCTTGCTTACGAGCTGACACACCAGACGTATCGAGGCTGCCGCGAACGGTGTGATAACGGACACCGGGCAGATCCTTGACGCGACCGCCGCGGATCAAAACCACACTGTGCTCCTGCAGGTTGTGGCCCTCACCACCAATGTACGACGACACCTCAAACCCATTGGTCAATCGCACACGGCAGACTTTCCGAAGCGCAGAGTTCGGCTTCTTGGGGGTGGTGGTGTACACGCGCGTGCAAACACCGCGACGCTGAGGGCAAGACTGCAGTGCAGGAACCCCGCTCTTGGTGACTTTGCGCTTACGCGGCTTGCGCACAAGCTGGTTAATGGTTGCCATTCAGCATTTGCTCCAAATAATGTTTTCGGGGCCGGGGCCCCGAAAAAGAGCGCGCATTCTATAGACCGGCCCGAAACCGGTCAAGCGCGCCCATGTGTGACTATTCCTCGGTTGAGTCCGCCGCTTCGACGCGTTCCATCTCTTCGGCAAAACTCTCAGAGAATTCCTCGGCCGACATCGTCAGTGCCAACTCATCGCCCTCGGACTGCTTGCGCCGTCGCTCCTCGTGATAGGCAAGGCCCGTACCTGCCGGTATCAGGCGCCCTACAATCACGTTCTCCTTGAGACCGCGCAGATAGTCGCGCTTGCCCGTAACGGCGGCCTCCGTCAGCACCCGTGTCGTTTCCTGGAATGACGCCGCGGAGATAAAGCTCTCGGTTGCCAGAGAGGCCTTGGTAATACCCAGCAATTCGCGACTCGCAGTCGGCGAGATAAGCCCCTGGGCCTCCAATCGATCACACTCCTCGAGAAACGCGGTGTACTCAGCCTGCTCGCCCTTGATAAAGGTTGAGTCGCCGGTAGAGGTGATTTCAACCTTGCGCAGCATTTGCCGAACAATGACCTCAATGTGCTTGTCATTGATCTTCACGCCCTGGAGTCGGTAGACCTCCTGAATCTCGTTGACGATATATTCAGCCAAAGCGGGAATGCCTTTGAGACGCAGAATATCGTGAGGGCTGAGCGGTCCTTCTGAGACGACTTCGCCCTTCTCGACGGTCTCACCCTCAAACACCGACAGTTGGCGCCACTTGGGAATCAGCTCCTCATAGTGATCGGAACCATCCGGCAGTGTCGCGCCGTCCGTTGGGGTGATGACCAAACGGCGCTTGCCCTTGGTCTCTTTACCAAAGCTGACGGTTCCTGAGATCTCCGCGAGAATAGCGGACTCTTTGGGCTTTCTCGCCTCGAAAAGATCTGCAACGCGGGGCAAGCCACCCGTGATATCCCGGGTTTTAGAGCCTTCTTGCGGAATCCGTGCGATCACGTCGCCGACCTCCACTTTCACACCGTCTTCGAGGTTCACCATGGCTCCATGCGGAAGGAAGTAGTGAGCAGGTACATTGGTGCCCGCTAACATCAGCTCCTTGCCTTTTCCATCGACCAGTGTCACTGCAGGACGGATATCCTTGCCAGCCGTGGGACGCTCAGAAACATCCATCACCGAGATACTGGACAGACCCGTGAATTCATCAGTCTGGCGCTTGATGGTGACACCTTCGTCCATACCGCTGAATTTCACCGTACCCGCGACCTCGGTAATGATGGGGTGCGTATGTGGGTCCCAATTGGCAACGATGTCACCCGCCGAAACCGTGGATTCATCCTGAACTCGAATAGTGGCACCGTAAGGCACCTTATAGCGCTCACGCTCGCGACCCACACCGTCCAGCAGCGACAGTTCTCCCGATCGGGATACTGCCACCAAAGAGCCGTCCGGCCTGTCGACCACTTTCATATTGTGGAGACGGATAACCCCGTCGTTGTTGACTTGGATATTGTCCTTTGCCGCCTGACCTGAAGCGGCACCACCAATATGGAATGTCCGCATCGTGAGCTGCGTGCCCGGCTCA
>DFQW01000145.1 GCA_002377985.1 Halieaceae bacterium UBA3479 | reverse complement strand
GCCGAGATGCGCGCCACCCGGAAGTGATGGGTGAGTTGGTCATTGACCAGGTCCCGGAACTGCTGATCACTCAGCACCCGATCCCAGCTCTTGTGACGCTCACCCGCCAGGGCGTTAAGGGGTAGCCTTTCAAACGGACTGCTCACCACAATATCGAAGCCACCTTCCTCACGCAAAATGTGATCCAGTGCTCCCTCGATATCGTCGCCGATACAACGCACATCGAACGCCACGGAATCCGTGGCGTCGATGGCGTGTTGAAGCTCACGGGCGCTGTCCTCTGAGCGGGTCAGTACCGTGAGCGCTGCGACATCCTGCCCCATAAAACCATTGCCGATCGCCGCAAGCTCTTTACGCATACTGTCGCCCACCATCACCACACGTTTGCCCTGAAGCTTGTTCAGGTCGGTCTGGCTGGGCGGCAGTAGCAACTCTCCCTCGGTCACGGAGCGGTCAAACTTGAGCCCGCCCGAGGGGTGGAAGGTCTCGCCACTGACAATGTCGTCGGCGAGGTGAAACACAGTTGAAAGTCCAACCTGTTCGTCGGTTGGCATTTTGTGCAAATGCAGTCGATTAAGAATGCCTGATTCAATCTGCGAGGCAGACTTCATCTGCTCTTCTTTGTCGAAGAAGGGCTGAGGCGCATCGACAAACTGCTCCATGAACGCAGTGCGGTCATCGGCAGTCACAATGCCGCCGTTCACCAAGCGATCCATCAGCTTGTTCGCGATTCCTTCGTGCATGAGATAGCGCGATGAATTGCCCGCACCGCCCGATTCGGTGACGGCACCGATAAGCCGCGACAGCGCTTTGGGCAAACTGTTCGAAGCCGGCAGCTTGCAAACCTCGTTTGCCGCGAGCGCCATGATAGTCTCGTTGGTCAGTCCGTCTTTCAGGTCGCTCAGGATGGCCTTGTGCACCTGATTCAGACGCTTGTTCTCCAACACCAATCGGCCGCGGCGATCGAAGAGGCCCGGTGCGTCACCCAGTCCACGGAGTCGCGCGCCGTCAACCGGTCCCGGTGCGAGGGCGTTGATCTGGATCTCAGGGCCCAAGTGGCGCGAGAGAATCTCGGCCAAAACGCGCTGGCCTGCCTTAGATACCGCGTAATCGCCGCGATTCGGATAGGCCACGGCGACGTACTTCTCACCGCCAAAGTAGCTCGAGACATTGAGAATTGACCCTTTGCCCTTATCTTTCATGACAGGACCGAACTTGCGGATCAGCGAGTAGTTCGAGATCAGGTTGGCTTCCATGGTGCGGTTCCAGTCCGCCAGGGTCATATCGACCACCATTTCCTCCGCGCCCGAGATGCCGGCGTTGTTGATCAGAAAATCAACGTGGCCAAAGAGCTCGATAGAACGGTCATAAAGCGCGTCCAGCGCCGCCGGGTCGCCCACATCAATGTCTGCCATGATGCTGACGCGGGTCTCCGGCTGCGGATAACCAATGCCGCGCAGTTCCTCGACGATCTCGGCGCGGGCTTCTTCCAGCTTGGCGGCACTTCGGGCGCTCAACAGAACGCGACAGCCGGCAATCGCCAGGTAGCGCCCCAACTGCAGGCCGATGCCCAGACTGCCCCCGGTAATGACCGCGGTTTTGCCTTTATGGAGCCCCGGCAGTACGCGCATCAGTGGCGTGGGCATCGATGCCTTACCGGTCGCACGCTTAATGCTCTTGGGTATCCATAGGTTGATGGGGTCCATTTGGCGCACGCGGTTGGTCAGCGTTGCCGCCCAATCGGCGGCAAAAGTCAGATTGTCCTTATCTTCACTGTCGTAGCGCACCAGCTGGTTCGGGCGTACCGCCCACTCCAGTTCGCCCGCCGTTTGCAACGTGGCGTCTTCATGGCGCCAGCCCCGGATCAGCGCTTCGATAGACGCGCGAATCACCTCATTCAGCAGGTTGCCATGGCTGTCGCTGCCATTGGTTGCATAGGTAATGGCGGGCGGGTCACATTTACCGAACCAACGCGACAGATTAGCGGCCAGCATGCTCGCGAACGCCACCGGTGCCACGACCTCTTCGCGCACGAAGTTTTCAACGTCTTCATCGGTCGCGCCGCAAAGAGAGTGCCCATAGTGACCATTCGGTTTGCGCGGCAGCACAATGACGCCATCGAGTCGACCAAAGTGGTCGTCGATGAACTGCATGGTGCGATCGACCGATTCGCGGCGCAGTGGGTCAAGGTGTGAGAGCTGGATTTCATCGAGCCCATTGGCTTGGATCATGGATCGCGCATGACCCACTGCTTCCAGTGATCGGAATGCCAGCAACACATGGGCACCACTCTTGATCTGCCGCTCGGCATAGGTCAGCGCCTCCTCGTAATCAGAGCCGCCAAGGATCAGCACCACATGATCGGTCAGATCCTCGAGGCGCTTGTCGGGCCAGGAGACCAGCTGCGATCGGCTTTGCGCCGGCACTTGCATACCGTTGGTCACCTCAACGTGGTGGCCCGATACCGCCGCCGATTCCTCGGAGGCCAGCCAAACGATGCCGTTAGCCACATCGGTTGGGGTCGGGTAGCGATATTCCAGGCCGTCCTCGGTCTTGCGCGTCGTGATCATCAGGTCGCGGAATTCCTGGCTGGTACTGCCCGGCGGTATATTCTGCAGCTCATCCATCGTTGCAAAAACAGTATCAATACGCTCTGACTCAATCGGGCCCGGGAAGAGGGTATTCACCCGGATGCCGCGCTCTTCCCCGAGCTCCAACGCAAGGCCTTTGCCCAGCGCATTCAAGCCCGACTTGGGTACAACGTAGGGAATACGTCCGTAGTAGTGGGTGCGCGAGAAGATGGTCGATACGTTGACGATGGTGCCACCGTCGGTCAGGTGAGCCGCGGCGGCCCGTGCCATGTTCCAGGGCGCGCCGAGCAAGTTCATGGCCGAATCGAACATGGTTTGATCCGACCCCGCCGCGCGCATTTCCACATCGGTAAAGGGGATGTCGCGCAGGGTGTACTTGGGCCCCGCGGCGCCGGCGTTGTTGACCAGTACATCGAGCTTGCCAAAGGCGCCCACGGCCTGCGCGACGATATCGCGGCACACCTGCGGGTCGGCGCAATCGCCCACTATGGTAGTGATGTTCTCGGCGTCAAAGCCCTCTTCGGCGAGCTCCTCGACAAACGCATCGAGTTTGCTCTGGTCGCGTCCGGTCATCGTGACCTTCGCGCCTTCCCGAAGCAGGTGACGTGAGATATAGCGACCAATCGAGCCGGCCGCTCCCGTCAGGATGACTGATTTGTTCTCGAGCCGGCGACCTGCCAGAGACTGTGAAACCACTGCGTTAGATAGATTAGACATGTCGTTCATCTGAGCGCTCCGGCTGATCCTGTTTCGACTTTGGTGATGACTTCGCCGCGCTCCGCTGCGTCACGCAGCGCCCACGCCCGGTAGAGTTCATCTTTGGTTTTGAGGCCCATACGCGGGAGCGCATGGGTCACGACATAATTGGCACCACCGTGCCGGTTTTCCCACATCGCCTGATGAATCTCGGCAATGTCTTCGATCGGTCTCGCCAATGGCGGCAAGACATCAATTTGGCCTGCGGCGATGCGCTCCTGCATCTCGGCGAATTCACGCGCCGTGTTGAGGTGCGTTCCGCGAATCTCGGCGCTGGGCATCAAGATACGACGCTGACGCATCCACACTTGCGGCGCATAGAAGGTAAAGCGGTTGCCGCTGAGTTCTTCTGCGTAGACCACTTTGCCGACATTGGGTTTCACCAACGAGGTAGCCAGCGCCAGCCCATCGCGGCCGGCACGCTCAAACACCACATCCGGCAGACCTCGCTTGTCGAGGGTATTGCGAAGGAAGGGTGCAATGGCTGAGCCAATGGGCTTCAGCGTGCGATCCGAGAACAGACGCACGGCTTCTTTGAATGCCTGCGACTCGGTAAACGGGTTCGGCATTTCGGCAAAGGGCCCGGGGGGATCGTAGTCATCACCCAGACGACGCTCGATCTCCTCCAAACTCACAACCCCTTTGACTTGCGCGCCAAAACCCAGCGAGTTCACGAACTCACGTTGCGGCACGGTATCGACCAGCACAGCAATTTGCGCGCCGCGCTGACAGCCTACCTCAATCGCCTCGATCGCCACGCGATCGACAATGCCGTCCTCGGCGCCGGGGCCATAGACGATCAGCAGGCTTTGACCCGCGCGCAGGCCGGCTCGGGTAAACATTTCTGCCGGGCTCGAACTGCCTTGTTTACCCATAAAGGTAAAGCGGTAGCCCGAGGAAGCACCATAAAAGGTGAGTACGCCACCCTCACCCAAGGTTTGGAAAGATCGCGGGAACGCGGTTTCGCCCGCGTGGGAGACGACATAATCAATACTGCCACCGGCGGCTGCTTCCGTGGCAGCCACAAAGTCGGCACCGGCTTGCTCCCAGGCTGCCCATTGCGCGGGGTCATCCGGGACCGGCGTAAAGGCACTGGCCCACTGGGGATCTTTTCGATCCACGGCGGCGCCCCCAACGGCCTCAACGCGGGCGGCGCGTTCGGCGTTGGAGACCATGCCCACCACGCTCAGGCCGCTGCTTACCGCACTGCGCAGGCAGTCGTAGCCCGTGCCGGTGGACGCACCCTCAACAAAAAGTCGCTTGTTCGGTTCAATATCCAGCGTGTGATACAGCGCGCGGTGGATTGTGCCGAGCGTCAGCCCGTAGGAGCCCGCCTCTTCAAAGCTGAGGCTCGGCAATTTCGGATGGAGCTGGGGGCCCTGCACCGCTAAAAACTGTGCATGGCTGCCGTCGTTGCGCTCATAGCCCTGAATGCGGAAGTCCGCCGCCATGGGGTCGAGGCCTTGGTCTGGCGAGAGCAGCTCGCTCTGACCTGAGTACACGGTGCAGATATCACCAACGGACAGGCGGCCTTCGGCAATCAGCTCGCTGCCCAGTCTGACGATCATGGCCACACCACCTGAGCCCGTGACCTGCACATCGGCATCGCGCGCATCAAAGGGTGATACGGGAATTCCGGTGATCGCCCAGATGTCGTTAAAGTTCATCTCTGAGGCCAGCACGTAAACCAGCGCCTCATTGGGTTCGGGATCGGGGGTTTCAAAGATCAGTTTGATCTCGGCATCGACCGGGTCGCCGTGGGCGGGCTTGCCGTCTACCAAAGACTTGGGTACTCCGTAGCCGTACTGATAACGGGGGATCGGTGTCACGCCCGGGAAGAAGCTGGCCCCCATGGGCAACAAGTCACCTGAGGCCAGCAAAGTTTCCACCTGCTCGCCGGCCGCATCGGGCGCGACATCGGTAAACCGCGTCGGCAAGGGTGCACTGCGCTTTTCTAGGAATGCGGTGATGCCGGTGGGCCCTGACGCGGGGTCACAGACCGCCTCGGCGAACAGTTCCGCCTCGCGCAGAAGACCGGCTGACTGGCCCTGTTTGGCACCCAGGGCGACCGCCTCAAGTACCCGGCTAACGGGCTTATCCCGACCGCTTGCGCGGATTTGTGACAGCGCCTGCTGCAGCGCAGGTTGCTCAAGAATTGTCTCGGAGTAGGGGATTGCTGACTCGCGATCCGCCAACGCTTTCCGGTGCTCGTCTTGCGCGGCAGACAGGGGACCTTGATTGGTAAAATAGGCCCGCAAGCGCGCCATGGCGATTTCGACTGGGGACGCCCCGGCCTCGGTCACGACTTCGTCTACCAGACCACAAGCTTGCGCCTCAGCGGTCGAGATGTTGCGGCCGCTGACCATCAGGCGCAGCGCCTCGGCCATGCCGGCCTCGCCGCGGCGACGGTACAACTTGCGCACCAGGCGCTGCGTGCCGCCGTAGCCGGGCAGCAGGTTGAGATTAATTTCCGGCTGACCGAACTGCGCATGATCTGCCGCAATCACATAGGAGCAGGCCAGCACCAATTCGTTGCCACCACCGAGTGCTGGGCCATTGACCGCCGCAATCACGGGCTTGCCGAGCTGCTCGAGCGCGGCAAAAGCAGCCTGCGCCGCGTTGGGGGGCGTGCGCGCCGACTCGAGGTCTCCGGCTTCGCCGACCTCCAGCAGTTCCTTGACGTCGGCCCCGGCAACAAAGGCGCCCCGCGCGCCGGTAATGACCACAGCGTCTACATCATCCTGATGCTCGAGCTGCTGCACTACCGTATGGAGTTCATCGAGCGTACGTTCGTTGAGTGCGTTCACCGGGGGATGATTAATCACCAGTAACGCGACCTTGTGCCGGTCGTCCAGGCGATGCGTTTCCACCCGCAAGTAGCGCCAGGTTTGAATAATTTGGCGTGCCTCGGCGAGGCGGCCAAAGTCTCTCCATTGCGCCACCGCGCCTTGAATTTCCTCGACCGACTCAGGATTGCGCAGTGTCGACAAATCACCCAGCGGCTGATCCAGCAAGATTGCGCGCAGCGTGCGGCGCATGTACTTGCCCGATCGAGTCTCGGGAAAAGCCGATACCACCAGAAAATCAGACGGTACAGCGGTCGCGCCTTTTTCGGTTCGCACCAGATTCTGTAGGCGATTCAGGTCTTCATCAGAGAGTTTTCTGCCGGCCGCCGCGACGAGGAAGGCGACCGGGGTCTCTCCCTTCTCGTCGTGGGGCGCACCGACCACCACCACGTTCCCCACGGGAGAATCCTGGCGCAGGGTCTTGTCACGCAGGATTGCGCCCTCGATTTCCTCGGTGCCGATGCGATGACCCGAGACATTGATCACGTCATCCGAACGGCCATGCAACGTAAAGGCGCCTTCCTCACCACGCCGGGCATAGTCACCCTGGGTGTAGGTGAGTTCACCCTGCCAGCGGCGGAAATACACGTCGGCGAAGCGCTCGATATCGCCCTGCCACTGCGCCTCGCCCAGGGTGTCACCATCGCCCCACAATGTTCTCGCGAGGTAAGGGTAGGGCTGGGTAATGACCAGTTCGCCTTTCTCGCCGGATTCGGCCTCGCGCCATTGGCTGACGGTGCCATCCTCGGCGGTCTCTTCAACAATCCGCACCTGCGCTTGCACCCAAGGTAGCGGCCAGGTTTTGGCGTCGGCCTGCAACGGCTTGAAGTCACCCCAAGGGCAGGAGAAGACGATGCCGCCGTGCTCGGTGGCCCAGTAGGAGTTGATGTAGTGGGGGCAGATGTTCTCCATCGCAAATTTCTGCACTGCTGGGGAGACCGGTTCGGCACAGAAAGTACCGACTTTCAGCGTGGACATGTCGTAACGCGACATCTCCTGTGTGCTCGCGGGGTCGGTCATCACCGCTTTCAAGAAGGTGGAGCCTGCCTTGAACAAGGTCACCTGATTGCGCTCGATGATCGAAGCAAAGCGACCCGCATGGGGAAAGAGCGGGGAGCCCTCAGCAATGACTGTCGACATACCAAAGGCCAACGGTGCCGCGATGAGGTAGGACTGGCCGGTAATCCAGCCCGGGTCGCCAATCACATACAGGCAGTCGTCCTGATTGCCGTTAAAGACCGTGCGCATCGTATGGGTCACGCCGGATAACCAGCCGCCGTGGGTGTGCACGACGCCTTTGGGTTTGCCGGTAGAGCCCGACGTGTAAATGATAAAGAGCGGCCAGTTCGCCTCGACCGGAACCGCGGGCATATGAGCACCTACGGCTTGCCACAGGGCACCGTCATCGAGCGCCGTCAGCGCCGCCCGGTCGGCAACGCCGGCGTCGGCCAGTAGCGCGGTCTCCACCTCGCTGACAAGATGGTGGGACCAGCTGTCGCGGCCGTGTTCAACGATATCGTTGCCCGTATAGCGCACGACGATGACGTGCTCAACGGCATGGCCGACATTCGCCAACTCACTGGCGACGGTGGTGCGCAGCTCGGCAATGATTTCTGGTGCGGTATCTCGCTCGCGCTCGAGCGCTAGCCCGAGTTCGCGCATGACATCTGCCCGCTCCAGGGTAATCTCACCTGCAACCGCCTCGGTCACCTGCGTCTCGAGTCGTGCCGCGACGTCTGCGGGTAAGCGCGCTTGTAGTGTTTCCGACAGCGCCTTGAGCGCTGCGGGTCGCGGCACATAGTTGTCCAGCGCCGGGTCTGCGTAGGCGCTCTTGTAAGGCACAACCTCCGCATTGCGGTAGCCGCCGTCGGCGGTAATCACCACCTTGGCACCGGCATCGTGAATGCGGTCCGATAGGGTTTTTGCCGAGAAGCCGCCAAAGACCGGCGTGTAAATCACCCCGAGCCGCTGCGCCGCCAAAATGTAGTAGATCTGCTCGAGAATGTTGGGCAGATTCAACGCGATGCGATCACCGCAGCGCAAACCGAGCTTTGCCAGCACTCGCGCCCGCAAGGCGACTTCAATCAGCAGCTCTCGGTAGCTCAGGCGTTGTTCAAATACGGGGCCACCGCGCCCGCCATTTTTAGAGGGGTCCCAGCGGTCACCTTCAAACACCAGCGCCTGATGACCACCTCGCCCCGACAGGACATGGCGGTCGAGCAGATTAAAGCAAGCGTTGGTGTAACCATCGACAAACCAGCGGTAGAAAGGCGCGGCGCTGTCGTCGAGCGCGCTGGACCAAGGCGTCCAGGCAGTGTCGGCCGAAGCCAACGCCCCCGAGCTTGCGTGCCAGCCCTGCCAGTCGCCCTGTGTGGCGCGGCTCAGCCATTGCTCGCCAGTGGCATCAAACCAGTGAAGCTCTCGGGCAGCGATCGATGTATGGTAGCGCGCGGGATCTGCAACAGCGGCTCCACGGGCTTCGTCTTCGTCTTGCTGGGATCGCAGGATGCCCCAGCCCTCGTCGTGATTAGTCACAACGCCTCCTCTCTATCAAAAGGCGCTGACACGAAAGCCCCGGAAAGTACCGGTCGCTTTCGGTTGCGCACCCCTATGTGTTCCGGCGATACGGCATGCCCGAAGCGACAGAGTCATCCCCAGAGTGGCCGTCCTGGCGCATTGGCTGAACGGTCCTTAAGACACTGACATCACGGGTTACGCCAACTATTACCATCTGGATCACTTGTTCCCCCCGAGAAAATCGATCAGTGCCGTCCGGGGGCCCCGGGGGGCAATTTTTGGATCTCTGCGCGCAGCCGACGCGTGTGTGTTGCGCCTCATGCGATTAAAAACCCCATTTTTTGAACCCCTGACCGCCGACTGCTCGGGCGGTCTCAGGCAGAGGATTGCTTGTGTTGGCGGAAACAGATTGGCCTCGGCAAGGCTGCCTTCGGATAGACTAAGGGCTTAGCGTCAGCGTGCGCGTTGCACAGGACGCGCAAATACCTTGCGAAGATAAAGGAGAGAGCATGCTTGAGCGACGCTCCCCGCTGGATAGATATATCGACCAGGTGGGGCTCGGGACTGTCGAGTGGATTGGACTGCGCCCGCGACGGCGCGAGCCGTTGCAAAGTGTCAGTCAGGTGCGAGCGGTATCAGACCGTGGCTTGGAAGGGGATCACCGGATGACCAAAACGCCGGGCTCTGGCAGGCAGGTAACGCTGATTTCCAAAGAGTTTGTTGACCAAATTGCGGGACACATGGGCCTGCCTGACATCGAACCCGCCCGTCTGCGCAGGAATATTGTCGTCTCCGGAATCAACCTCAATGCACTGCGCAGACAGCGTTTCAGAATTGGAGAGGCTTTGTTTGAGGCCACACAGCTCTGCCATCCCTGTTCCCGTATGGAGCAAGAATTAGGGCCCGGGGGCGTGGTAGCCATGCTGGGTTATGGGGGTCTTTGCGCGCGTATTATTGAAAGCGGGGTCATTGCCGTGGGTGACCGCCTTGTGCCGGAGCCCGCCTCGTGACGGAGTGGACAGCGCTTTCGATACCGCCGGATCAGATGCTGTGGATAGCGGTCTCTGTGGGTCTGGCCGCGCTGATTCGCGCGTTTACGGGTTTTGGTTTCGCCATGCTGGTGGTACCCGTGTTCTCCCTGATTTTGACGCCGGGGGACGCAGTGGTGCTCAGTGCGGTACTCGCGCTGCTACTGGGGTTGGTGAGTTATCGCTCCTGGTGGGGCCTGTTCCCTCTGACGCCGGTTCTGCCCATGATGGCTGGCGCAATTGTGGGAACCGCTGTTGGCGTGTGGTTTTTGGCCTCGCTGTCAGTGGTCGAATTTCAGCTGTGGATTGGCGTGTCGGTGGTTGTGGCCTCTTTGGCGCTGGCACGTTTTACACCGGAGGAAAGACCGCCGTCACGCCCTGTGGCGCTGGCGACTGGCGTGGCATCTGGATTGATGAACGGTGCTTTTGCCATACCCGGGCCGCCGGTCATCTTGTATGTCGTAGCGACGCTGACCGACCCGATCAAATCGCGCGCGTTCCTGATGATGTTTTTCTTTGGGTCCAGCATTGTGTCATTGCTGATGTTTGGCATTGCCGATCTGATCACCCCGCGGCCGTTTCAGCTTCTTTGGGTGGCTATCCCCGCAATGTGGCTGGGTAACAAGCTGGGCAATGTCGCCTTCCGACGTTTTGCCGGCTCGGCCTATCGGCCTTTTGTGGTGGGTTTATGCATATTCATTGGCCTGTCCATTGCCGCAAATGCTTTGCTAGGCCTCTGACAGCGCGCCTTGCCTCTGACTTCGCCGGTTACCGCCGAGCTTGGCATTATTCAGTAAGGCCAGAACGCTAGGCACTGTCCGCCTTGTCTCCTCAGGTCCGTTCCCGCTCGGGTTACTGCTTCACGTTGTCCCGGACAATGCGCGCTTTCTGGCGCTGCCAGTCCCGGGCTTTTTCCGTTTCTCTTTTATCGTGAAGCTTTTTGCCCTGTGCCAGATCAATTCGGGCTTTCACAAGATGACCTTTCCAATACAGGGCACTGCATACGCAGGTTTGCCCTTTTTGCGTGACCGCGGCATTGATCTGTGCCAATTCTTTTTTGTGAAGCAGCAACTTTCTGGTGCGGATGGGATCGGTCACAAAGTGGGTCGATACGGTATCCAATGGCGTGATGGTGGCGCCCAGTAAGTAGGCCTCTCCGTTCTTCATCAGCACATAGGAGTCCGTGAGCTGAACTTTGCCTGCCCTGAGTGCTTTGACTTCCCATCCCGCCAGTGACAGGCCTGCCTCAAAAGAGTCGAGCAGGTGGTAGTCAAAGCGTGCTCTTTTATTCCGAGCGATGGTATTGTCAGACGTCTGTTTACGCTTGGTTTTTGCCATGCCCGCATTATACGGGTGCGGGTTTTTTACCGCGCCGGTATTCTTACAACAAAGACGAAGGCAACGGGAGCCGGTGAGTGCTGGATGACAATGTACCCCAGCCGTGGCGTGCGCGGACGACATTGGTTCTGACGCTCACGCTGGTGGCGGTGGGTTTGGGCAACTTACAGCGGCTGCCTTATCTCATTGGAGATTTTGGTGGTGGCGCTTTTTTTGCCGTCTACGCTGCTTCGGTTGTATTGCTTAGCGTACCGATTCTCATCGCAGAGGTTGCTCTGGGTAGCTTGGGCAGGGGCTCGCCAGGGCTCGCCATGCATTGGGCGGCGAGCGCAGCCAACGTTGATTCGCGGTGGCGACATCTGGCGCTCCTGCAAGCGTTGCTGGGGCTGATAATGGCCGCGATGGCCGCAATAATGTCAGCTTGGTGCTTTCGATGGGCGGAGCTAATTTTCGGCGGAGATTTGGCTGCGGCCAGCGCGATTGATGTCTCTGAGGTTTATCTAGAGCACATTGGGGACAGCCCCGGCCAATTTTTGGGTGCATTGGCCGTGTTGGGGGTCACAGGGTTCCTGTCCGCGCTGGGCATCCGTTTGGGTATGGGCTTTCTTGCCTGGGCGGTGCT
>DFQW01000200.1 GCA_002377985.1 Halieaceae bacterium UBA3479 | reverse complement strand
TGTAAAATAATAATGAGGAGGGCTAATGAAGCGCTTCTACTACATCAGCGACGATCTGGACGACCTCGAACGGATCGAACACGCATTAGAAGCTGGCGGTATCGCCCGGCCGCAAATTTATTTGCTGAGTAATGACGATGTCGGTCTCGAGCATCGGGATGTGAATCGTGTTGCCAGTTTCCTCAAGACTGACGTGATCCACGCGGGTGAAATCGGTGCGGTACTGGGTCTCGCAGTTGCCTCCGTCATACTTATTGTCTCTCACCTCTCTGGCATCGCGGCTCAGGTAGGTTGGGCCCCCTTTATCTTCCTCGCCATTATTGGTTTTGGTTTTGCTACCTGGGAAGCGGGCTTTATTGGCATGCAGATGCCCAACGTGCACTTCATTCGTTTTGAAAAAGCGCTTGAGCAAGGCAGGCACGTGCTATTTGTCGAAACGGATCGAGAAGATCAATTAAAGTTGAAAACGATCATTAAGCAATATCCTGGGCTTGAGCGCGCAGGCACCGAGGTAACGCACACCGGAGTCCTGATGATGATGCTAAAATACTGGGAACGGTTTAGGAGTTGGGCTCTGGTATTTCAGGGCCGACCCCGAAGACAACAATAACGCGGCTGCAAAGTACAGCCACCAATAAGGGAGTCTCGAACCATCCGCGCGGCAAAAGAACGTTAAGTTCAGCGCGTCGGGTGAGATCGAGTACTGGGGGGGCGTTGGTGCCCAAATTTAGCACTGGGTGCGAGATTTAGACTATGTTTGCTGCAATAATTTTGCTCGTCTTGGTTTTGGGGACGGTGGTATTCCACTATCTGAGTCCCTGGTATTTCACTCCAATAGCGTCTAACTGGGCCAAAATGGACGACACGGTGACGCTCACCTTCGTTGTTACGGGCCTTGGATTTGTGCTGGTCAATGCGTTTATTGCCTACTGCATCATCAAGTTCCGCAATAAAGAAGGTCGCCGCGCAAAGTACGAGCCCGAAAGTATCAAGTTGGAGACCTGGCTGACTGGCTTGACCACGGTCGGGGTGGCCGCATTGCTTGCTCCCGGTCTCGTCATTTGGGGTGAAGTGGTGACGCCACCGGATGACGCGGTAGAAATTGAGGTGCTGGCGAGGCAGTGGAACTGGTCCTACCGCTTGCCCGGTGAAGATGGCCAGTTGGGCGCGGTGGCGGTGAGTCACACCAGTGAGGACAACCCCTTGGGCATTGATCCTTCTGATCCCTTTGGTCAGGACGATATCATTGTCTACGACCCGGTTCTGCATTTGCAGTTGGGCCAGCCCGTCACTTTTTTGTTGCGTTCAACCGATGTGTTGCACAACTTCACGGTTCCCCAATTCCGCGTGAAGATGGATTTTGTACCGGGCCAGGTTTCCTATATATGGGCCGAGCCTGAGGTAGAGGGCAGCTACGATCTACTGTGTGAGGAGCTGTGCGGTGTTGGTCATTACGCCATGCGCGGTCGCGTAGTGGTCGATAACGACGCGCAATATGCGGCGTGGATTGCAGATCAGCCGACGTTTGCTGATACGCAGGCTGGCCTGAATACTGATCTGGTCGCTGGCCAGGCCTCCTATGCGGTTTGCAGCTCTTGTCACGGCGCCAATGCCGAGGGCAATAAAGCCATGCACGCGCCCCGACTGGCAGGAATGGATGCCGAGTACATGAAGCGCCAGTTGCGGCACTTCAAGCGGGGCGTTCGCGGTGCTCATCAGGACGATACCTGGGGCCGCACGATGGCGCCCATGGCGATGATGTTGGCCGACGGGTCCGCGATCAATAACGTCGTCGCTTATATTGACACGCTCTCAGGCCAGAGCGAGTTTGATGGTGATGCCAGCTATAACCTGAGTGCAGCAGTTGAGCGATACGCGCCAAGTGCATCGGGAGATCCCAACAAGTCGGCCGCTTTGTATCAGTCCACGTGTGCCATGTGCCACGGAGCGTCCGGTGAGGGCGTGTGGACCGTTAATGCGCCGAATCTGACGGGGCTTGATGACTGGTATCTGGCGTCGCAGATCAAGAACTTCAGAGATGGTGTCCGTGGACGCCATTCAGATGACCTTTATGGACTTCAGATGGGTCTGGTCTCTAACACGATGACCGATGATCAGTCGATCGAAGATATGGTCGCTTACATCATGACTCTGGAATCCAACAAAGAAGAGCCGGTAACGCTGGCACAGCAGCGATAGTCGAGAGAATACTATGGAACATATAGCACACGACGAGACTAGTTTTGTTCGGCCCGCCGAAGTCGGGGAGATGGAGCTTTACCATCCCAAGACCTGGCTGGGGAAATACGTTTTTTCTCAGGATGCAAAGACCATTGCGATCCAGTACGCCGGGACGGCCATCGCCATTGGCATGGTGGCGCTGGTGTTATCCTGGTTAATGCGTCTGCAGCTGGCATGGCCCAATACCTTCACTTTTATCGACCCTGCCTACTACCTCCAGGCCGTAACGATGCACGGCATGATTATGGTGGTCTATCTGCTGACCGCGTTGTTTCTGGGTGGATTCGGTAATTACCTGATACCGCTGATGGTTGGCGCCAGAGACATGGTGTTTCCCTGGCTCAACATGATCAGCTTCTGGGTGTATTTCATGGCGGTCTTGTTACTCGCGGCGAGCTTTTTCGTGGGAGGAGGATCCACGGGCGCCGGTTGGACGCTATATCCACCGCAAGCCATCCTGCCAGGGACCCCGGGTTCGGAGGCTGGGATTCTGCTAATGCTTGCCTCCTTGGCGGTCTTCATTATTGGTTTCACCATGGGTGGTCTGAACTACGTGGTCACCATTTTGCAGGCCAGAACGCGCGGCATGACGCTGATGCGCATGCCGTTGACGGTTTGGGGCATTTTTGTAGCGACTGTTCTGGCCCTGTTCGCGTTCCCGGCGCTGTTTGTGAGCGCCATTATGATGGCGCTGGACATTTTGTTGGGAACGAGCTTCTTTATGCCGGCCATCATGACTATGGGTACCGAGTCGGAGCATGTCGGCGGTAACCCGCTGTTGTTCCAGCATTTGTTCTGGTTCTTCGGGCATCCTGAGGTGTACATCGTTGCCTTGCCTGCCTTTGGCATTGTCTCCGACCTGATCAGTGTGCACGCCCGTAAAAACATCTTTGGCTACCGCATGATGGTGTGGGCGATCGTCATTATCGGGGCGCTCAGTTTCGTTGTGTGGGCGCATCATATGTATGTGAGCGGCATGAATCCGTATTTCGGGTTCTTCTTTGCGACCACTACTTTGATTATTGCCGTACCGACAGCGCTGAAGGTTTATAACTGGGTGCTGACGCTTTGGCAGGGGAACATCCATCTCACGGTACCCATGCTATTTTCGATTGCCTTCCTGCTCTTCTTCATTAATGGGGGCATGACCGGGCTGTTTCTCGGCAATGCGACTGTCAGTATGCCGCTGTCCGATACCCTCTTTGTGGTTGCGCACTTCCACATGGTGATGGCGGTGGCGCCGGTCATGGTGGTGTGTGGTGCGATCTATCACTGGTACCCAAAAATCACCGGTCGCTGGTACCACGAGGGGATGGCACGATTCCACTTCTGGGTCACTTTCGTCGGTTCTTACCTCGTATTTTTGCCCATGCACTATCTCGGCATCATGGGTGTACCCCGACGTTACTTTGAGATCACGGGTACTAGCTTTCTGCCCGATTCAGCCCAGAGCGTAAACGCCAGTATTACGATCGCAGCATTGGTCGTTGGCTTTGCCCAGCTAGTGTTTATTTTCAACCTCGTTGTGAGCTCATTTAACGGCAGGAAGGCGCCGGGCAATCCCTGGAATGCAACCACGCTTGAGTGGCAAACCGCGCATACGCCACCCGAGCACGGAAACTTTGGAGATGAATTGCCCTGTGTTTACCGATGGGCCTACGACTACAGCGTGCCGGGAGCGGAGGACGATTTTATTCCACAAAATGTGCCGCCGCGTGATCGTCAGGCCGAGGTGACTCCGTGAGCAGTATCTTTACTGAACAACCCTGGATCCCCGATACCGGGCCGGTAGGCCCGGCGCTATCGGGTACCGAAATTGGCCTGAACGCGCGTCGGTCGGCTCTGAAGGTGCTGCTCAGTGTGGTGAGCATTTTCTTCCTGTTGATGATCGTGGCCTACGGCGGCCGCATGCTGTATCAGGACTGGCAGCCAACACCGCAGATTAACTTGCTCTGGGCCAATACTGGACTGCTGTTGCTGAGTAGCCTGTGCCTCCAGTGGGCGTTGATGTGTTCCCGAGAGGGCAAGATGGATTGGGTCAAGCGCGCATTGGTTGGAGCCGCCGTGCTGACGGTGCTGTTTCTCGCCGGACAACTTGCGGCCTGGCAGCAATTGATCTCGATGGTCTTGGGGGATTTCAGTAACCCCTCAGTTGGATTTTTCTTCATGATCACGGGGATTCACGGTCTCCACATGGCGGGGGGCATGGTTGCTTTATCCCGCGCCATTAAACGGGCTTTCGACGGGGGAGATGCTGCCGGAATCGAGCACAGCGTGTCGAATTGTGCATTGTATTGGCACTATCTTCTCGGTGTTTGGTTGGTCGTGTTTGGGTTGTTATTTAGCGGTAATAATTTCGAGGTCCTGCTCAGGATCTGTGGCTTTATCTAAGGGGGAAAGACCATGTCTACCGAGACAATGGCATCTGATTCACTGGAGTTAAAACCGGGGCTCGCTGGCTTCTTTGATGACTGGGGTTCGGATCAAAGGGCCTTTAAGGGTGTGCCTTGGGGAAAGGCAATGATGTGGATATTCCTCGTCAGTGACACCTTTATTTTTGGTTGTTTCCTCGCTTCCTACATGACGGTGCGTATGTCGACGCTAGATCCGTGGCCCAGTGCGAGCGAGGTCTTTGCGTTGAGTTTTGGTGGCGCTCCCATCCCGCTCATCCTGATCGCCATCATGACCTTCGTACTGATCACGTCGAGCGGAACCATGGCGTTAGCCGTGAATTACGGTTATCGCAAAAACAAGTGGGTCACGTTCTGGTTACTGCTCGCCACCGCGCTGTTGGGCGCGACGTTTGTGGGTATGCAGGTTTTTGAGTGGAGTAAGCTCATTTTTGAGGAGGGCGTTAGACCCTGGGGTAACCCCATGGGTGCTGCACAATTTGGTTCGGTCTTCTTCATGGTCACGGGGTTTCACGGCTTTCACGTTTCTATTGGCGTGATTTTCCTCTTTATCTTCTCTTACAAAGTGGCAACGGGCCATCTCGATAAGCAGACTCCGGGCTGGTTTACCAAGCGCGGCGGGAACTATGAAGAGATCGAGATACTCGGCCTTTATTGGCACTTTGTAGATTTGGTTTGGGTCTTTATTTTCGCGTTCTTCTATCTTTGGTAAGGGAGACAGTTATGGATCATGCAGCGCATGGGCACGAGCCCGTTATCCGACAGGAAGAAGCGATACAGCATCCGCTGGGAGTCTATTTCAAGATTTGGATTCTTCTGTTTGTGTTGAGCGCAATGTCTTATGCGGTCGACTTCTATCAAGTACAAGGCTACATGCGGTGGTTCCTGATTTTGTTGTTCATGGTCTTGAAAGCGGGATTGATCATTGCCGTGTTCATGCACATGGTGTGGGAGCGGTTGGCTATGGTGTACTTTATTCTTGTGCCCCCGGCGCTCTTGTTGACGCTGGTTGCGATCGGATCACTGGAGGCAGATTGGACGTTTTTTCAAAGGGGCGTGTACTTTTTGAAGGAGCTGATTATTGCCGCACCGGCCTCGCCGCATCATTGATGTAGCCCAACTGCTATTCCGATAAGGGGAACCAAAATGGGTGGTCACAAGACCGAAGACACCAACTATACGACCCACGTTATTGTTTTTCTCGTGCTTACGGTGCTGATGTACCTGTTTGCGTACTTGTTAGTTGATCACAGCAAAGGCGTGCCGTCTCGGGTCGATACGGTTCATGCTGGTAAGCAAGAAGAGGGATTGACTGGTCCTTAGTCGCGCCATGTGAGCTGGGAGGTCGCGCTGGCGCGGTAAAGCTTGTAGAACTCCCCGGCGATCTCGCTGGGCACCAAAGGCGGGCTGATAATGCCCGCGTACTGGCCGGCAGGGTCCACCAAATAGATCGCACTGGAGTGCGTTACCTCATAGACGTTTGCTGCTGTTTCGGGCTCTGCTCTAAAGGGGGCCCCCAACTGTCTCGTCAGGTTGGTCAATTGTCCCACTGAGCCGGTAGCGCTCACAAACTCGGGATCGAAGTACTGAACATAACGCTGGAGTTGTAACGCTTTGTCACGCGCTGGATCCACCGAGATAAAAACAAACTGCAGTGTCTCTGTTTCGACGCCCATGGCCAAAATGTCACGCTTTACCCGCGACATATCGTATAAGGTCGTGGGGCAGATATCCGGACAATACATAAAGCCGAAAAACAAGAAAGACCAGCGGGCGTCTAGGGATCCGAGATCGAAAACCCCCTTTGCATCATCGACAAGCGCGAATTCTGCCAGTGGCCTGCGCTCGGTAAAGGCGGTCAGCGCAGGTGGCAGGTCAGATACTGATGGCGGATTCCGGGTTTGCCATACCGTCCAGTATCCTCCGGCGACCAGAGACACCCCAACGAAGGCCGCTGCTACCAGAAAAAATAGAGATATGCGCTGCCGGGTCGCTTTATGCGCCAAGATATTAGCCCCCAAGAGATACAGGGGTCAGTCTGACAATGGCGGGCAGCCTACGTCAATAATGCCCTACACAATTGGGTTAAATACCGCGCGATTGCACCCGGCATGCATTACACTGTGCCACGTCTTTTTCTCAGCCCACGACGGAGCGAGTTTTTTCCGGTGATGGAAACCAGTCTGACAGAACGCACTACCTGGCGGGACTACTACGAGCTGTGCAAGCCGAATGTGGTGTGGCTCATGATTCTCACCGCTATCGTTGGCATGTGTATGGCGACCACCGGTGTGGTGGATCCCCGCGTAGTGATCTTTGCGAGTCTTGGCATCGCCCTATGTTCCGGGTCAGCCGCGGCGATTAACCACCTCGCCGACCAACACGTGGATGCCGTTATGGCGCGCACCGCAAGCCGGCCCATTGTTAAGGGCAAAATCGACTCGCAGAGTGCGGCGATCTTCGCCTTTGTTCTGTGCTCCGTGGGCATGCTGATATTACTGACTCAGGTTAATGCGCTGACGGCGTGGCTGACGCTGGCGTCGTTGGTGGGGTATGCGTTTATTTACACGCTGTATCTAAAGCGAGCGACGCCACAGAATATTGTCATTGGCGGATTGGCGGGAGCGATGCCGCCGCTTTTGGGTTGGACGGCAGTGACCAATCAGATCGATGGTCATGCGCTGTTGCTGGTGCTGATTATTTTTGCCTGGACGCCGCCCCACTTTTGGGCACTGGCGATCGCGCGCAAAGAGGAATATGCCAAGGTGGAAATTCCGATGTTGCCGGTTACACATGGGTCGCGTTACACAGCGCAGCACATACTGCTCTACACCCTGATGCTATTTGTGGCGACGCTACTGCCCGTGGCAACGGGAATGAGTAGTTGGCTGTACCTTATTGGAGCCTCGATATTGGGGGCAATATTCATTTTTCAGGCCGTGACCCTGTTGCGTACCATGAAAAATAGCGACGCGATGAAAATGTTCCGCTTCTCGATCGTATACCTCATGGCGATTTTCCCGATAATGTTGCTGGATCACTATCTCCTGCCCAAGGTATTGTTCTAGGCAATACGCGATGCTTCTGATCTTTTCCAGAGGGGTGCTGTCGCATCACACAGGCATATGGATGAAATTCAACGTCTGCTAGCGATCGATCCGTTTCTGTGGAGTGCGGTGGGGACTTGCATTCTCTGTGGTAGCCTGATCGGTCTCGAGCGACAGGTGAAAGGCAAGCCGGTCGGTATCCTTACCGCCTCGCTCATTGTGCTGGGCACCTATATTTTCCTTACGATCTCCCAACACTTTTTTCCGAACGCATCGGATCCCACAAGAATCATCGGGCAAATCGTTACCGGGATTGGTTTTCTTGGTGCGGGCGTGATGTTGGCAAAAGACGGGGTGATTTTGGGCGTTACGTCAGCGGCGACAATCTGGGTGCTGGCCTCAATCGGCGTCATTATTCCCATCGCCGGCAACGGCACTGCCATCAAGATGTCTTTGGTTGTTCTGGCGATACTTCTTTTTGTAGACAGACTGGAGCGGGTATTCTCCTCGCTTACCCGCGGTGTTCACGCCCACTACAGTACCTGGCGACAGGGGGAGGATCGACCTTCGTGGTGGCGAAAACGGTATGCGGATACCGGGGCGAGTAACCGCGTGGTAGAGCGTGATCCGAGACGGAGTCGTGATCAACAATAGCGTCAGTCTTCTGCAGCGCGCTGTGGCGGTTTTCCGAGAAGCAGCGGATTTCTCCAAGGTAATACCCTTTGCGGCGGCTGTGGTGCTGGTCGTTGCCACGGGCGCAGTCACAGCAAGTGTCGACTACGATCTCGTTATCAATCGGGGGCGCGTGATTGACCCGGAGAGCCAGCTGGATGCTGTGCGTTCGCTCGGTATTCGTCAGGGCAAGATCGTGACGATCAGCGACAGACCGCTGAAGGCCCATCGATCGATTGATGCCAGCGGGTTGGTGGTAGCCCCCGGATTTATTAATCTGCATTCTCATAGCACGGCTGAGCCGGGATACCAATTAGAGCTGTTGGATGGGGTAACCACGGTGCTGGAGCTGGAAGCCGGCAGCTTTCCCATCGCTCGATATGGCCAGCGGTTGGGGGAAGGACCACTGACGCATTTTGGCGCTTCCGTTGGGCACGCCTGGATTCGCATGCAGGTCATCGATCCTGAGGCGATTGCCGAGTTGGCGCGCTCCGGTCGTATCGACATGTCTGGGAAGGCATTTACTCAGACGGCCAATCAGGAAGTAATCGATCGTATCAAGATGATCATGGAGCGGGAACTCGCGGCCGGTGGTTTGGGTATCGGATTGCTTCTCGATTACATGACTCGAGCGGTGGATGACGCAGAGCGTGACATGATTTTTTCGGTGGCTGCCCGCTTTGGAGTGCCTGTATTTGTCCACGTTCGTCGTGGTATCGATGGTGACCCCGCGGGACTGGAGGAGGTCTTGGCAGTTGCGGAACGCTCGGGAGCATCGGTTCATATCTGTCATTTGAACGCCAGCGCGATGAGTGGCGTGGATGATTGGCTCGACAAAATTGATTCGGCCAGAGCGCGGGGAGTGGATGTAACGACAGAGATGTTCCCGTGGACGTCGGGATCTGCGGCTATTTCATCCGACGTGTTTTCCCGCAACTGGCGGGAGATTTTTGCGATTGATTATGGTGACGTGCAGTGGGCGGAAACCGGGGAGTGGCTCACGGAAGAAACCTTCCATGCTTACCGGGCAACGCGACCGGATGGACAGACCATGCACCACTATATTCGCGAGGATTGGAATCGTCGCGCCATTAGTCGACCCCACGTGATGGTGGCCAGCGACGCTATGCCGCTCGCGAGTTATGAGCGTAAGGTCGTGCCCAATGGCGCAGGAACGTCGACCCGCGTATTGGGCCAGTACGTGCGTGAGGAGCGGCTACTGACCCTTTCGGATGCCATTGCACGGCTAAGCTTGCTGCCCGCACAACGTATGGAAGCCTTCGCGTCAGTGTTTCGCAATAAAGGTCGAATACAGGTCGGCGCCGATGCAGACTTGGTCATATTTGACGCAGCTCAAGTGGCAGCGCGCGCGAGTTATGAGAACCCGTTTCTGGCGCCTGCGGGCATGCGGTACGTCGTAGTGGGCGGCACCGTGTCGGTGAGAGACGGCGCCCTGTCTGACGAAGCGGGCGCCGGCATCAAATTGATTAACTCGCTCGGTGAAGATTGAAGACTACTGGGTTTGGCTCTGTACCCCTCTTGCGTCCTGCTCTTCCGCCAGTGAAACAAGAAACGAAAATTCTCTGGCGTAATCATCAAACCGCTTGAGGCGGCCCGAGGCGCCGCTATGTCCTGCAGACATGTCGGTATACAACATCAGTTTATTGCGATTCGTGCGTGTTGCCCGAAGTTTGGCGACCCATTTTGCCGGTTCAAAGTACTGAACCTGTGAGTCGTGCAGGCCGGTGGTAACTAGCAGGTGCGGATACGCCTGCGCTTTCACCTGATCATAAGGTGAATAAGCGAGCATGTAGTCGTAGGCGTCCTTTTCCCGCGGGTCCCCCCATTCGTTCCACTCTCCCGTGGTCAAGGGTATTGAGGGGTCCAGCATCGTGGTGATCACGTCGACGAAGGGCACTGCGGCGATGACGCCGTGATACAAATCCGGAGCCATATTCAGCACGGCGCCCATGAGTAACCCGCCGGCACTACCCCCACGGGCATAGGTGCGCGTGGCGTCAAATATCTGCTGTTCCTGCAGCGCGGCGGTGGCGTCAATGAAGTCGGTGAAAGTGTTGACCTTGTTCATCATCTTGCCCGCCTCATACCATCCTCGGCCCTTTTCTTGTCCCCCGCGAATGTGGGCGATAGCGTAGACAAATCCGCGATCTAGCAGGCTGATAAGCGCCGGATTAAAGTACGGCAGGGTAGAGCTACCATAAGACCCATAGCCGTAAATCAGGCCCGGGGCTGTCCCATTTAACGGTGTGTCTTTATGGAACGCTAAGGTGACGGGTATCAGTTCTCCATCTCGAGCGACCACATCCATCCGTCTGGTCGCGTAGCGATCAGCACTAAAATCGCCGGGCACCCGCACTTCCTTGAGGAGCGTTCTTGCCCCGTTGGCGAGGTCGACTTGCCAGATTTGGTTGGGTTTGGTGAGGCTGGTTTGCAAGTAACGGACCACTGTGGTGTCGGCGCTGACGTTGTCGACGGCCCAATACGCCGAGGCGGGCTCGTCGCTATCGATATAGATCTTTTCGCCGCTTTGGGTGTTCAGTGCCCACAGATTCTGTTGTCCATTCTGCTGCTGTTCCAGCACCAGCCAATCACTGATTGTCGTCATTCCGCTAAGTAACGTGTCTTCTGTCTCGGGTAGTACCTCTCGCCATTGGTCTTTGTCGGCTGCAGTGCCGATATCCGAAATCATCACCCGAAAATTTTGGGCTCCCCAGTTGGAGAGAATATAGAGCTTGTCACCGGCGTCCTCTATCGCGTATTCATGTCCAGCCTCGCGGGGCACGACAGGTTCGAAGGCGCCAGTAGGACTGGCCGCCGAGAGTATTTGTGTCTCAGTGGTAGTGGTTTCGGTGTGTTGCAGTACCAGCCAGGCCCCCGATCTGCTCCGGGACAGGCCGGTATAAAAAGTTTCGTCCAATTCCTCGTAGACCATTACATCCTCGACATCAGCCGTGCCAATTCGGTGCCGCATGACAAACTTGGCCAGCAGTGTCTGGGGATCTTGCCGCAGGTAAAACAGGTACTGGCCGTCGGCAGACCAGGCAAGATCTGGTGCTGCTCCCGAAAGCTGGTCGGGCAGAAATTGCCCGCTTTGGGTATCCAGAATCCGGATGTCATGGATGCGCCGCCCCAGAAAATCTTCAGCTACGGCAATGAACCGTCCGTCATCCGAGGCAAGTAGATTCGCCATGCTGTAAAAGTCGTGACCGTCCGCTCTGGCGTTGCCATCAAGCAGGATTTCCTCCTCCGCCTCGAGGCTGCCCTGACGTCTGGCGGGGATGGCAAAATCCTGCCCGGCCTGAAAGCGGCTGGCATGCCAGTAGTCACCCATTCGTATCGGGACGCGGCTGTCTTCCGGCGAAAGGCGACCCACCAGCTCATG
>DFQW01000044.1 GCA_002377985.1 Halieaceae bacterium UBA3479 | reverse complement strand
GACACAGAAATCAAAGCGCCCAAAGATTTTTTTGTGCCTGCTAATTTTGGAGCAGGCGACAGAGCTTTTCTCGGTGATCAGTTCTTTCTTGACGGCAGTAATCTGGGGACCAGCGCACCTGAATGGACGTTAAACGGATTAGCACGCTATAGCTTTCCGATGGAGCGATCAGGAACGGTCACCGCGCAAGTTGATTTTAATTATCGAGAGGCAGCGATTGGTCTTGGAGGTAATGAAATTACATACATCGAGGACCGGCTGCTGACGAATTTGCGCTTGTTCTGGCGATCTCCCTCAGAGCGTTGGCAACTTGAAGGCTACGTGGAGAACGTGTTCGAAGAGGACTACATTGACAATATGTATGCGCTGTCCGGGATGGACTACGCCTACGGCAACATGGGTATGCCAAGGTGGTATGGCGTCAAGGTCGGGTACAGTTTTTAAGCACAAAGGTCAAACCTTTGGTGGGTTATAAAGGTGATGATGCAGATCAAGATGATCATAGTGACGAAGGCAGTGGGCTTATTTACAGGCTTACTGCTAACGGCTTCTCTTTCGATTGCTCAGGAGCGACCTGTAGACCAGGCTAAACCTGCACTAGTGGACCGAATGTCAGTTATTCCCTCCTGATTAGCGAGACGCTAGAGGGGATAGATACTGGGAGCTTGCCTAACCCGCCGCGCTTCAAAATTTTCACTGCGTAAAGCTTGGGCGAGAGCGGATTGATCAGCTTGTGGGAGTAAATTATAAATAGTATAACAATGGTTTAGTTTATTACTTTCTTGAAGGAAGCACCATGCGTTTAAGCTCGAAGCTGATGAGATTACTGGCTCAGTTAGCAGTGTTTCTGTGGGTAGATGTACTCGCTGCCAACGCTTCAGCGCAGACGTCCGATTACCGCGGGGTCATGGAATTTCAGGAGCACTGCGCCACATGCCATGAGGAGCCCGTCGCAGGTTCCAGAGCGCTTTCTAGAGCTGCCCTCAAAAGGTTATCGCCAACCACCGTCTACCAGGCAATGACCGTCGGTAAAATGCAGCAGCACGCTGCGGGTCTGAGTGATGAGCAGAAACGAAGAATATCGGAGTGGCTGACAGGCCGACCCTTGGTCGAAATAGAGCGCTCAGCGGCGAGTATGGATCACCAGTGTGCACCTGGCGCGGTGTTGCAGAACCCTATGAACGGAAGTCATTGGCTCGGATGGAGCCCCGACACAACAACCAACTCGCGTTATCAGTCCGGTCAATCTGCCGGTCTTGCTGTGGGCGATATCGCCAAGCTAAAGCTCAAGTGGGCATTTGGACTGCCGGGAGCGGCAACGCTGAGGAGTCAGCCCGCAGTGGGCGGTGGTTGGTTGTGGGTGGGTAGTGACAATGGGATGGTGTACGCACTCGATGCCAATAGTGGTTGCGTTCACTGGTCTTTCGAGGCCCATCGCCCGGTGATCAGCTCAATAGCGGTAGGTCCGATTCAGGGATCTCCGGGTCGCTACGCGGCGTACTTTGGTGATTTTGGTGCCACGGTGTACGCATTGGATGCCCAGACGGGGGAACTGTTATGGAGCCAGAAGGTCGATGAGCACCACGCAGCGGCTATTAGTGGTCATGTAGCGCTTGATCCGAGCGGAGAGCGGCTCATCGTACCCGTCGGATCTTGGGAGGAGCCCATGGCGGTTGCATCCAGCTACGAGTGCTGTACTTCCAGAGGCGCGGTGGTCGCCCTGAATACAGCATCAGGCAAGCAGATCTGGAAGTCCTTCACTGTCTCGGAGGCGGCTAAGCCCCTTTGGAAGAACAGCGCAGGTACCCAGCAGTTCGGGCCGGCCGGTGCGGCAATCTGGTCTACGCCCACCATTGATACAAAACGGAGAGCGGTTTATGTCGGCACATCGAACTCCTACATTCCCGTTCCAGACGGTGGGGCGAGTGACGCAATCTTTGCTTTTAACCTAGATGACGGACACGTGATGTGGTCTCAGCAACTGCTGAAAAATGATGCAAACGTTTTTAGTTGCGGTGACACGCCCAGTCAGTTCGAAGCAAATTGTCCTGGGCAGGTGCAGGGCCCTAATGATGACGTGGGTGCCTCACCGATACTTCACACTCTGGAGAGCGGCCGGCAAATTATCATTGCCTCTCAGGAAAGCCGAAAGATTACGGTTCTTGACCCTGATCGAGGTGGTGCGATTCTCTGGCAAGCAGTGCCATCGACACGGAAAACTGCGACCGGCGGTAATTTGGGGCCTGCTGTTGACCAGAGATATATGTACGTGCCGCTTGGATATGAGTTGCATAGTGATTTTGAGAGTGCAGAGGGTTTGGAGCGTGAGGGAGGGTTAGTTGCCCTCGAGCCAGAGACGGGTGAGGTGCAGTGGACCGTGACGCTTGCAGCACCCGCAGACTGTTCCGATCCAGCCTCTTACTACTGTACGTCGGCCAACCAGGCTGCTGTCACGGCGATCGAGGGTGCGCTATTCACCGGTTCCGTTGATGGGACTATGCGTGCGTTTAGCAGTGAAGACGGCACTTTGATTTGGAGCTTTTCGAGTAATCGGGCCTTCGACACGATAAATGGCATCGCGGGCCATGGCGGGTCTTTGGGCGGTCCCGGCCCCACCATTGTTGACGGCAGTGTGTATTGGGGCTCCGGCTACGCCATTCTTGGGACTACTCCGGGCAACGTTTTATTGGCGTTCGATATTGATCCCAGCTCCAGCCATGCTGTCGAGACGAAAGCTCCTTAATACCGAGGCATTCAACCCATGATCACATCAATCGGAGAGATTCCCACTGCTGCTGCGCAGATCTATGGTGATAAAACGGTGCTTATTTGTGAGGGCCGTAGCCTGAGTTTTAGTGAGCTGGATGCACTCTCAAACAAGCTCGCCAGCGCATTGATCGGTTTGGGTGTTCAGGTCGGAGACCGCGTCACACTCTACTCTCCCAATTGTTGGGAATGGGTCGTCAGCTACTACGGCATTTTGAAAACAGGCGCTGTAGTCAACCCAATTAATGTCATGTTGACCCCTTCAGAGGTGGAATTCATCGCCAACGACTGCGGCGCTTCTGTTGTGATCGCGTCATATGAGAAAGCAATGTCGATCCAGAACGTCAAAGAGCGCTCCGAAGTTCGAGAGCTGATTGCCTTTGGGGACGAGCCATTGCCGGATGGCATGCTGGCGTTCAACGCGGTGCTTGACGCAGCCAATGACAACTTCGAGGTGCCGGATATCGATCCGCTGTCACTTTCCACAATCGGGTACACGTCGGGGACGACGGGGCACCCCAAGGGGGCTTGTTTATCGCACCAAAGTATTTTGCTGAATGTAGCCATGACGGCTCTGATGCATCAACGGAGTGACAGAGATACTGTTGTTACGGCACTGCCGTGCCCTCATGTGTACGGCAATGTGGTGATGAACGGGGCTGTGCAATCGGGCATGACTTTAGTCCTGCACCCATCGTTTGACGAGAAGACCATATTGCAGAGCATCCAGGAGCATCAGGCGACCCTGTTCGAGGGCGTACCCACCATGTTCATGTTTCTGCTGAATTATCCCGAGCTGGGTTCCTATGATTTATCCAGTCTCCGATGTTGCACCGTGGGTGGGCAAACGATGCCGGTCCCGAAGATGCAGGAGGTTGAGGCTCAGTTCGGCTGCCCGCTCATCGAGCTGTGGGGCATGACCGAGCTCGGTGGATTGGGCACCACGTTCGCATCCAATGGGCCGGTCAAGCATGGCTCAATTGGTGTTGCGCTTCCTTATGTTGACGCAAGGATAGCCTCCACCGAAGACGCCACTGTCACACTGCCCGCAGGAGATATTGGAGAGCTGATGATCAAGGGTGGCGTGGTGATGCAGGGCTACTATGGCAACGAGCAGGCAACCCGGGAGACGATTGAGGCCGACGGCTGGCTACACACGGGGGATGTCGCCTCGATGGATGAGGACGGCTGTATTTTTATCGTAGACCGCAAAAAAGACATGATTCTGACGGCAGGCTACAACGTTTATCCCGCGGAGATTGAGCGGGTCGTGGCAGGGCATCAAGATGTCGCGCTCGTTGCAGTTGGCAGTGTCCCGGATGAGGAAAAGGGTGAGCTGGCGAAGGCCTACATCGTACCCAAAACTGGTGCGCAACCTGATGCCGACGACATCATTAACTACTGCAGAGAGCACCTTGCGGCTTACAAAGTACCGCGCTCCGTACAATTTGTTGATGACTTGCCTAAAACCAGTACCGGTAAAGTCATGCGACGCGAGCTTCACTCGCTCGATAACTAAAAGTCACTGCGGATAGGTCGAATGGGCAGCAATGTGAGAAGAGCTAGAAAGGTCGCAGGTGGTTTGTTCGGAGTCGCCATATTTGCCGCGCAAGCTGTGATAGGTGATGCGCCCATAGAGCGTCCTCCGACACCGATGAGGCTCGAGCCCGGGGCCGTCAACTATTCTGACATGGAGTCGGATATGCCCCCGTGGCCAGAAGAGCAGATTCTCGCCGGGCGCTCCGAGCATCGTTACAAGTACCTGTATAGCGGCGATATTGATGTCGCAATTTATCAGGCAAAGCCGATGGTTTTGCGAATCGATAATTACGATATTGACGAGTTTGTGCTGGTGGTCAGTGGTGCATTAATCCTGACCGCGGACGGAGGAGCGCCTCAAAAATTTGAGGCGGGAGAGAGCGTCCTTGTGCCGAAGGGATTCACAGGTACCTGGGAGATGCAGGGTGAATTCAGAGAGCTGGTAGTCATTAAGAGAGAGTAGAAGCAAGCGTGGCGGGTGATTACCCGTGGTCTTCGATGACCAGTAGCGACCCGATGTTGCGATCGCATAATGCGTGTTGCGCTGCGAACAAACTTCTAAAAGGAATCGAAATGAAAAAGATGGTGCTTAAATCGATCGTGTTCACAGTAGCGCTATGTGGCGCTGGAACCGTCGCAGCGATCATGGCGGGAGCGAGTATGAAACCGAAAGCAATAGTGGACCTTAATCCTGACGCGCTAGCGGCTGCTGAGCTGGCAGAGGTTCAGGAATATCCTTTTATGCGGATATCGGAGGGTGTAGACCCAAAGTCGGCGAGCGTCAATGCATTTGGGTCTGCTGATGGGCAGTTTGACGTGGGTTTCTATCACGGCACCGAAGTGACATTGAGTATTGCCAACTGGCCAGTCAGCGAGGTCATGGTTTTTCTTGAGGGCCAAGTAGAAATCACTGCCGTTGGGGGATCCCCAAAAATTTATGGCCCTGGGGACGCACTTGTCATGCCTAAGGGATTCAACGGTACCTGGAGGCAATTGAGCGCGATTAAGAAGATCAGCGTTTCTTATGCTGGGGACTGAAAAAGCACCACCTTCAACAGCACCATCCCGGTTGTGGCTTATTCAGGGAATGGCCAGCGCCGCAAGGACCTGATCACGGCAATAGCGCGATGAGAGCCTAGATGAAAATCGTCACGTCCGAGGCGCATCAGCTCCACGCGCCACAGCAGGAACTCAGCCCGGGCCAGTTTCTGCCGATCTTTGAAAAACCCGAGCGGGTCGATATTGTGCGGAGCAGCCTCGGTGAGGATGAGTTCGGTCAGACGATCACGCCGTCACCATTTGGGGACGAGACGACGCTGGCGGTGCACGACGCTGATTATCTCGCCTTCCTAAAAACGGCCTACGCTGCCAGTAAAGAACTGGGTGTGGAGGGTGACCCCACACCCTGCGTCTGGCCGCGTGGCAGGATGCGTGCAGAGAGCTCCGATTCCATCGTGGCCAAGTTCGGTCGCTACTGCTTCGATGGCTGCGTGCCGATTACCGAAACGACATTTCAGGCGGTGGTCGCCTCCCGCGATATCGCGCTGTCTGCCGCCAAGCTGGTCTATGAGGGCGACCGGGCAGCCTTTGCGCTGTGTCGACCGCCCGGCCATCACGCCGGCCCCAACTATGCGGGCGGTTACTGCTTTCTCAATAACGCAGCGATCGCTGCACAATGGTTGAGGGATGCGGGTGCGAAGCGGGTGGCCATTCTGGATATTGACTACCACCACGGTAATGGCACTCAGGAGATCTTTTTTGACCGCAGCGACGTGGTCTTTGCCTCCATTCACGGAGACCCGCAGTTTGAGTACCCGTTTTATGCCGGACACGCCGACGAAGTCGGAGAAGCGGAAGGGCATGGGTTCAATTTGAATCTCCCTTTGCCTGCGGGTACCGCTTATGCGCAGTGGAGCGAGAATTTGTCTAAGGCCATTGAATTTGTCGGTGGGTGTGAGCCCGATTACCTTGTGGTGTCTGTTGGGATGGACACCTTTGTTGACGATCCGATCTCTTCGTTCTGCTTGCAGACCGATGATTACGTCAAGGTGGGTGAGCAGATCGAAGTTATTGGGCTACCGACGGTGTTTATATTTGAGGGGGGGTATGCGGTCTCGGCACTGGGCGAGAATGTCGCAGCGCTGCTGAGGGGGTTTCGCCGCCCCTAGTCCAGTTGTTCCGCGAGTTTTGGCCGTTCATGCAGATGCTGGGTCACCGTTTCATAGGCCATCGCAAATTCCAGCACTTTTTGATCAGCTCCCATGGGCCCCATGAACTGTATGCCCATCGCACGCCCGTCTCCATCAAATCCTGCAGGTAGGCTGACGGCCGGAAGCCCGGCCAATGTGCCGCCGATCGTGACTTCCATCCAGCGGTGATAGGTGTCCATCGCTTTACCATCAATCGACTCGGGCCAATGGATATCTGCGGAGAAGGGGAATGTTTGGGCTGTGGGGAGCGCCAGGAGGTCATAGCGGCCAAATAAGTCGTCCAGTGCGCGGTACCAGTCTGAGCGGCCTTTATCTGCCTCGGCAATCCCGGCGGCAGTCATGTTCAGTGAGCCCTCGATCTCCCATTGCAGTTCCGGCTTCAAAAGCGCCTTGGTTTGCGCGTTATCGTAGAGTGGCTTGGCGGCGCTCCACGCCCAATGACGCAGCGTCAGCCAGGTTTGCCAGAGTCTGGCCATCTCGTAGTCCGGCATGCAGTCTTCTAGCGTCGCGCCGTGCTGCGTCAGTTGCTTCAGCGCGGATTCACACAATGACGCGACACCCGGTTCCATCGGAAGATAGCCTTGATAGTCGCTCAGCCAGCCAATGCGCATGTTCTCAAGCGCCGCCGGCGAGAAGGCCTCGTAAGCCGGTATCTCGTCGCGGAGTGAGAGGGGCGCACGGGAATCATAGCCCGCCATCGTGCCGAGCAACCGGATCGTGTCTTCCGTATTTCGGCCCATGGGCCCGTCAGTTGCTAACTGATCGTAGAAAAGTGAGGTTTCGTTAGAAGGGCTGGGTACTCTGCCCTGACTCGGTCGGAAGCCAACAACATTGTTGAAGCCGGCCGGATTGCGCAGCGATCCCATCATGTCGCTGCCGTCGGCAGTGGGTAACAACTCCGCTGCTAAGCCGACTGCGGCCCCACCGCTGCTGCCGCCTGCCGTGAGATGAGGGTTGTAGGCGTTGCGAGTCGTGCCAAACACGCCATTATAGGTCTGTGAACCCGCGCCGAACTCCGGAGTATTGGTTTTGCCAATGAAGATTGCGCCCTGTGCGCGAATTCGGGCAACGGGGAGGCTGTCTGCCATGGCCACATTCTGAGCAAAAATGGGTGAGCCGTAGGTGCTTACTAAGCCTTGGGCATCCGCGAGATCTTTGATCGCATGGGGCATCCCGTGCATCCATCCCCAGTACTCACCCTTGAGCAATGCTTTGTCCGCTGCCTCCGCCTGTCGGAGGAGTTCTGAATCGTCCACCAGACTAACGATCGCGTTATAGAGCGGGTTATATCGATGAATTCGCTCAAGGTATGCCTGCATCACCTCGACACAAGAAACGTCTCGGCTTTTGATTGCCTGCGAGAGTTTTGAGGCGCTGATGCGGGTGATTTCATCGGCCATGTGTCTTGCCTTTACGGGTCTATCGAGTGATGTTGCCACTGATAGACCGACTATTGAGCTATTTTTGAGGAATTCTCTGCGCTTCATTGTTGCACGCCCTCTTCATCAAACGTGGTAGCGGTTTTCTGGGAGCTGAGTGTCGATGTGTGGGATCGCGGCTTGGGGGCAGAGACTGTTGTGCTGCCGGCGATTATATGTTGACTTTACAATAGTGAAAAAAATGAGACCCGCGCCGTTCCGATTCTCTAAGACTGGGCAGAGTGAGCAAGCCGCGCGCGTTGTCGTTCGATTTCCAACGTCAGGTCAGTAGCTGTTATTCCGCCGCTCAACTTCGCATCGCCCACGATGAACGACGGCGTGCCCGTTACATTGAGCGCTTCAGCCAGTGCACGAACTTCCTCGAGATATTGATGGGCAAGCGGGTCACGCATGTCTGCCTGAAGTTTCTTAACGTCGAGCCCCGCTTCTTCAGCACTCGCAAAAATCATTTCCAGATCCAACACCGTATCGGTAGTCATCAGCGTGTGGTGAAACACCTCGAAAAGACCCTGCCGGTGAGCCGCGATGGCGGCACGCGCAGCCATGATCGAATGACTGCCATAGATGGGGAGTTGGCCATATAGGTAGCGGACGTTGGGCTCGTTGGATCGAGCCTGTTGCAGTTCCGGGTAACTGGCCCGGCAAGGTGCACATTGATAGTCGAAGAATTCGATTACGGTCAGGTCAGTGTCGGCACTCCCCGAAAAGGGCGTAAACGGTGATTCAAGCAGTTCACTGTGAGCATTCAATACGGCCCGCCGTTGCGTGGCAGTGCGACCCTGTTCGCGGCGGAGGTGTGCTTTGTGAATGGCATCGCTCACTTCAGGGTTATCGAGCACGATTTCTGGGTGTGCAAGGAGGTACTCCTTCACCAGAGCAGGTTCAAGCGCATCCGTTGAAGAGGAGTCGAGTTCCTTGGCCCCGCAAGCTACCAGCGCAAGTACAAGGGCGAGCGAGACGAGATGTCGTAGTGCGCTGCGCATATGGTCTTTACCCTCCCGGCAGTGTGCTTCTATTTCGCTTTGATGATAAAGGAGTGTTGCTCGCGTAAAGCCGTTGTGATGAGCAAAGCGCCGTCATCCCGCCACAGGGTGCCGGGTGGTAACGGTTGATTTTTGCTGATATCACCTAGGGATTTGCCGTCCTTGATCAACTCATAGGTCTTGGTGGCTGCCAACTGATGGACAGTGAACGAGACCTCGGTGCTCTCAACAGGCCCGGGCGCCAGCGTGACAACCAGTGCATCTTTTTTGTTATCAAAAACGGCTCTCGTGACGCTGGCCTGCAAGTAGTCGACGTCGCTAATGAAGGGCTCGGCGAAGTGTGACTTCTCCCATGGGCGATTGTAGATTTCCCAGAGTCCGTCCTTCGGATTAATGCGCGCAAAGCCGACCAACACGTTGCCGGTCACCGGGCCGACGTTGTGAATGTATCCCAGCCAGTCTCGGAAGTAGTTAAAAATGTAGTAATCGGTACTCGGATAGTAGTAGCCCCCATCCCTCCAGGTCGGCTCAAAGTGTGCATCGGCGTAGTCGGCCATTGTCTGCACCGTCTCGACATCACCGACCTCGGACGCCAGCAGTGCGAACCAACCAAAGTCGAAGGACGCAGTCCAACCCATGGGCCAGAAGGGCCACCCTCGCAACATCGACGGGATGTAGCGCTCGCGCTGATGCGGGTAGAGACTCTCGATGTACTCTTTGTCCCAAGCATGCTGTGCATGGCCATTCCAGCCGTCGGCCCATGCATAGGTCGCCGGGACGACCTCGTCCTCTCTGACCTTCAGGAAATACATCGTCGTGTGCGTCTCGGGATTCACATAGTGCCGCGCCTCCATTGTCTTCTTGAACTCTCGCCGGACCTCCAGCGAGAAGCTGGTGCCGTGCTTGAAGTCGTAGTGCATGAGCCCGAGGATTGGATGTTGGTTGCACTCCGCGTAGACGGCGTTGCGCTCACACTCGATCCCACGAAAATGATCCTCTGCGAACTGGTCATAGATGACCTTCGCCAGTCGGTGATGGTCGTATTCCATCTCGATTGGGTCCTGACCATATTCGACCGGCGCGAAGCGAAAAGTGAGAGAGCCCGGTTCGTCGTAGCGGTGGTCGTCGAACAGCATCGCGTGTAGGCCCACCATTTGCAGGAGGTGGCCGCTATACATAATGTTCTTCTTGATATTGGGATCGATCCAGCCGTACCAATCCTCCTCGGTGCGGCTGATCATGGTCTCAAGGCCGAAAGCGTCTTCAGTTCGATCTGTAAGATCGAATTTGCTGGTGTGTGCCCAGTAGTCCCACACGTCCTTGTAGATCATCCTTTTGATCAGCCTGTTCGACGCTTTCTGATAGAGATCGCGGTGGGCAGGGGTGTAGTGGTAATGGGCGCTGGCCAGTGCGTAGGCCGCGAACGCAAACTGAAACTGATAGGCGTGGAAGCTCATGTAGTAAACGGGATCGAACTCACCCATCAAGGAAAAATCCCCGTCGAGTTGGTTCGCTATGTTGATCATGTGGCGCACGTGGCCCATTTGTTTGGTGGATAGGGCGCGGTAGTCCTCGGGATTGATGTCAGCCGCGAAGCCAACACCGGGATTCATCAGTGCGATCAGCAGGGTCGCTGAGGTTGATAACGCTCTCACTGCGCTCTCCAAAGGTTACAAAAGTTTAATGCTTTATATGCCCGGCCTTGATGCCCGCATGTCAAATGACATGTTAGCTTAGTTTAATCAGAATGGCCCTAATTGTCAGGCTCGAGTGGCACAACCGGCGCTTATGTTCCTGGTGGAGAACGCTTCATCAAACGTTTTTTCCGATGGGATCACGTCAAGTGAGAGTGGGGAACGCCGGCTAGCGTTCTTGCGGTTCAAACAGCGGAAGGTAAATCTCTTCTTGCTGTTTAAACACCACCTGTACCGCCATGCCGATGGACACGGCCTCGGGATCGATATTGATGATCTCTGTGCTAAGTCGCAGGCTCGGTTGTTCATCGTGTTCTAGGGCGGCAAAAACGTAGGGCATGGGTAGGTCAAGTACCCAAGACAACTGCACGTGTCCGGGAAGAGGTTAGCGGCTGGCTGCTGAATTGGGGAAGGACGCGGGTTCAATTTGAATTTGCCTTTGCCGGCGGGTACCGCTTGTGCGCAGTGGAGCGAAACTTTGTCTAAGGCCATTGAATTTGTCGGTCGATCCGAGCCTGACTTTCTCGTGGTATCTGTTGGGATGGACACTTTCGTTGACGATCCAATCTCGTCCTTCTGTTTGCAGAACGAGGATTACGTCATGTTGGGTGAGCAGATCGAAGCCATCGGGTTACCGACGGTGTTCGTGTTTGAGGGGGGGTATGCGGTCTCAGCGCTGGGCGATAATGTCGCGTCTTTATTGCGAGGATTTCGGCAATAGCGCTAAGGGTAGACGCTAGGAGTTTCTCTCGTTGGGATCTGCCTGCCGCATGAATTCAGTATCCACGACTATTAGTTCGCGGTACCGCTCAGGCATTTCCCAGCCCCCTTGATAGCCTTTAGGGACTACCAGCGAGTCACCGGCCTTGTATTCATACTCACCACCACTGTCGGGTGTCAGGATCAATCTGCCCTCAAGGATGGTGATAAATTCATCGTAAACGGAGCCGTCAATTCTGACTTTTCCGGGTCCGGCCTCATACACGGACACCATAATGTTGCCCGTGTGGAAGTTATGAGTTCGGAAATCTGCTGACTCGTCCTCGGGCGTGACACCTTCATCGTCAAACTCAGACAGGTCGCCAGCGGTGAGACCCTCACCCGCTAGGCGTCGCTGGTCGACAGGAATTGGTAAGGCTGAACCCGATGATTTACCTGTGTCTTCGGCCATATCACTCGCTCCACATGTCATGTGACATGTTAGCGTCGGTGAAGGGCGATGTAAACGCTGTCAGTGAGCCAATGGGACGGCAGCCAGGGTTTGAAACGAGCTCTGCAATAAAGGTTCGGCTAGTGTCTATCCGTTAGCCAAGAAATCCCCCCGGACAGGTATGTGGGAGCAAGAGTCAAGCTTACTCGAGCAACGAGTTGGCTCAGGCGCTCGCCGGATGAAAAGGGCAGGCGTCCTCCTTTTCTACCAGATCGTAGGCGAACATAAACTTGGCGACCCCCGCCAGAATGCCGCCCACCAGTCCCAGCTCCAGGATTTCGGCATCGCTGAAGTGGTTGGCAAGTTCCCGGTGCAGTACCGGATCCAGTGTGCCCTCAGGCTGGGTGAGGGCGAGCTGTTCTCCCAGTGCGAGCACCGCCTTCTCGGCGTCGGTGAAGGGGCCGGTCTCGGGGTCGTCAAACGCGTCAATCTGTGCTTCGGTGAGCCCCGCTGCTAGTGCGTCTCGGCGATTGCCCTGATTACAGAAGCGGCAACCGTGCAGGGTAGAGAGCCTGAGTCTCAAGAGTTCTTTGTAGGGTTGTGCGACGGTGCCGCCGCGAAAGACCTCTCCGTAGAAAGAGCCCACATACCAGCGATAAAGATCAGGATGATTCGCGAAAACCTCAAAGAACGTGGCGTCCCCGCGGAGCGCCATCGATGCCTCCCATGCCGAGGCAATGTCCTCTGGCATGTCAGCCGCATCGATTCGCTTCAGCGCGGGTTCAGGCTTCATTTCGGCGTCAGACCATTGCCTTGAGTTGCTCGTCTCGGTAGCGGCCCAGCAAGAGCAGTGCCAGCGAGCAGACGATGAAGCCCCACATGGAGTAGTAGAGTGCTTGGTCGTAGGACCCGGTATTACTGTACACCGCGCCAAAGGCGGCGGGCCCGAAGCCGGCTCCAAGGCCAAACAGCGCATAAAGCGCGCCGTAGATCCGCGCGTAGCTGCGCACGCCGAAGTAGCGGGACACCAGATACGCCAGCAGGTCGTACTCAACCCCTGCCGCTACACCCAACAATACGATGGCAATGACCATCTGACTGTAGCTGGGGTCAGCGCCGGCGAACATCATCATGGAGATCGCCGGCATGATCATCAGTGCACAGGCGATCGCGGGTGCCCAAATAAAGTCCAGTAGATAGCCTGCTATCAGTCGGCCGGCGTAGACCGAGTAGCCTAAAAAGCTTGCCAGTAATACCGCGTCGCCGCGGTCAAAGCCTTTGGAGCCCAGCATGGTTTCCAGATTAGGAATTGGGCCGCCAATGGCAAAAGACAGGGGCAGGAAGATCGCGCCGAGTAACCACAGTCGCCAGTCCCTAATGGCCTGCGCAAAGGTGAAGCCGTACTGCTGGATCGTGTTGCCCGTCTCGCGGCTTAGCCCAGCAAGGCCCTCCGCCCGCTTGGCCACCTTGGGGTCATCCACGTCATGGAACGCAAAGAGGGCGATGGGTAGGGCGACTATCAATGGCAGGAAACCGATGCCCACGTAGGCCATGCGCCAGCCAACGCTATTGATCAGTTCTTCGGCGATCAGCTTGGCCAGCGCGCCGCCAATGCCTGTACCCACCAGGGCGATACCCAATGCCAGACCGCGTTTTTCATGGAACCAGCGCGAAATCGCTTTGGTAAAAGTGATGGGTAACGTGCCTGCGCTGAGTGCGGACAATAACCCCCACAGGAACAGGTAAAGCGTGTGCGAGCCGTTATTCAGCGAAAATAGCATCATGCCCAGCGCAAAGGTCAACATGGAGATCAGGGCCACCTTGCGCACACCGTAGCGATCGGACAGATAGCCAGCCATCGGCGCGCTGATCACAGTCACGACGCAAAAGGGCACCAGTCCAAACATAATTTGGTCGATGCCCCAGCCAAACTCTTGCGCGAGGGGCTGGGCAAAGACGCCAATCGTGTAAAAGGGCAGCGGCGACATGCCCAGAGAAATGCCAAAAGTAGATGCCAATACGACCGGCCAGCCGTAGCGGAATTCGCGGAACTGCGACGTATCAAATGCCATAGAGTATTACCGCCTAACTATTATTGTGGCGCGCCCCTCAACGGTCGCTACTCGATTGAATCATACCGGCGATGGCTGGCTTTACCAGTGTTTGTCGATCGGTCGTGACAGGTGCCAGCGGTTATTTCAGCCACTTGGCAACATGCCGTGAAATTGCCACTTCACCTTGGTCAAAATAGGCATCGTGGTTCTCCTCGATGCTACCAAGGTCGTAAAGATAATTGACCATGAGGCCGGCGGATTGGTGCAGGCCCTTGTCGCTCAAATCCGCCGCCCAATGAATGGCGTGGAGGCTGGCGCCATTGCCCAAATGGAACCGCGCGACGGGATCCAACGGGTAATTCGTTGGCCCTCGCTCATTCACCAGATACCGGGCGCACAGTGCGAGCGTGTCCTCTTGCTTGGCCTGAGACGCGTCAACGCCCTCCACCCGCGCGGTGGATCGGAGCTCGTGCACGTCCACGTCCAATTGATCTTGCTGTTTATCGAGCCATTGGCAAAAGCCGGGGATGGGTGAGAGAGTGACATACCTTTTTGTTTTGGGGTGCCGTTTGCCGACTTCTTCCACCACTTGCTTGATCAGAAAGTTGCCAAAAGAAACACCGGCTAAACCGGGATGACAATTACTTATCGAGTAAAAGACCACGGTATCGAGATCACTCTGCTTGGCGGGCTCGTCTGTTTTTTCGATTAACGGCGCAATGGCTTTTGGAATACCCGCTGTGAGCGCGACTTCAACAAATACGAGCGGATCATCGGGCAATGCAGGGTGAAAAAAAGCGAAGCACATCCGGTTCTCGCGAAGCCTTGACCGTAAGTCGCTCCAGCCCTGAATCTCGTGAACAGATTCGTATTGAATGATCCGCTCCAGCACCGCCGCTGGAGAGTTCCAGTCGATCAGCCTGAGTTCGAGAAACCCGCGATTGAACCAGGAGACAAAGAGGTGCTTGAGATCCGACCCAACCGGCTCTAGGTGGGGGTGTTCCGGTAGCCATTTGAGCAATGAACCGCGCATCTCAACCAGCACGGCGGTGGCGCCTGGCGCCATATTCATGCGGCGAAACAATTTTATCCGGGGGGCCTCCACCAGTTTGGTTAGGGCAGATAAATGTGCTGGAGTGGGTTGATGTTTGTAGTGCTCGGCCGCGTTAATGATGTCTGCCGCAACGACAGCAAAATCCCGCGCCAGCGACTCGAAGAAGAGTAGCTGATTGGGTTCATCGAGGGCTTGATAGTCGGCGATGACCTCACAGGCGAGGGCCAGTCCGGAAGCCTCGCCGCGGTGATGGAGTAATTGTCGACATTTGGCCAGTAGGTCGCCGGAAGCGGCTTCGGCAACGGCCTGACGCCGGCGCGCGAGAATATCCTTGCCGGCATTAATGACGCTGCCAAGCAGGCCCGCTAATCCGGTTGCGGATTGGCGTTTTGCATCGATAGGCGGCTGTGCGTCTGCAGACATCCTTGGCGGTACCCGTGGAGTGCTACGGCTACTATAGCCAAAGCAGTTGCTCGACTCATTAACTAATCGCTCGGCGTGTTAACCAGTCATCATCATCAAACGCCAGCTGTTGTCTTGGGGATAATCCGGCACCCAAGCGTTTAATTTGCGCCAGCGGCGGCAAGGCTATGGGTAAATGTCATGGCGAAAAGTACTGCGTGGGAACTCGCCCGTCTCTTCAGGGATCGGGTATTGTTTGGACTCGGCCTTAATGACGGATAAATGTAATTAAATTACCAAAATTAAGTAAATTAGAGAGAAAAACTGCTTTTTATGTTATTTTGTTACGAAACACACTTGGCTTAATGTCATGCATCCTGAAGTCATTCGAGTGACCCAAAGTATTGCCGAGCGCAGTCTGGCGACTCGCGAAGATTACCTGCGCGATATTGAGCAGATGGTTCGCCAGCCGGTCAATCGGAGTCAGCTCAGTTGCGGCAATCTGGCGCACGGCGTTGCCGCCTGTGGGGGCGAAGAAAAAACCGTCTTGAAGCTGATGGACAGCGCCAACGTGGGGATTGTTACAGCCTATAACGACATGCTCTCGGCGCACGCGCCCTATGCGGATTATCCGCAAAAGATAAAAGGCCACCTCAAAACCCTCGGCTGTACCGCCCAGGTAGCGGGCGGTGTGCCCGCGATGTGTGATGGTGTGACCCAGGGCCAGCCCGGCATGGAATTGAGCTTGTTCAGTCGCGATGTGATCGCGCAGGCGACTGCGGTATCTCTGTCGCACCAAATGTTTGATGCGGTGCTGATGCTGGGCATTTGCGACAAAATCGTCCCGGGTCTGGTGATGGGCGCATTACAGTTTGGTCACCTGCCAACACTGTTTGTGCCTGCAGGGCCGATGACGACGGGTTTATCCAACAAGGAGAAGGTGCGTGTCAGGCAACTTTATGCCGAGGGTAAGGTTGACCGGGCGGCGTTACTGGAGGCAGAAATGGCCTCCTACCATGGGCAAGGCACGTGCACCTTTTATGGCACAGCTAACTCCAACCAAATGGTGTTGGAGGCGATGGGCCTGCAGTTGCCTGGTAGCGCTTTCGTCAATCCCGATACGCCATTGCGCGAGGCGCTGACCCGCGCGGCGGCGGAGCACGTCGCAAAAATAGCGCGAACCAGCCGACAGTCGCTGCCCCTTGCTCATGTTATTGATGAGAAAAGTTTTGTGAACGGAATTGTTGCTCTGCTGGCATCCGGTGGATCAACCAATCTGTGCATTCACCTCGTTGCCATGGCACGTGCCGCGGGTTTGATTATTAATTGGTCTGATTTCGATCGTCTGTCAAAGGTCACCCCGCTCTTGGCACACATCTATCCCAACGGCAGCGCTGATATCAATCATTTTCAGGCCGCCGGTGGCACGGGTTTTCTCTTTCAGGCGTTGATCAAGGCGGGATTGATGCATCCCGACGCCAGGGTGTGTTTTGGCGGTCAGCTTGGCGACGCCTGCATTGAGCCGCATCTGGATGGAGAGAGTTTGCAGTGGCGCAAGGCTCCCGATACCAGTCTTGATAGCAATGTGATTCGGTCTGCAGACGCGGCGTTTTCCCAAGAGGGGGGCATCAAACTCTTGCAGGGCAATTTAGGCAGAAGCCTAATCAAGTCTTCTGCAGTTGCTGAGGCCCATCGATCGATTTCAGCGCCTGCCGTGGTGATCTCCCATCAGGATGAACTAAGACAACTATTTGAGCAGGGCGCGCTCGACAGAGATTGTGTCATCGTGGCGCGTTTTCAGGGTCCGCGCGCAAATGGCATGCCTGAATTGCATAAATTGATGCCGATACTGGGGGTATTGCAGGATCGAGGTTTTGCGGTAGCCCTGGTGACTGACGGGCGCTTGAGTGGAGCCTCCGGCAAGGTGCCCGCCGCCATTCATGTCACCCCCGAGGCCGCTAACGGCGGCACCATTGGATTGGTGCAGGATGGCGATCTGATTTCGCTGGACGTTGCAGCGGGGAGTCTGTCGCTTCATGTCGATCAGGATGCTCTGGCGGCGCGAACACCGTCCGATTTGCCGCCTTGCGACAATACGATTGGTCGGGGATTGTTTCTCTCTAGCAGGGCAGGTGTAACAGACGCAGAGAGCGGTGCATCAACGCTTTTTCTGGCGTTACCTCCCGAACACTCACCGGCATCTCAAATCTCTCCCGATCCTGTGGAATCGATCCGGCAGGAGCAGGTGACCCATGGTGTCTGATTCGATCGAGCGTCTGAGGCCGCTTTATTTGTTGGCAGATATTGGCGGCACCAATGCGCGTTTCGCATATGCTGAGCCGGGTGATGTAAACCCGGTCCCGATCGCAAATTATGCAGTGACAGAGTTCCCGTCGTTTGAGGGCGTGCTGACTAAGCTGCAAAGCGAGTGGCGCGAATTGTCCGTCAACGGCAGCTATTTGGCTCGCATCTGCCTCGCGGTGGCCGCGATACCTGATCAGCCTGAAATCAGTTTTACCAACAATCCTTGGCGGTTTACTGCAAGCAGTGTTGCCGCGCAAACGGGCTGTCCTCACATTAGCATCGTGAATGATTTTGCGGCGGTTGCCCGGTCGCTGCCCGCGCTCGGAGCACGGCATCTGGAAGCGATCGGTGGTGGCGGTGTAAAAAAGGGTGAGCCTATGGTGGCTATTGGTCCGGGCACCGGCACCGGAGTGGCAACGCTCGTTTTCGACCGGGAAGGAAAGCCCTTGGTGCTTCCAGGTGAAGGCGGACACGTTGATTTTGCGCCGATCACGGATATTGAAGCCAAGATTCTGTCGCGCTTGCGGGCGCAGTTTGGGCGAGTCTCCATCGAGCGACTGCTTTGCGGAGCCGGCATCATGAACATCTACCGGTCGTTGGCGGATATCCGAAATCTTCCTCTGCGCCACTCGAGCCCCGAGGCAGTGGGTAGTGCGGCACAACAGGGAGATGATGCCCTAGCCGCCGAGACCATGAATACGTTTTTCTCGATAATGGGTGCCACGGCGGGCAACCTCGCCCTGACGCTGGGTGCGCGCGGTGGGATTTATGTGGCGGGAGGCATTCCGCCGCGCTATATCGATCTGTTGAGAAAAAGCGACTTTCGGGCCCGGTTTTTGGCCAAGGGTCGTTTTGCCGACTTCAACGGCGGTATTGCGACTTACGTGGTGACGCATCCCGACCCCGGTCTTTTGGGCGCTGCAATGTTGTGCGTTGAGGGAGACGAAGATGACCAGTGAATCACTGTTGTCTGAGCTGTCATGTCCGGTGATCCCGGTGGTCGTGATTGAAGACATTGAACACGCTGTCCCGCTGGCGGAAGCCCTTTTTTCTGGGGGTATCTCTGCGCTGGAAATTACACTGAGAACCGGTTTGGGTCTGGACGCAATCAGCAGAATCAAGGCCGAGTTCCCCGAGCGACCCGTTGGCGCTGGAACCGTTTGCTCCCCTGAGCAGTTCGACGCAGCGGTGCGCGCCGGTGCAGATTTTATTGTCTCTCCGGGTGCGACGTCGGCACTGTTTTCCATAGCGTCAGAGTCTGCTCTACCGTTTTTACCCGGGGCGGTGACGGCGTCCGAGGTCATGCGCGCGGTGGATCAAGGCTTTACCACGTTGAAGTTTTTCCCTGCTGAGACATCAGGGGGAGCGGCCGCGCTGCGCGCCCTCGCAGGGCCATTTCCCTCGGTGCGCTTTATGCCAACAGGGGGGATAACCCCTGACAATCTCGGTGCCTATCTTCGCCTCGACAATGTTTTGGCAGCAGGCGGATCCTGGCTGACACCGCGCGCGCTGTGTGTGGCCAAGCAGTGGAATCAAATACAGCAACTGGCCAGCGATACAGCTGAATTATCCCGGGCCCTGCAGAGTGAGGTGTCAGATTGAGCAAAGTTGACCTGATCATTTTCGGTGCCACGGGAGATTTGTCGGCGCGAAAATTGTTCCCGGCGCTGTTTCACCTCGACGCAGCGGGTTTGTTACCAGAAGATCTGCGCATTGCCGCCGTAGCACGGCAGTCGCAAGAGGGCGCCGGGTTTCGGGATGAGCTCAAGTCGAAGATGAGCGCCTACTTGCGTGGGGATGTTAATGAAAGCGTCTGGCATCGGTTCGCGGAGCGCATCGACTATATTGCCGCCGATTTTTCCCAGCCAGAAGCGTTTGATGGCCTGCGTGCCTGGCTCGATGACTCGCGAGTGAGTCTCTTTTATCTGGCGACACCCCCATCGCTCTTCACCGTTATCTGTGAGCATCTGAGCGGGGCAAATTGTCTGACCGGGCCGTGTCGGATCGTGCTTGAAAAACCGATTGGCGAGAATTTGGCGACCTCTAAGCAAGTTAACGAGACCCTCGCACGCTTTTTCGACGAGCGCGATATTTATCGAATAGATCATTATCTGGGTAAAGAGACGGTTCAGAATCTGCTGGTGCTGCGATTTGCCAATCGTTTTGTCAATTCGCAATGGGATCAAAGCTGTATCGATCATATTCAAATTACCGTCGCCGAGAAGGTGGGGATAGAAGGTCGCTGGAGTTACTACGATGGCGTGGGCCAGCTTCGCGATATGGTGCAGAACCATTTGATGCAGCTTTTATGTTTGGTTGCCATGGAGCCTCCCAACTCGCTCGAGGCCGAAAGTATCCGCGACGAGAAGGTAAAGATCGTTAAGGCGCTGCGGGTCATCGACGGTAGCAATGTCAAAGAACATGTTGTCAGAGGCCAATATGGTCAGGGTGTTATTGATGCAACCACGGTGCCCGGTTATCTGGATGAGGAGGGATGCCTTAATACCCAGAGCGATACCGAAACCTTTGTCGCCATCAAAGCTTATGTTGATAACTGGCGCTGGTCAGGGGTGCCATTCTATCTGCGCACCGGTAAGCGTATGCCCGAGAAAGTCACGGAGATCATCATTCAATACAAGGCGTTACCCCATCACATCTTCGGTGAGGGGGAGTCCGCTGAACCCAACAGATTGATCATTCGCTTGCAGCCCAATGAGGGGATCGAGATGAGTATGGTCTCCAAACGACAGAGCTTAAAAGACAAGCTCTCTCTGCAGACGCATACGCTCAATTTTGACTTTCGAGAGGACGGGGATATTGATCGCATCCCCGATGCCTATGAGCGATTGATTCTCGATGCGATTAACGCTGATCCCTCCTTGTTTGTAGGCCGCGAGGAAATTGAGGAGAGCTGGCGCTGGTGTGATCAGCTCATCTCGGCGTTTGAGCAATGCAAGATCAAAGTGAACGCTTATCAGGCGGGCAGCTGGGGGCCCAGCAAGTCGGAGCTTCTGATTGAACGAGATGGTCGAAACTGGCATGCCTGAGATGCATGCCTTTGCGGATCGAACCGCGTTGGACGCCGCTTTGGCCCTCGAGGTATCTGGGCGGTTGCGGGAGTCAATCTCTGCCCGCAACAGCGCTTATCTGGTGGTCTCCGGGGGGAGTACGCCGGCTAATTTATTTGCTTTGCTCGCGCGCGCATCCATAGACTGGCACAAGGTGGTGGTGTTGCTGGCGGATGAGCGTTGGGTGCCTGCTGATAACCCAGACCGTAACGAGCGCCTTGTGCGCGAAACGCTTCTGGTAGGCCATGCGCGTGGCGCGGACTTTGTGTCACTTATCCCGGCATCTGGTGAGACTCAGGGCGATATCACAGGTGTGCTGGCCGACCTTGCATCACTTCCCACTTTCGACGTCGTGCTGCTGGGCATGGGTGAAGATGCCCATACCGCATCACTTTTTCCCTGCGCGGCCGAGCTGGAGGCAGGCATGACGACCCGCGATGATGCACTTGTTGTCAGGCCCAAGGCAGCTCCCCATATGCGGGTTTCACTCTCTAAAAACCGGCTGCTCAATACCCGTCACGGCATGATCCATATCGTGGGCGAGAAGAAAAAATCGGTTTTACAGCGCGCTGTAGAAAGCGGAGATGAGATGGCATTCCCCATCAGTGCCTTTGCCGGAGAATCGGGTTTTGATTGCTGGTGGGCGCCCTGACGCAGACGTTAGCGGTTCGTTTTGAGCCAAGGCTATCTCATAGAGCAAATACGAGGCAAAAAAACGGGGGCATGACGCCCCCAAAGCACTCACTGGTTGGGGGTCGCCTCAGGCGGCTACCCCGATATTGGATTTCACTGCGCTGGTGGCCATCGTAAGCCCCGTATCCAGCATGCGGTTGGAGAAGCCCCACTCGTTGTCGTACCACGCCAACACCTTGACCAGCCGTCCCTGTACGCGGGTGTGGTTGGCGTCAAAGTTGCTCGAATAGCTGTTGTGATTGAAGTCAATCGATACCATCGGTTGCGTGTTGTAGCTTAGTACGCCCGCGGTATCGGCTTCGGCGGCCTGAAGCATAATCGCATTGACTTCTTCGACAGATGTGTTGCGTGACGCTGTGAAAGTCAGGTCCACGAGAGACACGTTCAGGGTAGGGACGCGAACGGCCAATCCATCGAGCCTTCCCTGTAACTCGGGCATGACAAGACCGATCGCTGCTGCGGCGCCTGTCTTGGTGGGGATCATGCTGTGGGCCGCGGCCCGCGCTCGGTAGGGGTCACTGTGATACACGTCGGCCAGGCTCTGGTCGTTGGTATAGGCATGGATTGTCGTCATGAGGCCCTGCTCAATGCCGATGGTCGCACTGAGCGGTTTCACCAGAGGGGCAAGGCAATTTGTCGTGCAAGATGCATTGGATACGATGACATCGGTGCTGGTAAGCACGTTATGGTTGATGCCATAAACCACCGTTGCGTCCATGCCCTTTCCGGGCGCGGAGACCAGCACCCGCTTTGCGCCTGCGGTAATGTGTTTGCGCGCAGCCTCCCGCTCGGTAAAAAGCCCGGTGCACTCGAAAACAACGTCTATGGATAAATCGCCCCAGGGCAGCTGTGCGGGGTCGCGCTCAGATAAGATCTTGATGCGATCACTTCCCACCAGCAGCTCGTCGCCTTCAACAGAGACGGTCTGGGGAAACCGGCCATGCGTGGTATCAAATCGAGTCAAATGCGCATTCATATCGGGTGAGCCGAGGTCGTTGATTGCGACCAACCGCAACGACCGATGCAGTTCGGGCCGCTCATAGAAGGCGCGCAGGATGTTGCGCCCGATTCGACCGTATCCATTAATGGCGACATTAAGCATGTGGTGTACCTCCGCACTGGCGTTGAAGTTGGGACACGAGCGGCTCTCTTTTGCTCTGCCTTCAACTTGCTCTGGACCTTTACAGGCTTTGTCTCTGGTCCGATTATGTAGTTTTATTACAAAAAAAACCACACATATCTCGATTTTTATACCAATAATTTTGTTTTATTACACAAAAAACCGCTAAAATCGATTTGCCGGGGCGCCGCGCGGCCTCAAATCGGCAGGTTGCGTGGCGGGACTTGGTGTCACCAGATGGCGTAACAGGAACATGAATCAGGAAAATAACCTTCTGACCCAGTTGAGCGCCGCGTTGCCAGACCTGAACAAGTCCGAGGCAAAAGTGGCTAACGCCATCCTCGAGGACCCCGAGGCAGCTACACGATCGAGCATTGCGGTGTTGGCCATAGCCGCGGGCGTCAGTGAGCCCAGTGTGAATCGTTTCTGTAAACGCTTTGGCGCTTCGGGGTTTCCGGATTTCAAACTTCGCTTGGCGCGTTCGCTGGTGTTGGGAGTGCGTTACATCAGTCGCGCCGTGGAGCTTGATGACGATATCAATACCTATCCCCGAAAACTTTTTGACAACACCATTACGGCGTTGATTTTGGCGCGCGACCAACTGCCACTTGCCGCCATTGAGCGGGCAGTCGATTATCTGGCACAGGCACGACACATCTACTTTTTGGGTCTCGGCACCTCGGCTGCCGTCGCGCAAGACGCCGAGCACAAGTTTTTCCGCTTCAAGGTCCCCGTCACAACCTGCACTGATCCGCTGATGCACCGCATGTTGGCGGCGGGCGGAGGCGTGGGAGACGTTTTCTTTTTTATCTCTCATACCGGACGAACAGCGAGTTTGGTCGAGACCGCGGAGCTCGCCCGAACTACCGAGGCCACGGTTGTCGCATTGACGGCACAAGGCTCGCCCTTGGCCGATGCAAGCCACCTGAGCATCAATCTCAGCGTCTCGGAAAATACCGAAGAGTACCTGCCCATGACATCCCGCATTGTTCAACTCGCGGTACTGGATGTGTTGGCCACGGGCATGACCTTGCGCCGTGGCGAGAGCATCTTGCCTCATTTGGCGCGAATCAAAGACAGTTTGAAGTCGACCCGCCTTCCCCCGGGAGACGGCTAGGCCATCAATTCAAACCAAGGAGATAGTATGGTCGAGGCGGTGGACACCGCTCCGTTGCGAGCTCACGTGCGTTTATTGGGTGATACCCTGGGCAAGATCATTCGGGACAATGCGGGGGAGTCACTCTTTCAGCGCGTCGAGCATATTCGTGTTTGTTCCAAGGAAGCTCAGGAGAGCGATACCTGGAGA
>DFQW01000026.1:3536-3733 GCA_002377985.1 Halieaceae bacterium UBA3479 | reverse complement strand
GTCGATCTGGCGAAAGACCCGACCGAAATTGACGGCGCGCCACCCAATGCGGACGCGCAAACCTTGGTCGATCTGTACATGGAGCACATGATCCCCGCGCTGCTCTCCCGCGCGAATCACCCTGTCGTGGTGGGCAAGTCAGTGGCCGACAGCCTCGATCTGCTGGGCATTGAGGGGGCCGAATCCTGGTCGGACGG
>DFQW01000026.1:1495-3220 GCA_002377985.1 Halieaceae bacterium UBA3479 | reverse complement strand
GCGATCATGCGGTATCGTAGCCGGCGAACGTTTATCGATATTATCGGCGATCCCGAGTTTTACAGGCGGCACGATTTCAAGTTGGCGGGCCTCGAGAAAACCATCGCCTACCCCATCGAGCCAAGGATTCATTTGGGAGATCTGCGTGTGCTTGTGGGCCTTGTGCTACTGGCAGTGACCGCGCTGCTCGACGGGCGTTTGGCGCGACGCCGATGAATTTGCGGACCTAACAAGCGACTGAGTTGGCGGCGTTAAACTGAGATTGGGCCCAGTAGCAGAGATGCACTATCAGAAAAGGCGCGGCAACAGCCTGGGCGTGCTCTCCAGATAAGCCTGATACGCCGGGTCGTCACCCCACAACTGCTGACCGCGGCGCGCCAACGTGGGTATGCCACTCATGCGTGTTAGCAAGAAATAAACAAAGAGCGGTGAGAGCATCACCACCCACTGGGTGCCCGATAAATAGGGTATGGCCATCACCGCAATACCCGTCCACAACAGAATCTCGCCAAAGTAATTGGGGTGGCGGGAACGGGCCCACAAACCAACGTTGATGAATTGACCAGTGTTGGCCGGGTCTGCTCTGAAGCGCGACTTTTGACGATCTGCCATCACCTCGATGGCAAAGCCTGCCACCCACATCACAGCGCCGATGACATACACGGCGCCTACCGTTCTCTGCTCAGCGCTCAATATGGCCGTCAGGGCGGCGCAGCTGGTCATCACTACCCAGGCGCCCTGCAGCGTCCAGGCGACGAAAAAGCGCGAGGAAGAGATCTTGATGTGATCAAAGCGTTGATCGCCACCCGCCGCGTGGATGCGGCGGAACAAAAAGCTGCCCAACCGCCCGGCCCACAGTAAGACCATGATCGCAATGAGCCATTGCGCGCTTGAGAGCGCAGTCGCGATGCTGACGGCCGCCAGCGTGACGGCGATATAGGTTAGGCTCCCGGTAAGGTCATAGAAACGCTCGGTTTCCAACAATCGGGCCGGCACAAAAGCGAGCCACTGTATCGCAAAGCAGCCCAGCGCCAACACCGTCATCGCGGGCCAGCCCCCGACGCTCGATTCGCTGGGATTTGCGAGTGTGGCCACCCCGATGGGGAAGCCAACTGCCAATAGAATAAACAGGATTTTCTTCATCACGCTGACTCTCTCTTTCAAACACGATCAGTGGCTCACCAAGGGCCACCAACCTCGTGGAATTCACTACGCGTTAGATACTCCGGGGGCTGTATTGCCGTTCAGAACAGGCGATATGCCATTGTCAGGCGTCAGCTAGCAGGGAGAGCATCACGCCGCGCTGGCCCGATATCTCATTATCCAGCAGCGCCTGCCAAATCCTGTCGCAGGCCTCGGCACCGGCGTGTGACTCCATCGTCAACGTAGGCGCCAACTTTTGAACCAAGTCAATGCTAGCGGTATAGGCCTTACCCATCATCACTCCCCGCCCCCATTCAGCATCGCGCTTTTCAATTTGCGCCGGCGCGAAAAACACCTCAGGCTTACTCCCCGGTAGAGACCCGCCATCCACTGACTTGGCGAACTGATCCCAATGCGTTGCACCGACCAACAGCGTGCTGACCGCGGCGTCTTTGAGATGCTGGTGCAACCGGGATCGCACGCCCACGTCCCCCGCTATATCAATATAGGCCGCCGGTGCATTATCGAGCGTCTCAAGATCGCCATAAGGCACCACGTTGTCATAGCAGTCCAGAGCCTCAG
>DFQW01000026.1:0-1126 GCA_002377985.1 Halieaceae bacterium UBA3479 | reverse complement strand
CGCACAAACGCCGCTGTGCTAAACCCTGTCTTGGATGATGCAGAGCCAATCACAACCTGCTCGACGCCATACCAATCGTTATCCAAAAGCAGGTCAGCAATCACGTACCCCGTCATGAACAGCGGGAAAAAGATACAGCGCTGGTCTTCCAGTGCCTGCAAGTCGGCAGGTTCGGAACGCGTCCGCGCATACTGGTTATAGAGGCCCGGTAACGGCTGCCGGTGTGCGGTCGCGTCGGTGAATCCGCGCGCCGTCACATCTCCAGGTGTCATCACCACGTGACTACTCATCGGGAAGAACCCATACAGTCGCTCGCCCGCCTGAATCGCATCGACCTGACTGGCAATGACTTCTCCAATACCCCACACCGTGACCTTGCCCCAGGGATCCTCCCCGGTGGGGTAGAACTGCCAGTAACCAAACAAATCGCCCGAGGCGGCGTAAGTGACGTTATTCGCCGTCATGGCAAACTTATTGATGGCAACCAATATCTCATTCGCGCCGGGTTCGGGGATATCACCGCTGACAACCTGAGTACGCCGGTAGTCAGTGCGATCAACCCAAAGCTCAGTCAGCATCTTGGTATCCCTATGTTGTACGTGGCTGTGATGGCCGGAAAAAACCGATGTCAGTGCCAGAAAGAGTCGCACTCGCCGCTCATTGTGGGGGTGCGGGCGAACACAAAGCAATGGCAAGCCGCCCGATGGAGTTGCCAGAGGCTCTGGGTAGCCTGTTTCGGGCTTACAGCGAGGCGCCAACCGCGGCCAAGCTGGGGCGGACCGCGGCGCCAACCCGAAGGCTGACACCATGGTTTAGCAAAAAGAGAGGTTCAGCGCGGCGAATACCAGATCGGACTACCGTAGGCCCTCTCTTGAGAGCTATAGCGAACATCCTCTGGCATCTCATCATAGAGATCGTAATTCTTGCGGTCGTAAGCCAACCATCTCGGCGTGGGAATCTCCATGACCCTGGCGTAGTAAAACGCCCTTTGCGCAGGGTCGAACGCTGGATCCTGCCAATAGCCTCGGAGCGAATCCGCACCAATAGAATTGCTATAGGTCGCCTCCATCTCATCCACGGTAGAACCGACAGCGGCGAGCTTGCCGTCCTCATCCAGCGCCCGCGC
>DFQW01000208.1:7135-7648 GCA_002377985.1 Halieaceae bacterium UBA3479 | reverse complement strand
GGACCAATCCATGAACACCGCTGATATACGCGAAGCTTTTCTCAGTTATTTTGAGGCCCAGGGCCACACCCGGGTGGACTCGAGCTCGCTGGTGCCCGCCAATGATCCCACGCTGCTCTTTACCAACGCGGGCATGAATCAGTTTAAAGATGCTTTTCTTGGTCTTGAGCAACGGCCCTATGTGCGTGCCGTGACGGCTCAGAAGTGCGTGCGCGCCGGCGGCAAGCATAACGATCTGGAGAATGTGGGGTACACCGCCCGACACCATACTTTTTTTGAAATGCTCGGCAATTTCAGCTTTGGGGATTACTTCAAGCGCGAAGCCATTCAATTTGCCTGGGAGTTTCTGACCGGCAGCCTCGGCTTGCCGCCCGAGCGTCTATGGATAACGGTTCATATCAGCGACGACGAAGCGGCGCAGATATGGATTGAGGAGATCGGTATCGACCCGGCCAGACTGTCGCGCCTCGACGAGGACAATTTTTGGCAGATGGGGGATACCGGACCCTGTGG
>DFQW01000208.1:1553-6781 GCA_002377985.1 Halieaceae bacterium UBA3479 | reverse complement strand
GATCGATACATCGAGATCTGGAATCTGGTTTTTATGCAGTACAACCGCGATGCCAGCGGCGAATTGCATCCGCTACCTGCACCTTCGGTCGATACCGGTATGGGTCTCGAGCGCATTGCTGCGGTGCTGCAACATGTGCACTCCAATTACGAGATCGATCTGTTCACGCAGTTGATCAAAGCGGTCGCTGCGCAACTGGGACTGACAGAGACCGACGACAAATCACTCCGCGTTATTGCCGATCATTTGCGCTCCAGCGCTTTTCTGATTGCTGACGGCGTGTTACCGGGCAACGAAGGCCGAGGTTATGTATTGCGTCGCATCATTCGACGCGCGATTCGACACGGTAATAAGCTGGGCGCCGATGCTCCGTTCTTTGCGGCACTGGTGCCCGCGCTCTTGGCGCAAATGGGCGAGGCGTATCCGCAACTGAATGAGCGAGAGGCGGTTATTACTGATGCTTTGCGCAATGAAGAAGAGCAGTTTGCCCGCACGCTGGACAATGGCATGGCCATCCTTGAGGAGGCGCTTGCCGATATTGAGGATACGGTGATTCCGGGTGCCGTTATTTTCAAGCTCTATGACACCTATGGATTTCCCGTAGATCTCACCAACGATATTGCGCGCGAGCGCGGTTTGAGTCTGGATCTCGATGGCTATGAGGCGGCGATGGCTGCGCAACGACGGCGCTCTCAGGATCATGCCGGCTTCAAGGTCGACTACAGCCAGACCCTCAACGTAGAGGGAGAGACTGAATTTTTGGGCTACGAGACGGATCAGGCGGCGGGCGCCGTTGTGGCGATCCTCGTCGATGGCGTATCGGTCGAGTGCCTCGAGGCGGATCAATCGGGCATCCTGATTCTGGACCGCACCCCTTTTTATGGTGAGAGCGGTGGACAGGTAGGGGATTGTGGCCGGTTGCTGACCGACGATGGCGCAGTCGATGTGACGGATACCACCAAGAGCCAGGGGCATCATCTCCATCACGTGACGGTCACCTCAGGTAGTGTCAAGGTCGGTGACCGGGTTGACGCGCAGATCGATTCGGCGCTCCGCAACCGGACCCGATTGAATCATTCCGCAACCCACCTCTTGCACGAGGCATTGCGGCGAGAGCTGGGCGATCATATTTTGCAAAAGGGATCTCTGGTTGACTCTCAGCGGCTTCGCTTTGACTTCTCTCATGGGGAACCCGTATCGGCGCAGGCACTGGCGAAGATTACCGACATGGTCAATGAACAGGTTCGCGCCAATGCCGCAGTCACCACCGAGCTTATGAACATGGAGGCGGCGATTGAGGCCGGCGCAATGGCACTCTTTGGCGAGAAGTACGGTGAAGAGGTGCGGGTGCTGACCATGGGTGCCGATCGATTCTCGGTGGAGCTGTGTGGCGGTACTCACGTTGAGCGAACCGGCGATATTGGCCTTTTCTGGATTACGGGCGAATCGGGTATCGCCAGTGGCGTCAGGCGAATCGAAGCCCTGACCGGAGAGGCGGCATTGGCCCATGTGTCCCGCTTGTCGTCCGATCTCCAGTCAATCTGTGGTGCATTGAAAGCCTCTCCCGAGACGGCGTCGAGTAAAGTCGAATCTTTGCGCGCGGAGTTGCGAGATCTGGAGAAGGAATCCACGCGACTGCGGCAGAAGCTCGCGACTTCAGCGGGCGGTGATCTGACGCAAGATGCTGTAGAGATCGACGGTATCAAGGTGTTGGCGGCTCAGGTGGAGGGCGCTACGGCCGCGACCTTGCGAGACACTCTCGATCAGTGCAAGAACAAACTGGGTAGCGGCGTGATCCTGTTGGCGGCGGTGGAAGAGGGCAAGATCGCGTTGGTAGCGGGGGTGACCCCGGATGCCACAGATCGTGTCAAAGCAGGGGATGTGATCAAACATTTCGCCGGGCTGCTGGGTGGCAAAGGTGGGGGTCGGCCTGACATGGCACAGGGCGGTGGTTCCGATGTTGCTGCTTTACCCTCGGTACTGGCTACCCTGCCTGAGTGGGTGTCTGCACAGCTCGGCTAGGCGGTATCTGTTAGGCGTAGTGCTGCCTGAGCACAAACTTCTGTACTTTGCCCGTGCTGTTGCGGGGTAGTGCGTCGGTATGCTCGACCCGCCGGGGCCACTTGAATCGGGCGAGATGACCGTCGCATTGCGCCTGCACCGCTTCAAGCGATAAGGGGTTGCCGCTGATGCTGGCTATCACTGCGCAGCCCACCTCCCCCCATTTTTTATCTGCAACACCGATTACGGCGACCTCCCTAATATCGGGATGGGCCATCAGCACCGACTCAACTTCTGCGGGGTACACGTTCTCGCCACCGGAGATGTACATATCTTTGATGCGGTCTTCCACCGACAGGCGCCCGGTATCGTCCCGACGCCCGATGTCACCCGACTTCAACCAGTCCCCAACAAAAGCTTCCTCAGTCGCATCGGGTCGGTTCCAGTATCCCGGGGTGACGGCGGCGCCTCGCATCCAGATTTCTCCGACTTCACCTGTAGCGGCTTCTTCCGTATCGGATTTCATCACTTTGACATCGCCGTAGGGCAGAGCCCTGCCGGCATAACCCATGTGTTGGGGGAGATCGGATTTTTGCGCCATGCAAATGACCCCCGAAGTCTCGGTCATTCCGTAAACCTCCTGCAGCAAAATGCCCCGTTGTTGCCATTCCTTCAGCATGGGTTCGGGCACTGATTCGGCGCCCGTGGCGGCAACTCTGATCCGGCTAAAGTCCACGCTATCAATATTGGGCATCAGCGACATAGCGCCCCACATGGCCGGTACGCCACCAATATTGGTGATACCGAGGTCAGGGTCGTTAATGGCTTGCAACATCGCTTGCGGCTCGAAGCCACGCATCATGAGGTGGGGGATGCCGAATTTCACCGCCATCAATATAAATTGCATCCCGCCAATATGGAAAAGCGGCATGACGTTGAGTACCCGGCTGTCGGGACTGGCTTCACTGGGTTGAAGGAGGTTGAGGGCCGATGCCAACATCATACGACGGGTATACATCACGCCTTTGGGTTTGCCTGTAGTGCCCGAGGAATACATGATCATCGAGAGCGTGTCGGCATTGACGGCCTCGGGCTCAAGTGCAGGAAGGTTGGGTGAAAAACAGCCTTCGTACGCGCTCTCTGAACCATCGAGAGCAGTCTCCACAAGAATTTCGGGTTTCACTTTGGCGTCGATGGCATCGATCACCGCACTGAAATCCCGGTCATAGAAAATTGCCGACGGCGAGCAATCACCGATGATGAAGCTGAGCTCGGGTGCAGTGAGCCGAAAATTTAGCGGGACATAGACAGCGCCAATGCGTAGCGTGGCGAAAAAGATCTCCACCACATCTGAACTATTGAGCCCGAGGTAGGCAATGCGATCCCCCGAACAGATACCCGCGGCATGAAACCAGTGGGCGAGTGCGTCGACGCGGGTATTGAACTCGTGCCAGTTAAAAGAGCGGTCTGCGGTGAGATCGTATACGGCGAGATGATTGGGCTGCACCCTAAGCTGCTGATGTAGCCAGTCGTTGTAAAGTGGGTCGGCTGAGGTCATGGTTAATCGGCAATGTTTTGATTTTGTGTCTGCTAGCCTAGAGGATCGACATAAAGCTTGCCACTATCACCAAACCCGGTTCTCACCGAGCGCTGAATCGTGTTAAATACGCGCCCTCGCAACTGCAAGCTTTTTTTAGGCATGGCGCTGATAGTTCAAAAGTACGGCGGAACCTCGGTCGGCTCGGTAGAGCGGATTCGGGCTGTCGCGGAGCGCGTGGCTCGCTTTAAAGGCGAGGGCCATGATGTTGTTGTGGTTGTATCTGCCATGTCCGGCGAAACCAACCGTTTGCTCGCCCTCGCCAAGGAAATTCAGCCGAATCCTGCGCCACGGGAGCTGGACGCGCTGCTCAGCACTGGCGAAAAAGTCACCACCGCGCTACTTAGCATGGCGTTGCATGAGCGCGGCGTTCGCGCTCGCTCCTACAGTGGTAATCAGGTGGGGATTCTTACTGACAGTGCCCACAACAAGGCGCGCATTCAGGATATCAAGCTTGATACGCTCAAATCCGAGCTGGAGGCGGGTGGGGTGCCCGTTGTCGCTGGCTTTCAGGGGGTTGACGTGCAGGGTAATGTCACCACTTTGGGGCGAGGCGGGTCTGACACCACGGCGGTAGCGTTGGCCGCAGCGCTGAAGGCGGACGAGTGCCAGATCTATACCGATGTGGATGGCGTTTATACGACCGATCCGCGCATGGTGGACGGTGCAAGACGGCTCGATCACATTACCTTCGAAGAAATGCTTGAGATGTCGAGTATGGGCTCGAAAGTGCTACAGATTCGCTCGGTGGAATTTGCGGGTAAATATAAGGTCCCGCTTCGGGTGCTGAGCAGCTTTGAGGACGGACCGGGCACACTGATTTCTACCGAGGAGGATACCTCTATGGAAGCCCCAGTTATTGCAGGGATTGCGTTTAATCGCGATGAGGCGAAGCTTACTGTCATTGGCGTACCGGATAATCCCGGAATGGCTTATCGCATTTTGGGTCCTGTTGGAGAGGCAAATATCGAGGTCGATGTCATTCTGCAGAATAATCGCGGCGAGAATGAGACCGATTTTACTTTCACCGTCGCGCGCAGTGACATGGACAAGACGGCGCAGTTGCTAATGCCTGTGGTGGCGGAATTGGGTGCCGGCGAGGTGCTGACGGACGACCACATTGCCAAGGTCTCTGTTGTTGGAGTCGGCATGCGATCTCACTCGGGCGTGGCAGCGACCATGTTTAAGGCGCTGGCCGATGTTGGGGTGAACATTCAGATGATCAGTACCTCGGAGATTAAAATCTCGGTGATCATCGAAGAAAAATATCTTGAACTGGCGGTGCGGAGCCTGCATTCTGCTTTTGGGCTTGATACTGTTAATGAGGCGAATTGATCCTCTACTGGGTTGAGCTATCGGGATCCGGCCTAATGAGAGAAAGTCGGGCCGGCATTACAAGGAAGTGAGGCATGCTGATTTTAACGCGACGCGTAGGGGAGTCACTGATGATCGGTGACGATGTCACCATCACGGTGCTGGGTGTAAAAGGCAATCAGGTGCGGGTGGGTGTCAACGCACCCAAAGACGTTGCAGTGCATCGAGAGGAAATACTCAATCGCATAGAAGAAGCCGCCTCCCAAAAGGCGGTGGAAGACTGAACTAAAAAATCCGGAGAAGTGGCCGAGTGGCT
>DFQW01000208.1:1050-1226 GCA_002377985.1 Halieaceae bacterium UBA3479 | reverse complement strand
GAGAAGTGGCCGAGTGGCTGACCGAGCAGTCAAAGACTGTGAAGGAGCGCCGGCGGTACGACGGCGACCCGAAGGGCGAGGTGCAACGCACCGAGTAACGCGCGACCCGGGAGCGCCAATGGAGCAAGAAAAAGAGTAAGAGACAACGAGCATTTGGAGAAGTGGCCGAGTGGCTG
>DFQW01000208.1:0-758 GCA_002377985.1 Halieaceae bacterium UBA3479 | reverse complement strand
GAGAAGTGGCCGAGTGGCTGAAGGCGCTCCCCTGCTAAGGGAGTATACGTTAATAGCGTATCGAGGGTTCGAATCCCTCCTTCTCCGCCATAAACGGAATAGCCCGCCTTGTGCGGGCTTTTGCGTTTATTGAGGTAAGTGAGAATTGATGAGAACCCTCGGGTTGGACAAACCCTGCCCGCGGCAGAGTTTGGATCCGCCGCGTGTCCTACTTCGCGCCAAGTTTAATGAGTCCGTCTGCGATGAGCGTGTTTGGCGCCCTTACTGACTACTCAGATCAACATATTTTTGAACGCGCGTTATGAGAAGTACGAGGTGTTACCCGCGCTCTAGACCATGCCGAGGGCATCTGCTTAAGGCGCCCTTGCCAGCGGGTCAGGGTTTACAAAAAACCTGATACACGTCGGCGTGGTTCACCGACAGCTGACTCAGCGCTACGCCCGCCTTAAATAGGGCGGCTTTCTTATCTTCGTTGCCTGCTTCTCTGGATTTCTTGACGACCTCTCCCGAGTGATAGAGGTACGCTCCCGCAGCTTCACTGATGAGTTCGCAATCCTCCTCAGCCCATACGGCACTGCGCTCATCCTGCGTGTCGTTGTTGTTAACTGCGCCCATCTCAACCCACTGCCAATCGGCTCGAGCGGTCAGGGTGAACAGAGCCGCAACGGTCATTACCACCATTACTTGTGCTCTCATTTAACATCTCCATTTCGTCAAATGTGACTAACTCTAACAGCGGCGAGTATGCCGGCGAAAGC
>DFQW01000137.1 GCA_002377985.1 Halieaceae bacterium UBA3479 | reverse complement strand
ACCTCGCGGCGGTGGTGGCCCTGCGCGACGCCGGCGCCCACTTCATCACGACCTTTGGGGCCATGCCTGACATCGCCGCGTGGCTGGACGATATCGCCAATGAGCCCCCGGATGATGGCGAAGCCCCTGCGCAAAACGATGAGCCGGCACCGACCATACCCGATGAGAGCGAGGCACCCAAAGTAACAGAAGGCAGCGAAGCATCAGACAGCGCGGCCGATACCACCTCTGCTACTGCCTTACCGGCAGGTTCTGCGATGGCAACGGAGCACACATTATGATCCGCGGTAGGTTACGTTGTCTGATGCGGGGTGCCGGGATTTTTCTGAGCGCGCTGTGGTTGGGGGGCTGCGTTAGCGCCACCGTTGACGAGATGACCTATAACGAGCCTGTTGCCGGTATCGGTGAATCAAGCGTGGTGATCCTCGGCAGGCGTCATGCGCCAGACTACGACACCGAGTTTGACTTTATTGAGTGCATTGGCGATCACATTCACAGCGGTGACCCCAGCATCGACGTGATCAACGAGATTGCGTTTATCAATGAGTTTTATCCGTGGTTTGAGCCCCGCACAGCACCGATGCAGCCACAGTCGATCGATCGTTTACTCGATATGCCAATGGTTGCAGAGCGCTTCGCCGAGATGAAGCTGGAATACATGATCTGGATTGACGGCAGGACGGTGGATACCGACAGCGTAGGGTCCATGAGCTGCGGCATCGGCCCGGGCGTGGCCGGCTGCTTTGGCTTTGGCACTTGGGGCACCGAGTCCGAGTACGAAGCCACCATATGGGATTTCACCGATAAAGTGGAGGTGGGCAAAGTGAGCGCAAACACCAGCGGCCAGAGCTACATGCCCGCCGTGATTGTGCCGATTCCAATTATTGCCCCCGTGCAGGGAACCGCCTGCGACAGCCTCGGCGACCAGCTGCTGGAATACCTCTCTGCACACCACTGAGTCACGATGATACGCAGACACTCCCACTTTTCTCTTCTCGCCCTCGCCATCGTGTGGCTGGCTGGCTGCGCGAGCGGGTCCTCTACCGTCACGGTAGCGGGCAAGTCAGTCGAGATGCCCAAGGAAGTGGCCGAGGAGCATCAGAAGCTCATCGATAATATTGGGATTTACGATGACCCCGAGCTCGACGCCTATGTGCGGCAGGTGGGTGAACGGCTGTTAAGAGAGTCGGGCATTACCCGCCCGGAGTTTATCTTCACGTTACTGGACTCCCCCGACATCAACGCCTTTGCCATGCCCGGAGGCTTTATTTACGTCAATCGGGGATTACTCGCCTATCTGGATAGCGAGGCGGAACTGGCCGGTGTGCTCGCCCATGAGATCGGGCACATCACGGAGAATCATCACTCTCGCCGTCAGACCCAACAGGTGACCTCAAAGGTAGCCGCGGTGTCGGCCTATATTCTGACCGGCTCGGGCGACGTGTATGACGCCGCCAGCATGTATGGGGCCGAGATTATTTCGGGCTTCGGCCGAGACATGGAGCTCGAGGCCGATTCGGCGGGTGCGGAGTATCTGCACCAGAGCGGCTACGATGTGGACTCCATGCTCTCGGTGATTGGCGTGCTCAAGGATCAGGAGCAGTATCGCCGGGTGCAGGCCAAAGCCAGCGGTAAACCCTCCGGCACCTATCACGGGTTATATGCCAGCCATCCGCGAAATGACCTACGCCTACAAACGGTGATTAAAGCAGCCAACGAGCTGGATATTGACGAGATGCCGGAGAACCCCGAACTACCCGGGGAATACCGGCGCCAAACAGAGGGGCTGGTTTACGGTGCCAGCGCCGAGGCGCAAAACGAACCCGACCGTTTTTACCACAACAAACTCAACTTCACCTTCGCGCACCCACCGGGATGGACCGTGCGGCAGTCCAGCCGCGAAATTCTTGCCACCTCGGCTGATGGCAGTCGCACCCTGACCATTGGTCTTGCCAAGATCGACCCCAACCAGGACACCGAGGCCAGCCTGATCGCGGGCGCGCAGGGCGATGTCACCGAATTTGAGCGACTTGAGCAGTTTGGACTCACCGGCTCCACCGCAATCGCCTCCAGTGGTGAGCAGGCGGTGCGCCTGGCGGTGATCGACCACGGCTACCGCTTTCTGTTTCAGGGAGAGGCCCCCGTGCTGGCAGAGGCCGACGCCGAATTTCGTACCATTATCGACAGCTTTCGCCCCCTCACCGGTCGCGAAAAAATCACCGGCACCAGCCATACCCTGCATTACATTCAGGCCCCACGTGGCGCCACCTTTGCCTCACTCGCCAGCAGCGTGAAACTACCGGACGCCGAGAATCAGCTCAGGCTCATCAATGGTTACTACCCCAGCGGCGAGCCGCGCACCGGCGATTGGGTTAAAGTCATCCGCTAGGCGATCTTGTCCGGCGGAGGGAGCATGAACCCACATAACCCAGTGCGATGGGCGGTCATTGCCCTGGCCTGTTTGCTCTCAGCTGAAACCTCCGCCGAGCTGGTGGTTTACACCGCCAAATTAATTCGCACCATGGAGCCTGCCCTGCCCGTTGCCACGGCGGTCGCGGTGGAGAACGGCGAGATCGTGGCGGTGGGTTCCGAGGCGAGTCTGCAACCGCTGATCACAGCCCGGGGCGGTCGCGTAGATCGCCAGTTCGAGGGCCGCATTGTGTTGCCCGGGTTTATCGACCCCCACGTGCATCCCGCGCTACCTGCGGTGCTGACCCAGTTCCCGTTTTTGGCGCCCGACGACTGGACCTTGCCCACCGGGGTTTTTCCGGGCGAGACCACGCCCGAGGGCTATCGACAGCGGCTCATGACGCTGGCAAAGGCACACGCCGATCCAACCGTGCCCTTTATTGCCTGGGGTTATCACCCCCTCTGGCACGGGGAGGTATGGCGGACAGATCTCAACGAGTGGTTTGGCGAGCAGCCCGTGATGATCTGGCACCGCTCGTTTCATGAGCTCGTTGGCAACGACGCCGCCTGGCGCCTATTGGGCGTCACCGAGGCCGATGCGCAAATCAAAGAAGGCGCCGACTGGGCCCGAGGGCACTTTTACGAGAACGGACTCAAGGCGGTGATACCCAAGCTCGGGTTCCTTTTTTCGCCTGAGCGCTTTGGCCGCGGCATGTTTAATTTTCTGGCGATGCTGCATCAGGCCGGGGTCACCACCGCCCTCGACATGGGCACCGGCATCTATGGCAACCCCGTGGGCGAAATCGCCGGCGTACGCGCCGCGGCGAATGCCTACCCGGTGCCAGTCCGCATTATTCTGACGCCGATTATCCTCGACTTCCTCACCCGGGGCCGGTCACCCGAGGCCGCGCTGAGCGAGATTCGGGACTGGCAAGCAAATAACGATGACCGCGTAGCCATCGGCAATCACTTTAAGCTCATGATCGATGGCGCCATCTTCTCGGGCCTGGCCCAAATGGGCGCGCCGGGCTACCTTGATGGACACGAAGGCGTCTGGATGGTGCCCGAAGAGACGCTGCGCGCCTATGGCGAGACCTTCTGGCGCGCGGGGTTTCAGCTCCACGCCCACGCCAATGGTGATGCCGCGGTAGATCGCTTTCTGCGACTGATCGCCGGGTTGCAGCGCGACTTCCCGCGGCCCGATCACCGCGCCACGATCGAGCATCTGGCCTACAGCACCGAGCAACAAAGCGCTCAGCTGGCCAAACTCGGCGCGCAGGCGTCGGTAAATCCCTACTACCACTACATTCTGTCTGAGGCCTACTCCGGCGACTGGCTGGGGCCCGATCGCGCCGCGCAAATGACCCGGCTGGGTTCTCTGGAGCGTAACGGGGTGCCGCTCACACTCCATTCCGATGCCCCCATGGCACCGCTGTCACCCCTCACGCTGGTGTGGGCCGCCAGCGAACGCGAGACCATCAGTGGAGCCAAGGGCCTGGCAACCGAGCGACTATCGCGGGCATCAGCACTTGAGGCGGTGACCTCAGGCGCGGCGCGGGTCATTGGTCGCGAGAACGAGATCGGCTCTATTCGTGCCGGCAAGCGGGCAGACTTTGTGGTGCTCGACGCCGACCCGATGACGGTACCCGGTTCTGAGCTGCGCGATATCAAAGTGCTGGCGACGGTGTTCGCCGGTGCCGCCTACCCGACACCGCCCTGAAGCATCAGTCGGCGCGGGCGCTGATCAAACACGCACTGCGAAAACCGCTACCGCGAGGCGCGATGGCATCGCGTGGCGCCCGTCTGCAGAGCGTGACACTGCGGGCAGTTAGCCGTAGCGGTTATCGGCGACAAAGGGATTACTGGCGCGCTCTTGACCAAAGGTCGAGTCAGGCCCGTGACCGGGGACAAAGCGGATGTCGTCACCGATCGGAAACAGCTTCTCGCGAATCGAATGAATGAGCTGCTCGTGATTACCCATGGGGAAATCGGTTCGGCCAATAGAGCCCGCAAAGAGCACATCGCCCACCCAGGCGAGTTGGGTCTCGCGGTGCAGAAACACCACATGGCCGGGGGTATGGCCGGGGCAGTGAATCACCTCGAGGGTCTGCTCACCGACGGTGACCGTGTCACCATCTTCAAGCCAACGATCAGGCGTGAACGGTTCGGCGCGGGGAAAGCCCGCCATCTCGCACCACTGGGGTAGCTTGTCGATCCAAAAGCTGTCCCCGCGCTCGGGCCCTTCCATCGGCACCGCCAGCTTCTGGCGGAGCACATCGGCCGCCGCACAATGATCCATGTGTCCGTGGGTTAACAGGATCTTTTCCACGGTCGCACCCATGGCCGACACCGCCGCCTCGATGCGCTCGATGTCGCCACCGGGGTCGACGATCGCGGCGAGACCCGTTGCCTGACACTGAATAATGGAGCAGTTCTGCTGGTACTGGGTGACGGGCACCACTTGTACTTTCACACTCATAGCGAGGCACCCGTTCCTGCAAGCTGTTGCCGGTCACCCTCATGATCAGCGTTGGGGTCGAAGTAGACGCTTTGATCCAGCTGGCCTTCCTTGTGCGCCACAATCGTGGCGACCGTGGCATCACCCGTCACATTCACCATAGTGCGCACCATGTCGAGGAAGCGATCCACGCCGATAATCAGTGCAACACCCTCCACCGGCAACCCTGCCTGCTGCAAAACCAGCGCAAGGGTAATCAAACCCACACCCGGCACCGCGGCGGTGCCAATCGATGCCAGTGTGGCCGTGAGCACCACCATCAAAATCTGACCGCTGGTGAGGTCGATGCCATAGACCTGAGCAATAAACACCGTTGCCACGCCCTGCATGATGGCCGTGCCATCCATATTGATGGTCGCCCCCAGAGGGATAGAAAATCCCGCTACGCTCTTGCTCACACCAAGCCGCTTTTCGACCGTGCGCAACGTAATGGGTAACGTGGCGCCCGAGGAGGCGGTGGAAAAGGCAAAGGCCCACACCCGGCGCATTTTCTGAAGCAAAATCGCCGGGCTCAGGGAGGTCAGCACCTTCAACAGACTGCTGTACACCACAAGGCCGTGAAACAGCAGCACGCCGAGCAGGGTGAAAAAATAAGCAGCGAGATCGACGATCGTGCCAAAGCCCATGGTGGCGAACAGCTTGGTGAGTAGCGCAAATACACCATAGGGGGCCAGCTCGATCAGGAGGCCCACCATTTTCATGACGATCACTTCCATGTCGCGAAACCAGTTGGCAATGCGCTCCCCCGCCTCGCCCGAGCGTGTGAGCGCAAACCCCACCAGCAGGGCGAACACAATCACCTGCAGCATCTGCCCGTCTGCCATCGCCTTGAAGGGATTACTCGGAAAGATATTGACCAGGGTATCGGTGAGCGATGGCGCCGGCTTCGGCTCGAAGGACGCCGCCGCCATCGCCTCGACGCCTTTGCCGGGGCCAATGATTAATGCCGCAGTCAGCCCGAGGGATACCGCAACCCCGGTGGTAAAGAGATAGAGCCCAATGGTTTTGCCGGCGATGGATCCCATGCGGCTACTCGTGCCAAGTGAGCTCATGCCGCAAATCAGCGACACCAGCACCAAGGGCACCACCAGTAACTTTAAAGAAGCGATAAAAACGCGACCCACGACATCAAAGACACCGAGGATGAGCACGTCTTGTAAAAATCGGGAGAGGTCAGAGGTGGGATCGAGCACACCCACCCACCATTCAATGAGAGATCCCAGTGCAATACCGGCGACCATCGCCAGCAGAATGCGGTTGGTCAGCGACATGCTATTCCTCGCAGGGCTCGGGGTGCCAGGCGGTCACCGCCACATCGGCGCAGGCGTTACAGGGCGAAGCGTAGACATCGAGCGCCCCGTTACTCTGACGACCACACACGGGATCATAGATCATGGTGCACACCATGGGTCGCTCACCCTCGCAGGCCTGCCAGTCTGAAGCGGGCGGCTGCGGCGCGGTTGTTTGACTGGGGGCCAGACCACTACAGCCACCCAGCAACACAAGAACGGGCAGCACGCGCAGCAGTACAGAATGAGAGTGAGACATGGCGCTATTGTAGGGCATCGCGGCGCGTAATGAGCGCATTAATCCGCGCCGTCAGCGCGGCAGAATCGGTGACGATGCCACACCGCTGGGTGGCGGCCTCGAGCCGCCGGGCTGCCTCGGGGGTCATGGCGGGCACCTGCTCGGCAATGCCCTGCATGTCATCAAGCCGCCCCCAACAGTTGAGCGCAATGTCGCAGCCCGCCGTCAACACGGCCACCGCCCGGCTGGGAATGTCGCCGGCCAGCGCCTTCATGTCGAGGTCGTCGCTGATCAGTAAACCCTCAAAACCGATGTGCTGGCGGATCTGTTCCCCTATCACGCGAGCCGACACGCTGGCGCAGTGCTCTGAGTCCCACGCTTCAAAAACCACGTGCGCGGTCATCGCCATAGCCGCATCAGCCAGTGCGGCAAAGGGCTGGCAATCCCGCTGCAGCGCGTCATCGCCGGCATTAACCCGCGGCAAGCTCTCGTGAGAATCGCTTTGCGCCCGGCCGTGCCCCGGAATGTGTTTGATC
>DFQW01000031.1 GCA_002377985.1 Halieaceae bacterium UBA3479 | reverse complement strand
TTGTTGGGCTCACCCAGCGAGCCGTCGTCCTCGACGCGGATCTTGGGGACCAAAAAGAGTGAAATGCCTTTGACACCCGGGGGCGCATCCGGTGTGCGCGCCAACACCATGTGCACAATGTTTTCTGAAATATCTTGCTCGCCCCCGGAGATCCACATTTTTGTGCCGGTCAGCTTATAAGAGCCATCGCCCTTGGGCTCCGCCATACAGCGGATGTCGGACAGTGAGGATCCAGCATGGGGCTCAGACAGGCACATCGTGCCGAACCAACGCCCCTCAATAAGCGGCGCCAAAAACCGGTCACACAGTGCCTGACTGCCGCACGCCTGCAACATATGAGCATTAGATTGGGTGAGGAAGACATAACCGACAGCGGGGGCATTCGCGGCTTGAAACATCCCCTGCATAAAATTGGCGACCAAAATCGGAAGCTGCATACCCCCATGCGCTGTATCAAAGGTCGCCGTGGGCAGCCCCGCCTGCACATAGGTCTCCAGGCAGGTTTTTAAGACGGCGGGCGTAATCGCCTTGCCGTCCTCGAAAACCGGTTCGCATTCGTCCAGCTCAGCTGCGCAGGGCAGAAAGGCTTCCTCGGCGATTTGCTGGGCCAGATCCAGAATCGCCGTGATGCTGTCGCGATCATGATCTGCATAGCGCTCGCTCGCGAGTAGTTCGCTGAGATCAAACATTTCATCAAGGTAAAAATCGACGTCACGTCGATTAACAATCATGGACATGGTGCGCCTCGGAGCGTTGGCTCGAATGAATAAGCCCGAAACGTTACTGAAGTGGCTCTCGCTGATCAACTCGCAAGGCTGATGCGGGACATTGCGTGAATGAATGGTCGAGAAAGCTGGGTGTCAGCTCGCGCCCACCGATCGAGCGCTGGACCAGTGGGTCGCTATTCGGCCTGATTATTGGAATATTGACGGGGCCCGACCAGGTCCGCTCGGATTGGCGTGACGTTTTCTGCCTCGAGCACTTTGCGCACACGTTTGCCAACTCGGCCCTGCTTGACCCAAACATAGTCATGCCGTGGCTCGTGCCCGGAGAAACCGATCACGTAATCCGTGAGTATTGCGGTGACTTCATTGAGATCCATCTCTGCACAGGCTCGCAGTAACCGGTGCGCAGCATCCTCGATAATATCAAAGTCAAAAGCCTCTTCTTCCGCCCGCATAATCATCGGATGTCCGGTGCCGGTGACAGAGGTGCCCAGCAACAGCTCTTCATGAAGCTTTTCACCAGGCCGCAAGCCGATATATTCCAGATCAATGTGCTCGCCAAAAAGGTTGTCCCGCTCAATATCGTAACCGCTGAGATGAATCATGCGCTCAGCCAAGTCAACAATGCGAACCGGCTCACCCATGTCGAGCACAAAAACATCCCCGCCGGTACCCAACGCGCCGGCCTGCAACACCAGCTGGGAAGCTTCCCGAATACTCATAAAGTAACGGGACACCTCTGGATGGGTCACCGTGACAGGGCCACCGGTACTGATCTGTTCCCGAAACAACGGCACTACCGAGCCGGAAGACCCCAGAACATTGCCAAATCGCACGATACAGAAACGGGTATCGGTCTCTATCTGAGAGAGCCCCTGAAGGATCAGTTCAGCAAAGCGTTTGGAGGCTCCCATGACATTGGTAGGTCGCACGGCCTTGTCTGTAGACACCAATACAAACGTATCCACACCCGCACGATGGGCCGCCCAGGCGGCACTCCACGTACCGTGCACATTATTCGCCACTCCCTCGGCCACATTGTATTCCACCATCGGCACATGCTTGTAAGCCGCGGCGTGATAGACCGTGTCGACCTCAAAAGTTCTGTAAATTGACTCAAGCCGCTGCTCATCCCGAACGCTTCCCAACAAGGTCACGACGGGAAAACGCAGGCCCTGACGTTGGCAAAGACCCTTTATCTCACGGTCAATGCTGTACAAGGCAAACTCGGAAATATCCAGCAGTACGAGTTCTTTTGGCGAAGATGCCAAAATCTGACGACACAGCTCCGAGCCAATACTGCCCCCTGCACCCGTGACCATCACCACTTTGTCAGTGATACATCGATCAATGAGTTCCGGATGCGGCGGAACCGGCTCGCGCCCCAAAAGGTCGTCAAGATCCACGTCCTGAATCTGACTGACCAGCGCATTACTGGAGATCAACTCCGATATTTTGGGAATGGTGCGCACGCGCACCGGCAGATCGACCAAGGAATTGATAATGTCGCGCCGACGCTCCTGCGATGCGGAGGGAATTGCCAGCAGTACCTGCCGCACGGAATGCGCAGCCACCAGAACCGAGATCTCCTCAACCGACAAAACCGGACGACCGTTGATAACCGTATCTTGCAATGCCGGATTGTCGTCGACGAAGGCTACCACGCGGTAGTCAGAACCGTGGTTCAAGGCATTCAGTAGCTGTCGGCCAGTATCGCCGGCGCCGTAAATAATGACGGAGCGAACATCCGACTGATCACTGATTTGATGCAACCTGCGAGACACGAGGCGGAGCCCGCCAACACCGAAAAACAGAAACAACCAGTACATCATCGGCACCGTCTTCGGCATGGGCGCGGATGTCAACCAGATCAATGCGCCCAAAATAAGCGTCGAGAGACTGACCACTTTTACCAAGTCCCATACCGCCTGATGCCCCATGTAGCGAATGACTGAGCGGTACAGCCCATGGGCCGAAAAAATGACCGCCGTGGCGGCTAAGAGCAATAACGTGGTTGATGGCGACAGCAATTGCCACGCGGAATATGTGGGGCCCAGACTTACCTGCACGGCGCCCATCAGCGCCACGGTTACGACGCCCAAATCCAGCAAAACCCAGGCAGCAACGCGGTAAGAGTTAGGTAGCGATGGACCCTCAGACATCCAGATCAAACCGGTGAGAAAACTGAGGTACAGGGCGCGAAATCGCGACCGAAGTTTCTTAACCATAAGTTGCTCTGGGTACCGGCCTAATAAACCAAACTATCAGGCGCACTGAGAGAAAGAAGGAGTCTACCGCCTCGGACGTGAATAGACCACAACCAAAACGGAGGGAATGGCCGATAAAAGTACCACAAGCGGCGGGAATAACAGGTTGTTCACAACCGTCACGGCCAGGGGAAATTGCCACCCCGTTTGCAGGGCCATCAATCCCAGCGTCACAGGAAGGGGACTGCCGAACCGCAGAACCAGACGCTGATACGCATGGTCCCTGTGGGCCACGTGTGGGGGATCTCCAGAGAGCAGACGCCGGCACAGCGTTAAACCGGTATCGACCAAGAAGGGCATCATCATGATCACCCATGCCAGACCCAGCGAGGCATCTGAGTAGCCCGCAAAAACTCCCAGCACCGCCAAAAAAAAGCCCAGCGGTATTGCTCCCGCATCCCCCAAAAAGACCCTGGCCGGGGGCCAATTAAAAATAATCAAGGGCGCAGCACTGGCAACTAGAGCGGCACAGCACCAGACAAGCTCGCGAACATCAACCGGCACAAACTTAGCAATCAGGCCTAATCC
>DFQW01000113.1 GCA_002377985.1 Halieaceae bacterium UBA3479 | reverse complement strand
CCAATAATGGCGATCTTTTTGGCGCCTTTGGCCGCCAGCAGGTCGCGAAAACGCCGGTAGTCGTCCAGATCATTGACCCCCAGCACATCGCCCGCTGCGTCGCCACCGATGGGGGGACGAATGAGTTCTGCACCCAGCGCCAGAACCAGTTCGCTGTATGGGAGGCGCTCACCGCCCTCGAGATGAACCTGCTGCTGCGCGGTGTCGATGCTGGAAACCTTGGTGCGGATACGGACCGTTACATTCAGCTGCTCTGCCAATTCGCTGGCACTTTGCGCCGCTAACCTATCTGCGTCGAGGTCCTTGGTGTACCCCGTCGAAATCATCGGCTTGGAATAGCCCTCGCCGCCATCAGAGGTCAGCACCGTAATGGCAACGCCTTCATCCTTGCGACGGAGCTCACGCACCAGGCCGTAACCCGCGAGCCCTGAACCAATCACGACCACATGACGCGCGCTCGCTACGGCTGTCGCGTCAAACTCGCCTGCTTCGGCAGGACTATCATCGGCATCGGAGCCGGGAATTAACTCAAAATCGGCCTTGCCCACGCCACAGTCCGGGCAGGTCCAGTCCTCGGGCACATCCTCCCACTTGGTACCGGGCGCGATGCCGTCCTCCGGCCAGCCCTCTTTCTCGTCGTAAATCAGTCCGCAAACAATGCATTCCCAGCGAGCCATGGGTGAATTTCCTCTCTAATAATCTCTCTTCATTTGCGGGGCGCAGGGTGCCAGCCCAAGACAGTGATGTCACGCGCAAAAGTATTACCGAATGGATCGAGTCAGTGCCGGCACAACCCGCAACCATCGGCTACGATCCGCGGCAGGCCGCTAGATCGCCGCGGCGAGTCGGGTGGCCTGATTGATGGCGGTTTTAGCATCCAGTTCGGCCGCCTCAAAGGCACCGCCCACCAGCTCAACCGACAGCCCCTTCGCTTCCAGCGCATCATACAAGCTGCGCTCCGGCTCCTGGCCCGCACAAATGATCACGGTATCGACATCAAAGGTTTTGGGTTGTCCGCCCACCAGTACATGCAGTCCGTCGTCGTCGATGCGCACGTACTCCACCGCATTGATCATGTTGACACCACGGCGATTGAGCAAGAGTCGCTTTGTCCATCCCGTCGTTTTGCCAAGGCCCCGACCGACCGGCGTCTCCTTACGTTGCATCAGCCACACCTCGCGGTCAGCTTTATTTACTACCGGTTCTACTCCGGTGACGCCGCCCCGAGGATGGTTTTCAAAATCGACGCCCCACTCTTTTGCAAAGAGGTTGATGTCCAGTGCCGAGCTCGTGCCCTCGTGGGTAATAAGTTCAGTGACGTCGAAACCGATCCCGCCCGCACCCACAACCGCTACTTTTTTACCAATCGGTTTATGACCTCTGATCGCATCGATATAGCCCACCACTTTTTCGTGGTCGACACCGGGAATCTGGGGTACGCGGGGATTAATGCCGGTGGCAACCACGATGTGGTCGAAGCCAGACTCGCTAAGCTCTTCTGCACCGACCCGCGCACCCAACTTAACCGTGACCTGATATTTCTCGAGCATGGCGCGGTAATAGCGGATCGTTTCGTGGAACTCTTCCTTGCCCGGCACTTGCTTGGCCAGATTGAACTGACCACCAATTTCATCCGCGCCATCAAACAGGGTTACCTGATGACCCCGCTCGGCCGCCACCGTGGCGTAGGCGAGCCCCGCAGGCCCCGCACCAATAACCGCAATCTGCTTTATCGCCGTGGCCGGCGCCCAATTCAGCACGGTTTCGTGACACGCCCGTGGATTGACCAGACAGGACGTCGTTTTCATCGCAAACGTGTGATCGAGACACGCTTGGTTGCAGGCGATACACGTATTGATTTCGTGCTCTCGGCCCTCGGCAGATTTTTTCATCAACTCGGCATCGGCCAACATGGGTCGCGCCATTGACACGAGGTCGGCATCTCCATCAGCCAGTACGGCTTCGGCGACGTCAGGCATGTTGATGCGATTGGACGTAATAACCGGCACTGATACCTCATTGCGTACACGCCGGGTTACCCCGGTGAAGGCGCGTCTCGGCACCATCGTGGCAATGGTCGGCACCTGTGATTCGTGCCAGGTAAAGTGCGTCGAGATGATTGACACGCCGGCGGCTTCCAAGGCTTTGGAGAGCAGCGCAATCTCATCCCAGCTCATTCCACCCTGCAGCATATCCATCGCCGCGATACGAAAAATAACGATAAAGTCCGGACCCACCGCCTCGCGTACCCGTCGCACCACTTCCACAGGGAAGCGCATCCGGTTTTCGTAGCTGCCACCCCACCGATCCTGACGCTGGTTGGTCTTCTCCACCAAAAAGGTTGAGAGCAGGTAACCGGCTGAGCCGATAATTTCAACGCCGTCGTAGCCCGCTTGTCGAGCGAGCTGCGCGCAATGCGCGTGGTCGGCGATCTGCTTTTCGATACCCGCCTCATCCAGTTCATTGGGCGAGAAAGCGCCGATGCGGGATCGGATCGGCGAGGGCGCAACGGCACCTGCGTTGTAGGCCAGCGGGCCCATATGCAGAATCTGAAGGCAGATTTTGCAGTCAGGCGCTGCGCGGTGTACCGCGTCAGTGACAATGCGATGACCAGCGGCTTCTTCTTCATTATTTAACTTGGAAGCGGCCGCCAGTGGATTTCCGTGCTCATCGGTCACCACCATGCCCCCTTCCTCGTTGGGGGAGATACCACCGGTGATGATCATGCCCACGCCGCCAGCTGCGCGCTCAGCGTAGAACGCCGCCATGCGCTCAAACCCGTCCGGCTGCTCCTCGAGGCCGGTGTGCATCGATCCCATAATGCATCGGTTACGCAGTTGCGTATGTCCCAGGTCCAGCGGCGAAAAAAGCTTGGGGTAACGAGCATGTCCGGGTAAATCAACTTTGGCATTCATGGCAGTGGCGGATCTCAATGAGTTGCGAATTGGGCGGGCACCTTAACTCAGCCGCCCGTGTGAAAACAGAGTAATCCGCCCACATTAAATCACGGGCCCGGGGTAATCTGTCTCTTGGCTGGCCGTGCGCGCAAATTTCTGCTGGCGCAAACGTTTCCTCGACTACCTTACGCACGGGGCGCCCAACTGTCTTACTCAGCGGCACGTGGGACCAGCAAAAAGTCACCGGTGTCTTGAAGACAAACCCCTTTGATGTGTGCTCCACCGCGGCACTTTGTATCGCGTTTACGTATAGATTGTTGGACATAAATACAGTACAACTAATGATACATAGGGGCAGTATTAGTTCGGGGTAGTGGTGAGAACCGCACTTTTGACAGTAGGACGGTTTCCCAAGGCGCTGACCTTGGCGCGGGCACTGCATCGCAACGGCGTCCGGGTAATCGTCGCGGATCCGCTGAAGCGTCAACTTTGCTCCGTCAGCCGGGCAGTGGCAAAAAATTATCAGGTCGCTGCGCCCAACACCGATATTGCCGCCTGGGAACAGGATATTCTCGACATCATCGAGCGCGAGGCGGTGACGGATTTGATCCCCGCCTCGGAGGAAATCTGCCACGTGGCGAACCTCGCTGAACGAGTGCCCCCCTCTGTCCGTTATGTGGGCCCGTCAGCACAGTGGATTGCGCAGTGGCATGACAAACTGCTGTTTGTTGATCACGCCATTGCCCGGGGCGTGACCGCACCATCGGTATTCACTACCGCCGACCCCGAAACCCGTGCGCTGGTAAGACAAACAGATTGTGTGCTGAAGCCGCGGCGAGGCTGCTCGGGAACAGAGGTGTCCTTTATTGATCGAGGTAGCAGCCCGCCCGCCCCCTCGCATGAGATGCTGTTGCAACGTAAGGTCTCTGGCACTCACCTGTACACCCTGAGTTGGGTCGACAAAGGTGAGGTCAAAGCGACTGCCAGCTATCGGGGCAGTACACACAGTGGCACGGTGGCCGTCGGGTTTAAGAGCGCGCCTACGCCGTTCTCCGTCAAACGCTGGATTGACCAGTTTCTCGCTGACACTGACGTCACTGGCTTCATCAGCTTTGACTTTATCCTAGATCACGGTGGCATCCCCTGGGGTATCGAATGCAACCCCCGCATGAGTAGCGGTATTCACTTTATCGACGAGACCTGGCTGGGGGCCGCAGTGATGGGCGAGACCACTGAGCCGGCACCTATCAGTGCAGCCGGAAAACGTTGTCAGTGGAGCTATTCCACCTTAACGGAGGCCTACAAGCACCTGTTTCGCTTTCAGCTGACCGATATGCTGCGCTGCCTGCGCGACCTGCTGACCTCTCGAGATGCCATCTGGTCCTGGCGCGACCCCTTGCCCTTTTTGCTGATGACCCCGTTGTGCTGGGAATTTATCTGGCGATCAATTACCCAAAAAATCACCATCGGCGACGCGAGTCAGTGCGATATCGCCTGGCATTGGTTCGAGCAGAGTGGCCGGGGGCGAGCCGATGCTATGGAGCGCGGTGAGCAACGTGAAGCATAATTTGGTTCGCGGGCCGGGTTGTCATTCGCGCAGCTGGACGGACCGCTTGACCGGGGCTGAGCAACCAGTCGAAATGCCGAACCAACTCGGCGAGTATCAAAACACTCTCGGTCTGGGCAAACCCTGCGCCAACGCAAGTATGCGGGCCCTGACCAAATGGAATATATGCGCCCGGGGTCAGCGCACTTTCGTTTTCGGGCAAAAAACGCTCGGGCTGAAAGGCGTGGGGGTCAGACCACCATTTGGAGTGACGCTGCAGAGTCCATGGTGCGATCATCACCAAGGCGCCTCTGCGCAATCTTCGCCCCGCTACGGTCGTCTCTCGCAGCGCCACCCGTGGCATAAACGTGATCGGCGGATAAAGTCGCAGCGTTTCTTTGAAGAAGGCCTTGACCAACGGCAGCTGGCGGGTCAATTCAAATGTGATTGGCGCGTCCCCCGCAACGCGATCAATTTCCTCTCGAAGGCGCGCCAGCCAATGAGGCTGAGCCGCAAGGATGTAAAACGCCCAGGTCAATGCACTGGCAGTAGTTTCATGACCCGCGAGAAAAAACACGCCCAGCTGATCGATCAACTCCTCCCGGGAGAAGGGCACACCGGTCTCCTGATCCCGCGCAGCAATAACACTGCTGGCGATGTCGTCATACCGATCTGGCTCGTTAAGGTGAGAGTCAACCAGCTCCCCCAAGTGATGGCGAATGCGCTCACAGGCCGCGAGCACCTCGGGTGGCTGTGGCGTATCACTCCAGGCTGGCTTCACAATCAATCGCAATACGTCGACCTGAACTGCCGAACGCTCGAAGAGAGTGAAATCCTCAAACACGTCGACCGCCACCCCCGACTGCAGCGGCGTAGAGAACACCGTGCGGCAAATAATGTCCGCCGTCAGGTGACTCATTGTCAGGTCGAGGGAAAATACGTCCCCCGATGCCGCCCTTTCTTTGAGGGTAACCAGATGATCGTTAACCGCCGCCTGCATGGCCGCAAAAGCGTGACTGATGCGCATGTGGGAGAAAGCCGGGTCAATCATCGCCCGTTGCCGCTTCCAACGCTCGCCGTCCGTGACAAAAATACTGTCGCCAATCAAGTGCTCAAGGGCATTTACCATCAAGTCGCTTTTCGGGAAGACGCCATCGGCATCGCGCATGATCTCGCGCACGGCGTCGGGGTGGTTGAACAGCACCGTCGAGCGTCGCGAGTAGCCGAGGTTGCCGACGTCGAAATGATAAGCAGCGGCCGGGAGCAGCTCGAGCAGGTTACCGTCGCCCTTCCACAGCACGCGGGCCAGCGCGACGACCGACCAGAGCGACAAGGGCTTTGGGGGAATGTAGAGGGCCGACGCAGTCATTTCAGGCATCCTGATGAGTATCCGCAGTATGGAGGGGTGGTCTGATGCTGTCGAGCCACACGCTCTTTGAGTGGTTGGTCGGTTTACACATCGCTACCGGATCGGTAGGACTGATTGTTATCTGGATACCTGTTGCGGGGCGCAAGGGCGGGCCGCTTCATCGACGGGCAGGCACGCTCTTTGTCCAATCCATGATCGCTACCGGCTTCACCGCGGTGGGCATCAGTCTGACCACGCTCTACGACCCCACAGGCACCCATCCCCACCTGGCAGATCACGCTGTATTCTCGGATCCGCAGGCGATTACCAATATCTTCGGCTGGATGATGCTGTATCTCGCCACGCTGACCATCAATCTCGCTTGGCAAGGATGGCTGAGTTTGCGCAATGGCACTGCGCATCACCGCAATCGTGCCTGGCATAACCTGCTGTCTCAGTTCCTGTTGAGCGTGGCGTCCGCCAATTGTCTGCTCACAGGCGTCACTGCCTCGGAACCGATGATGATGGGGATCTCCATGGTCGGCTTTGCGACGGTCGCAACCAATCTGTGGTTTATCTATAAACCCCAACCCCTGCCCCATGATCGCATCAAAGAACACATCAAATGTTTGATTGGCGCGGGCATCTCGGTTTACACCGCCTTTTTTGCCTTTGGCGCCGTCCGCCTGTTTCCAGAATTAGCGTTGCAACCCGGCCTCTGGGCCGTGCCGCTGGTGGTAGGGCTGACACTGATCATTTATCACCAGCGGGCAGTAACGCGCCCTCCTGCGCGAAAGTGGCGGGTGGCGTGACCGCCAAACATGCCATTGTGGTCGGTGCCGGAGCGGGGGGTCTCGCAGCCGGCATTGATTTAGCCAAATCCGGCTTCCGGGTAACTGTGCTGGAACGCGCTGCTGCTCCGGGGGGCAAAATGCATGCGCGGCAGGTCGATAACAGGACAATCGATGGCGGGCCCACCGTACTGACGATGCGCTCTATTTTTGAGCAATTGTTCGCTGACGCGGGGACCCACCTCCAGGACCACCTCACCCTGCTCCCGAGTCCGATCATTGCCCGACACGCCTGGAGCCACGGTGGCGTATTGGATCTGTACCCCGATCTCACGCAATCGCGGCGGTCCATCGAGGCTTTCGCAGGGAGCGAAAACGCAATAGGTTTCGAACGTTTTTACAGCCAAAGCGCCAGAATCCATCAGGCTCTTTCCAATACGTTTATGAAAGTGTCCAAACCCAGCCCGTTGGCATTGGTCAGTCGGGTACTCCGCCAGCACCACCCCAGCTCATTGATCGCAGCGCGGCCTGCGCCCGATTTGTGGCGAGCACTGGGGTCGTTTTTTTCGGATGAACGCCTGCGGCAGCTGTTCGCTCGATATGCAACCTATGTGGGCTCGTCTCCTCTGAGTACTCCTGCAACGCTGATGCTGATTGCCCACGTGGAGCTGGAGGGTGTGTGGCTCGTCGACGGCGGCATGCACCGGCTGGCCGCGGCGATGGCGGCCGTGGCACAGAACCTTGGCGCTGATCTGCATTTCAACAGCCACGTCAGCGAAGTATTGGTCAAGGGCAACCGGGCCGCCGGGGTTCGCCTGGAGGATGGCTCGACGCTACCCGCCGATGTTGTTGTGTTCAACGGCGACAGCAATGCGCTGGCCACCGGCCAGCTCGGTACCGCCGCCATGCGCTCGGTCAAGCCCAGACCACCGCAGCGGCGTGGACTCTCGGCGCTCACTTGGTGCATCAAGGGCAGTAGCTCCGGCTTCGACCTCGATCATCACAATGTTTTTTTCGAATCCAACTATCCCAGCGAGTTCAACACGCTGTTCCATGACCGCCGCATCCCGCAAAAACCGACCGTCTATCTCTGCGCGCAGGACCGCGGCCCCAATCGATCGCTTAATGGCTCGGAACGGTTGCTGATGCTGGTCAACGCGCCGGCGGATGGCGATCAACATATCTGGGACAAGGATCAGGTTGCCAGAACCCGTGACAACGCCCTCGCCGTACTCAACCGCTGCGGCCTGAATTTAGCGTTTCGCGACAGCGATTGTGTGAGTACGACGCCGTCAGACTGGCACGGTCGCTTTCCCGCCAGCGGGGGATCACTCTACGGCGGAGCCTCTCACGGCATTTGGTCGAGCTTTACCCGGCCCGGCGCCCGGAGTCGGTTGAAGGGACTGTATTTGTCGGGCGGCAGCGTCCATCCGGGACCCGGCGTGCCCATGGCGACACTCTCAGGCCGACTGGCGGCGCGCGCTGTTCTCCGCGATATCGGCTGAAGCAATCGCTTCTCGCCCGGGGGGCACCCAGAAGTCCTCCAGCGCAGCAATCGTCTCTTCCTTCAGCTCCCAATGGGGTAGCCCTAGACTCGGTGAGAGCTGTTTCGCAGCCCAATTGCCGTACGCATCGGTTAATTCGGGCAACCGCTCAAAGCCAATGTTCGGGTCGCGATCATAGAGCACGAGACACGGATTTTTCAGGCGACTGTAAAGCCGGGAAATCGCCTGTTCGGTAAACAACCGGAATGTCAGAAATGTCAGCGGTGCAAAATGCGCGCCCGGTTGTCGTGTGGTCTCGCAGGCGTACCGCACCAAATATTCCGGCGTAGGACCCACAAAGGCCTGACCCAAAAACCACCGGATGCTCGGCCGGCTGGTCAATGCGCTGAACAAGGGTTGACCCACCCAACGCGACCTCAGAAAGCGATCAACAGGCGAGCTACTCGCTACCGGTCGTGGCGAGCGGAAGCCCATGCCGGTAGGTGAAATCAGACTGAGACTGCGCACTTTGGTGCCCTGCTCCAAAATGGCTCGCGCTACGAATTCGCCAGTCAGTGACAGCGTCACCACATCGGCCGGCCCCGGCAGACTCTCCAACCACTCCGCCAGCCACCTTGCGTAGAGGCTGCTGGTGTAGTCGACGTCCGGCCGGTCTGATAAGCCGAAGCCAGGCAAATCGGGTGCCCAGACCGGTCGCTTGTCGCGGAAATATTCGAACAGCGGACGCATTTCCATTGCGCTGGGTGCCGCATTGATACTGTGCACCAGCACCAACGGCGTACCCTCCCTCACCTCCCCCCGATACCCCCGGAGCGTGACGCCACCGTTGAGTGAGAAGGCAAATTGTTCCGCGTCCAAAGCAGGCGTCAGCGGCTTGACCATGTTAAAACCATCAATGACATTTGACAGTTTATTAGTATAAATTGTCTGACATTAAAAGGGGTAGCCCCTCGGAACACCAAGGGGCGCGGCGGTTTTAACCGGCGGGTCGAATACAGCCAACCCAACGGGGATTCAAAGGGGGCAGTAATGAGCATCGCTTTTCCATTCACCGCGATCGTCGGTCAGGAAGACATGAAGCAGGCGCTGATGATCGCCGCAGTCGACCCCGGCGTGGGCGGGGTGCTGGTGTTGGGCGAGCGCGGTACCGGAAAATCCACAACCATTCGCGCGCTGGCAGCCATGCTGCCTACCATCGATGTTGTCGCTCAGTGCCTGTATCAATGCGATCCCAGCGCACCTCGACCCGGCTTATGCACTCACTGCGGCAAGCCCGGAGAAACCCCCGCCACTCGCTCGGTCACCATACCGGTGGTCGACCTGCCCTTGGGGTCCACCGAAGATCGTGTCGTCGGTGCGCTGGACATCGAACGCGCCTTAGTCAATGGCGAGAAAGCCTTCCAGCCAGGCCTTCTGGCACAGGCCAATCGCGGTTTCCTCTACGTTGACGAGGTCAATCTGCTCGAGGATCACATCGTCGATGCGCTGCTCGATGTCGCCGCATCGGGAGAGAACGTGGTAGAGCGCGAGGGGTTGAGTATTAGACATCCGGCACGTTTTGTCTTGGTGGGTAGCGGCAACCCCGAGGAAGGTGAACTCCGTCCGCAGCTTCAGGACCGATTTGGGCTATCGGTCGATGTACGCACCCCAAAAGACGTACCCACGCGCGTCGAAATCATTCGCCAACGGGAAGCGTTCGATCATGATCGCGCCGCCTTCAAAAAGAAATGGGCGCGCAAGGAGAGCGCGTTGCGCCGCAAGATACAAAGCGCCAGGGCGAGCCTGGATGACATAGACACGCCGGCCGAGCTACTGGAAACCGCCGCCCGGCTGTGTCTCTCGCTTGGCACCGACGGCCTGCGAGGCGAGCTCACCCTGGTGCGTAGCGCACGGGCACTGGCTGCATTACAAGGCAAACCTGTTGCCACGCTCTCCCACCTGAAAACTGTGGCCACGTCCGTATTGCGGCATCGCCTGAGGCGTGATCCCCTCGATGAATCGAGCGCCGACAGCCGCGTTGAGCGCGCCATTTCTGAACTATTCGGACATGACCAAGACCACTGACGCGTCCCCCTGGGCCGACGCTGAATGGGCTGCGGCACTGCTTGTGCTGCTGGGTCATACCCTCGGCGGGGTGCATCTGCGGGCGCCTCCGGGCCCCGTGAGGGATTATTGGCTGGAGCGGGTCAGGAACCTCTCGCAGCAAACTAGGCTGAGAAAAATTCCGGCAGGCGTTCCCGAGGCGCGACTATTGGGTGGCACCGACCTGAGCGCAACGTTGCAGCAGGGAAAACCGATCGCTGAGATGGGCATGCTGGCAGAGTGCGATGAACGCATTGTGATCGCGGCCATGGCCGAGCGTATGTCACGCAATACGGTGCACCATGTGTGCACTGCGCTTGATGAGGGTCAGTTGCGGATCGCCAGGGACGGCATTACCGGTAACGCCACAACGCGCATCACTGTGATAGCCAGTGACGAGGGCACCGAGGAGGAAACCCTTCACCCCGCGCTGGCTGACCGACTCGGCTTGACGGTGAATCTCGAGAATATAGGTATTCATGACGCCGAGGACGAGATGTTCGATAGCGCAGACATCGCGCGGGCCAAGACACGCTTGCAGCGCGTTTCGATAACGGATGAGCATTACCATGCATTGAGCGCAATCGGCGTGTCACTCGGGATCGAGTCGCCGCGGGCGCTGATCGCCGGGCTCAAAGTTATGCGCGCCTGCGCGGCTATCTGTGGCAGGTTATCAACTGATGAGGCGGACCTTTCGCTGGCGGTACGCTTGTGTCTGCTACCAAAAGCGCAACAACTCCCCGATTTCAGCGACGCGGAGCATGAAGAGCCGCCGCCGCAGGAAGACGGCGAGGAGGAGCAGGCGCCGCCCCGACCCGATCAGCCGCCTCCAGAAGAAGATCGGCTACTGCAGGCAGCAATGGCTGCGCTCCCCCCTGGATTGCTCGAGCAAATACAAACCCGCGCAGCAAGACTCAGGCAGAGCAGCGCCGGAGCGTCCGGCGCCCAACACCGGCATCTGAACCGGGGTCGTCCTACCGGTGTTTTTCGGGGCGATCACCGCAAAGGGGGGCGTGTGAATATTTTGGCGACCTTGCGCACGGCAGCGCCCTGGCAACCGCTGCGCAAACGGGAACGCGGCCCGCGCGCACGAAACCTGGAGATTCGGCGAGACGATATTCACCTGACCCGTTTTCAACAGCGTCGCGAGACGCTGACGCTCTTTGTGGTGGACGCCTCCGGATCCGCGGCCATGCAGCGCCTTGCCGAAGCCAAAGGCGCGGTAGAGCTTCTGCTGGCCGATTGCTATGTGCGTCGTGACCAGGTGGCACTTATCGCCTTCCGTGACGAAAACGCCGAACTCCTGCTACCGCCAACTCGCTCTCTGGTGCGGGCCAAAAAAGCATTGGCTGCCCTACCTGGCGGGGGCGCCACCCCCATGGCGGCTGCACTTGACCTCGCTCGGGAAACTGCGCAGCGCAGCACAAAACAAGGCCTTACAACCCACTACGTGCTGCTCACCGATGGGGCCGCGAATGTGGCGCGTGACGGCGCAAAAAATCGTGAAGCCGGCACGCGGGACGCGCTGGCCGCTGCACGCGCGCTGGCTCAAAATGCCATAACTGGTCTCGTCATCGACACCGCACAGCGTCCTCAGCCTCGTGCAAGAGAGCTGGCCGATACGCTGAAGAGCGCTTATATCGCACTCCCCAGGGCCGACGCACAAACGCTGAACCGGACGATTCGAGCCGCCACACTATGACTCGCGAACAGCGATGGTCAGCCGTCGCCGACTTCTGGCCGCTGTCTTCCGCCAGCCGGTTTATACGAGTTCACGACGTCGATTTTCACGTGCAGATAACCGGGACGGGACCCGACGTCCTGCTCCTGCATGGCGCGGGTGCCTCCAGCCATTCTTTCGCGGGCATGATGCACCGGCTCGCCGAACAATACCGGGTGATCTGCCCCGACTTGCCGGGCCAGGGATTTACCACGCTGATGCCACCCGAGGGCGTCGGATTAAAACCCTTCTCCGCCTACCTGCGATCACTACTTGAGGCGTTGAATGCTTCACCGGATTGGATTATCGGACACTCGGCGGGTTCCGCCCTCGCCGCGCAATTGGCGCTCGACCTGACACGCAGCCCCCGCGGCCTGCTGTGCATCAATGCCGCGTTCAAACCCTTCGGTGCAACGGCGGCCCCATTCTTCAGCGGTGCCGCACGATGGCTTTCCCGGAGTCGTTGGCTCCCCAAAGCACTCGCGTCGCCGGCGCTGCGCTGGCGCGCCACCGCATCGATGCTGTCGGATACCGGATCAACGGTGACGCCATTGAGCTCTCGGTGCTACGACGCGCTGCTCTCTGACCCCGACCATATCGCAGGTACGCTACGTATGATGGCGGGATGGGATTTGCCACCTTTGCTGGCACGTTTGCCTGAGCTCGATGCAACCGTCTGGCTGGTTGGCTGCGAGGGCGACCGGACGATTCCACCAGGTCGCAGCTTGGCGGTAGCGCCACAGTTACCGCACTGCCACACCCTACGCGTACCGACACTGGGACATCTGGGGCACGAAGAACATCCCCAGACCTTCGTCGATATCTTTCACGATATGGTCTCCAGACACGCTATCGCGGGCTGAAAAGAAAGCTGTGCAGGGGTGATGCCACACTGCTACACTGTCAAATATAAATGACAGTTTAAGTGTCTTTATTTTATGAATATTGCGCAGTCTGCCTTCGATAGCCTAGGCACCGCGGACCCTCGCCCCACCGCTTTGGTCATTGGCACGGGGTTTGGCGGTCTCGCTGCGGCGATCCGTCTGGGCGCCAAGGGCTATCGCGTGCACATGCTGGAAAAGCTGGACGCTCCCGGGGGTCGCGCATATGTCTATCGTCAGGATGGCTTCACCTTTGATGCCGGCCCGACCATTGTTACCGCGCCCTTCCTGCTGGAAGAACTGTGGGCGCTGTGCGGAAAAACCTTTGCGGACGACGTTGACCTGCGGCCCATGGATCCCTTCTTTCGTCTTCGCTTTGACGATGGCCGCATCTTTGACTACTGCGGCGACAAGGCACGCAACATCGAACAGATTAAAAGCTTTAGCGAGGATGACGCTGAGGGTTACGAGCGCTACCTCAAGGCCAGTGAAGCGCGCTACAAAGTGGGCTTTGAAGGCTTAGTCGACAAGCCTTTCGACTCGCTGATCGCGCTGTTTCAGTTCCTGCCGCAGCTCATCAAGCTACGCAGTGATCGCAGCGTCTACCGCCTGGTATCGCGCTACATTCGCGATCCTCAGCTGCGCATGACCATGAGTTTTCACCCGCTGCTCATTGGCGGCAATCCATTCTCGGTCACCAGCGTCTACACGCTGATTTCATTTCTCGAGCAGCGCTTTGGCGTCTGGTCTGCCATGGGCGGCACAGGCAGCATCGTCAAAGGCATGGCGTCATTGATTGAAGGTCAGGGTGGAAGAATCGAGTGCAATGCCGAAGTTGAGGAAATTTTGGTCGAGCAAGGCGCGGTGCGCGGCGTCCGGCTAAAGGGGGGGCGCGAACTCCATAGCGACCTCGTCGTCTCCAATGCCGATGCCGCCTGGACCTACCGACACCTGATTCCCGCGAGACACCGTAAGCGCTGGAGCAACGCAAAGATCGAACGCTCCCATTACTCCAACGGTCTCTTCGTCTGGTACTTCGGCACCCGGGGCCAATATCCCGATGTGCCCCACCACTCAGTGATTCTGGGCCCCCGTTACCAAGGCCTCCTCGACGACATTTTTAAGCGCAAAGTCCTCGCTGAAGATTTCAGCCTTTACCTGCACCGGCCCACGGAAACCGACCCGTCCATGGCACCGGAGGGTTGCGACACCTTTTATGCGCTGGTGCCGGTGCCGCATCTCGATGCCGGAGTCGATTGGGAAAGTTACGGTGAAACCTTTCGGCAACGCATCTGCGCACGATTGGAAGAAACCATGCTCCCCGGCTTGGGCAATCGGATCGTCACCTCGCGCCTACTCACGCCCCAGGACTTTCAGGACCGACTGTGCTCCTTTAAAGGCGCTGGCTTCAGTTTCGAGCCCCGTATCACCCAGAGCGCCTGGTTCAGGCCCCACAATCGGAGCGAGGATATCTCCGGACTGTATCTGGTAGGCGCGGGGACTCACCCGGGGGCCGGCATGCCGGCAGTTATCTCATCTGCCAAGGTCATTGACCAGCTCGTCCCGGCACCGGTTACAGCGCGTGCGTAGCGATCTGCAAATCACCACGCCGCACACGGACATGGGCGCGTGTCGCAAACTGCTGTGTCACGGTTCACGCTCCTTCCATATCGCCTCCCAGTTTTTGCCGCTGACTCTGCGGGAGTCGGCGTGCGGTCTTTACGCTTTTTGCAGGATCGCAGACGATCTGGTGGATCTGGGCGACGACCCCCGTCAGGCTCTGGATACGCTGCACCGCAGGCTTGATCTGATCTATGCCGCAACACCCGAAAACCACTCCGTCGACCGGGTCCTCAGTCAAATCGTCACCGACCATGGGTTACCCAGAGCACTGCTTAACGCCCTGCTGGAGGGCTTCGAATGGGATGCTACCGGTCGTCTCTACGAAACCCTGGATGACGTATTGGACTATGGCGCCCGTGTCGCGGGAACCGTCGGGGTGATGATGGCGATCCTGATGGGCGTCAGGGATACCCACACGCTGGCGCGGGCGGCAGATTTGGGTGTGGCGATGCAACTCACTAACATCTGCCGCGATGTGGGCGAGGATGCCCGCGCGGGACGACTCTACCTTCCTCGCGCGCTGCTTAGGGAGCAGGGTATCAACCCGGAACAGTTCATACGGGATCCACGGCCAAGCCCGGCGTTAACGGCAGTACTGACCCACATGCTCAACGAGGCTGATCTGCGTTACCAGAGAGCAGACGAGGGTATCCGGCAATTACCCCGACGCTGTCGCCCGGGCATTTGGGCCGCGCGGCGACTGTATGCAGAAATTGGTCAGCGGGTCGCGCAGACAGGCTATGACCCCATCAGCCAGCGCGCGGTGGTATCAGGAACGCGAAAGTGCCAAATTCTGATGGGCTTGGTTCGTAGCGCCCCCGCCCGTCCGGCGGGACTATCGGCGCCCTGCGCTCGAGAGAATCAGTTTCTGATCAATGCAGTCCCGCGGGGCAATGAATGGCAAAGTTCAGCGTCTCCACGGCGCTTCTCACCCAGCGCCTCCTGGATGCTGGAGCTATTTATTGTGATGGCTCAACGCGACGAGATGGCCATCCACGCCCGCTCCTCCGAACAGGATTAACCCGCGACGCGGCTCCTCGCCATCCGGGGCATTCTGAAGGGCAATAGCCACTGTACCCAAGGCTTACAGAAGCGCAGAAGATCCAGACTCTCGTGCATAAACTGGCTGGTCCCGGTTTCGATTCGTGATCGCGTGTAAAAAGGCGTATCTTCCAGCGTCCGAATACGGCAGGGCGCATTTGCGTCCAGACGCGCCGGCCGCGCGACCCGCCATATGGGGCCTTTGGGCAATTGGCGCAGCGCTGGTGTCTCGGTCCTTACCAAGCGCCCCTGGGCATCGGTGCAGAGTGATAGACGCTTTTCCCCACCATCGCGCAGTTGCGCGTCGTAGTGAATCTCACAGCCAGTGTCTGCGGCGTGACCACGGCACCAATTCCAGGAAGTAAATGCGCTCTCGATTGGCGCGCTGCCCGCATTGGAATCGAGGTAGCCGCCTCCCTCCCAGCGCAGGTCGGGCGCTTCCATGGCGACCTCGATTCTGGCCTGAGGCGCAATGGGCCACCACCAATGCCCACCCTGACCGTCCAGTTCGAAGCATTCATCCGATATCTGATCGTAGGAGAGCCTAATGCGCCCCGCTACGGATTGCCCCAGCGGTGTGGCGCGCTCCTGCACGTCGATGACGAGTCCTGAATCCAACAAACACACTTGACTGGGGCCAATCCCCAACCGGTCAGATTGCTGGACCAGCGAGGCGGCGCCGCGCTCTGTCATACACCAACGGTTACTCCCGCGACCATAGAGAATGACGTTGAGACTCACGTGATCCTCGGCGCGCGCCGCAGCACGTCGCCGCGACCGAAAATAGTAGGGAGAAAATACGCTCCCAATAAATGCAATCACGGTAAGACCAAAGCGCCCACAGTCACTGAACCCGTCCACATACCACCAGCGATAACCATCGGCGTTCACCGTTCGATCAAAACCGAGTCCCGCCGCTGCCATTCCAGCCAGCGCTGGGGTAGAAGATGCCATCACGGTTGTTTCGATCATAGGGGTTGCGCCCAGGCAGTGAGTGGCGTAGCGTGTCACATTATTATAACAGCACACAATGTCATTAATTTATGACATACATGGGAGCGCATGGTATGCAGGATCCACTTCTCGACTGCGAGGCGGATATTCGCGAATACCTCGCGGAGCACGTGACTGCCCAATGCCCACCATTACTGGCCGAGGCTATGCAATATGCCGTTTTTCCGGGAGGCGCCCGGGTTCGTCCGCAGCTCTGCATGGCCGTGGCCCTTGCCAATAACAGTAGCGACAGGCCTCTCGCCGCCGCCGCTGCGTCAGCGGTAGAGTTTTTGCACTGCGCGTCGCTGGTTCATGATGACCTGCCCTGTTTTGACGACGCCGATGAAAGACGTGGCAAGCCCTCGGTCCATGCCAAGTTTGGCGAGCGAATCGCCGTTCTTGCTGGCGACGCACTGATTGTTGCCGCTTTTCAGACACTTGCCGTTCATGCAATTCACCACGTGCGATCAGAGCGTGTGCCATTGGTGTTATCGATACTGGCCCGCGGCGTCGGTGCGCCCCATGGTATTGCGGCGGGTCAAGCATGGGAGTGCGAATCGAGCGTCGACGTCTCTCGCTATCACCGGGCCAAAACCGGCGCGCTCTTTATCGCCGCTACCTGCGCTGGCGCCGCCTCTGC
>DFQW01000115.1:2912-10249 GCA_002377985.1 Halieaceae bacterium UBA3479 | reverse complement strand
CAAAAAATTGAAAAACTGATAAATAAGAGCCTGCGCCGCGAGGAGATCGAGGGTTTTGAACCCGAGCACCGTTTGCCGACCAAGCTTGTAAAGACGACGGGAAAGCGGCCGCCGAAAAAAAAGCCCTCGAAGAAAAAGTCAGCGCGTCCAAAATCAAAGCGAGGGGCGCGCTCAGCGGCAGGCAGTAAAAAGAGCTAATTCACCAAGCCACCAGTGGATTCGATACATGGGTCATTGGGTGCAGTGTTTTGGCGTTACGGGCGGTGTTTTTATCGAGCGTCTTCCAGTAGAGCAGCCACCTCGGGCTTATGTGTGGCAATTTCTTCTGATGTCAGGCCCTGCAATTCGTAGGGCAATACGAGCCACGCGTCTGTCTCGTGCAGATAGAAATCGGGTTTTCGGCCAGAAAGATTGCTCTGGGGCTTGTAGTAGGGCACCGCGACCCGGACTTCGCCGGGCATGTTGTTACGACATTGCTGCTCAAGGCGCTTAATCACCGCTTCTACGTTATAGCCCGAACTGAATACATCATCGACAATAAGCAAGCGGTTATCTTGATTTAGAGTCTCAAAGAGGTACTGCAGCCCATGTACGCGAATGCTCTCGGGGTTTTGGATGTGAGACCCGTAGCTGGGCTGTCCGCGGTACGATGTTCTGATTGCAATATGGTCAGTCTGAACGCCGAGATACTGCAGGCATTCCTGCACGTAGATACCCACTGAAGAGCCGCCGCGCCATACCCCCACAATAAAGTCGGGGCGAAAGCCGCTGTCAAAAATATTTGCGGCCAACCGGAATGATTCCTGAAGCAATTGCTCTTCTTTGATGAACTGTTTTTTCACGGTGGATTGGGTCCGGAGGATATCGGCACGCTTTAGGGAGCACTATACTCTGTTCATTATGAGAACCCTAAGCTATGGCTGACAAACAGTACCTCTCTGCCGAGCAGCTCCTGGTCGATTCTTTTCGTCTGGCGAAGAATGTCATCGACAGCGGATTCGAGCCTACCATCATCATCGCCATATGGCGGGGCGGTGTACCCATTGGCATTGCGGTGCAGGAGTTCTTTGCCTTCAGCGGTATAGAGACCGATCACATAGCGATTCGGACATCCTCTTACGACGCGGGTATCGACATGCGATTGGGCGGGGTTCGCGTGCACGGCCTCAACTATTTGATCAAGCATGTGCGCGCCCAGGACCGGCTGTTAATCGTTGATGATGTCTTTGATACGGGTCGGACCGTCGATGCGGTGATTAATAGACTTGCCGAGTTGGCGAGGCTGAATACCCCCGGGGATATCAGGGTGGCGGTGCCGTATTACAAGCCGAAGCGTCGCGAGGTTGATCGAGTACCTGATTACTATCTGGAAGAGACGGATGCGTGGCTGATGTACCCTCACTCACTTGAGGGGCTCTCTCTTGAAGAGATCAAAGCGCATCGTCCCGCGCTCTACGAGATAGTCAAAAATAGGGTGGCGCCAGGCTAAAGCGCCGCTTGGCAATCAGGGGCATCGCGCTGGACCTTAAATCAGTATGAAGCGAGCTGTAAAAATGGCGGCCATGAACCAGGCCGCGATACTGACGTCGCTCGACTTACCTGCAGCGACCTTGAGTATCACGTAGCTCAAAAAGCCCGCAGCGATCCCGTTGGCGATAGAGAATGACAGTGGCACCATCACGATGATCAGCAGTGCTGGTAACGATTCGGTATGGTCCTGCCAATGAAGGCGCTCCAGTCCTGACATCATCAATAGCGCAACGTAGACCAACGCCCCTGCAGTAGCGAAAGGTGGAATCATCCCGGCGAGTGGGGCAAAAAATATAAGCGCCAGAAATAGCACGCCCACGGTGCAGGCGGTTAAGCCGGTTCTGCCGCCCGCTGCAACACCCGCTGCACTTTCGACATAAGAAGTGACGGGAGCGCAGCCGATTAGAGCGCCCGCGACGCTGCTGGTGCTGTCGGCGACTAATGCCTTGTCGAGATTTTCGATATCGCCATCGGGATGCGCCAGCCCGGCCTGCGAGGCCACGCCAACCAGCGTGCCTGCGGTATCAAAGAGATTAACGAAGAGAATAGAAGCAATGGCGCTTACCATGGCGACATCGAGCGCCGCCATGATATCCAGCTGCCCCAGCACTGGCATCACTGAGGGCGGAAGGGACACGACACCCTCGTAGCGCACTACACCCAGTAGCAAGCCGATGCCGGTTACCGCCAGAATGCCAATCAGAATCGCTCCCGGAAACCGTCGCACGGCGAGGCTGATAATAATCAGGAATCCTAAACCCGCCAGACCTGTCTCCAGTACTTTAAAGTCCCCGAGCGCGAGAAGCGTGGCGGGGTGGTCGACAATAATGCCGCCATTTTTTAGACCAATCAGGCCGACAAACAATCCGATGCCGGCGCCCATCGCGATTCTGAGATTCCACGGAATGCTCACCAGCATCCACTCGCGCAAGCGCGTTACGGTGAGCAAGACGAACAGCAGCCCGGCGATAAATACGGCCCCCAAGGCGGTCTGCCACGGATAGCCCATGTCACCCACGATGGTGTAGGTAAAAAAGGCGTTCAGACCCATGCCAGGGGCGAGGCCGACCGGCCAGTTGGCGTAGAGTCCCATGAAGAAGCAGGCGAGGGCGGCCGCCAGGCAGGTGGCAACGAAGCTTGCACCCTGGTCCATCCCGGTATTGGCCATCATCTGGGGATTCACAAACGCAATGTAGGCCATTGCCATAAACGTCGTCAGACCGGCGCCTAGCTCAACACCCGCACGCGTTCCTGATTTTGAGAGCCCGAACAGTCGCTCCATTGCGCTATCCCCTGCTGATGGCAGTTACCCTTGCCTCAAGACGATCACCGAGGCGTATCGCGCCGATCTCTCGGCGCGCTACGAGTGTAATCCATCGATTTGGGACGCTGCTAGAAGTCCAAGCCCACCCTGACCATTAGCTGCCGAGGCGGGATAAATTGGTCGCCCGTTGCGCCCACCCCAAACACATCGGTGAAGCGGGCGTTGATGCCGTCTTCATCGGTCAGGTTTTTGCCTATCAATTCCAGTCGCCAGCCCGCGTCAGCAGGCAAAAATCTAACCAGAAGGTCAACCGTGTCGTAACCGTCAACCTCATCAGTGAGCGGGTTGTTGAAGATACGATGCCTGAAATCGCCGCGATGGGTGTAGCTGAGTGTGCCCTCAATGTCACCCCATGCCGCCAGCGTGTGGCTGTAGGTAAGCGCCAGATTTGCGGTAAAGCCCGGCGTTTTGGCCAGTTCATTACCCTGCACATCCGCAATTTGCGCCGCTCTTGCTCTTTCTACCTCAGGGCTAAAAAGATTGATGCCTTGAGCCAGGAGCGCATTGGTCGCGGCCTCAGAGGCCACATTGTCCAGCGCGAGATGACTCGACGTGATTTCGGTGTCAAGCCAGGCGAGCCGTGCATCAAAAATCAGTGAGTCACTGAGGAAGGCACCTAATTCCAGTTCTGCGCCCATAATCTCCGACTCGGGAATGTTTCCTACGCCACCCTGAAATACCTCGGGGTCGGTGGCTTGGTATTGCAGGTTATCGTAGGTGTAGAAGAAAGCGGCTCCGTTGAGGCGCATGCGCCCATCCAGTAAATCGGTTTTAAGGCCCAGCTCATAGGCGTCGATGGTTTCCTCTTCAAATACGGGTAACACAACGATGGGTGATACCACTGCTTCCCTGCCAAAGGTGAGATTGGAGCCACCGGGTTTAAAGCCGCGGGTGTAGGAGGCATACATCATGGTGGCGTCACCCAGGTCCACCTCGATGGCCAATCGCCCGGTGACCTTTTCGCTCTCGATTTCGAGAATTTCGGTGCCTTCCCGCCCATAAAAGTTGGTTACGGCGCTGTAGACCTCATCCTCGGTATAGCGAAGTCCCGCGATCAGCCTGCTGCTGTCGGTGAGGGACCAGGTGCCTTGACCGTAAAGCGAGATCGACTCCCTCTCGGGCTTGGAGTCAGAAATAAACCCCACGTCGCCACCATAGGCATAGATATCATCGAGCGTAAAAGGATCAAAAACGCCATCGAAACCAAAGTCGAGGCGCTCGAGAATACTGATATCCACCTCGGTATCGAGATAGAAAATCCCGGCAACCCAATCGAGTCTGCCGAAGGCGGGTTCGTTGGAAATCAGGTTGAATTCCTGAGTGGTGGTTTTCTGTTCGTTGGTCTCGGGGTCAAAATAGCTCTGGAGCAAAAAGAAAGGCGGTAGGGTTCGGTAGTCGTGGCGGTCGTTATCCCGCTGTATGGCGATGTCATCGTTTTGATAGCTGGTGAGGGATTTCAACGTGACTGGCCCCAAGTCCCATTCGAGAGTCAGGCTATAAAGCTGGGACTCCAGTTCGTAGCTCGAAAGCGAATCCTGTGCGAGGTATCGGGCCCCTGGTGTGGGATCGTAAATGCCTTTCTGCGCTTGGCCATTGACCTCCTCGTCGAAAATTTGCGCGGTTAGCGTCGCCGAAAAGGTATCACTGGGCTGATAGAGAATCTTGGCTCGGGCAGAGATGCTGTCTGCGTCGTCGAGATCCTGCCCGTTTGCGACGTTATCGGTGAATCCGTCACGTTTATTGCTCATCACAGAAACGCGTGCAGCAAGCGCGTCCGATAATGGCAGATTTACCGCCGCGCGGGCTCTGACCAGGCTATATTCACCGAGGGTCAAATCGGCAGACCCGTAAACTTCGTCAAAGGTCGGTGCCTTGGTAATCACGTTAATGCCACCACCGGTCGAATTCTGTCCAAAAAGAGTCCCCTGGGGCCCTCTCAGTACCTCAATTCGCTCGAGATCAAGAAAATCTGTTTGCAGCGCGAAGGGAGAGGCGACATACACGCCGTCAAGGTGGTACGAGACCGACGGATTTGCGATTGCGTTTTGATTGGCCTCGTTGCCGATGCCACGGATGGTAATAACGGTTTTGAAGCCTTCGTTCTTCGCTACGTTGACACCCGGAGCAATCGCGCTCAGATCAACGAATGAGGACAGCTGGCGGTTTTCCACATCTTCGGCACTGAGGGCAGTGACCGCTTGTGACAGGTTCTGCAAGCTCTCCGTTCGCTTCTCGGCGGTAACAAGCACCTCCTCAAAGACCGGTGTGTCTTGCGCAGACAGCCCAGCCGAGTGGGCCACCAGCAGCGGGGGCAGAATGAGCGCGAGCGCGCGATTGTTTTTCACTTAAAACTCCTTCGTCGATAATTGGGTGCAGCACCCAAAACCAGCAACCCTCATGCCAATCAGTCAAATTGTGAGGCGCCAGCGCAGCCTGATCTCAGCCTGTGCTCCAGATGTGCAAATCACGCCGCGCATCATGACGCATTTTGCTCCCGTTGGGTGCGTATAACGCACTTATTTAGCGCGGAATTCACCCCGTTCGAGGCGTTTATTCGACGCGGTGCTTCAGGATGCGTCTGGGCTGAGGTCTGCGACAAAATCCTGCTTGAGTGTCCGTGCGCACATGATGAAACAGATGGACGCAAGCAGAAAAACACTGGCGGTAGCGGCCATGGCCCATTTAAGTCCGGTCGAATTGGCGGCTTTGCACAGCGCCTCCTCGTTAATTGAGCGATCGACCGCTCCCGATTTGCAGGCCTCTGGCGACAGCCAGGTGTTGATATCAAGGGCCAGCAGCTCTTGCTGCATAAAAAAGTCACTCATAAAGCCTACAAAATAGGGACCAATGCCGTTGCCAATGAGCGATACCAGAATGAGTAAAACCGCAATCGCTGTTGCTCGGGACCGATTACTTACAACACCTTGTCCAATGTTGTATTGGGCGCCCAGGTAACTGTAGTGAAAGATGGCTCCGACTCCCCACAATACGAAAACCCAGAACAGGTCATCAGAGAAAAAAGCGACTACGTAAGCGGGGACGGCGATTGCGATACCCACCGCTGGTACCCACGCCATTGCCGTCGGGAAGCGGCCGGTGAGACGCTCCGTAATGTATCCGCCGAGAAAGGTGCCCGCAGCGGCCATGAGTGAGAGCGGCGCCCCGAACTGTAGTGCTGCGTCTCTCACACTCAGGCCGTGTTCCCGCTGCAAAAACGGTGCTTGAAAGCTGATTAACCCGTAACCGACAAAAGCCACTAAGGAGGCGGCTATGGCCATCCACCAAAATGAGGGTTTGCGCTTGAGCTCGCTAAAGGTTTCGCTCCAGCCGGGCGCGATATTTGCGGCTTGATCGGGCGGATCGGAATAGCCGCGGGGTGGTTCTTTGATCGTGACCCATACCAGCAGCGCAACCAGCACGCCTGGAAGCCCGACCACCACAAAAGCCACGCGCCAGCCCTCGATACTGGCCCACTCCAGCCCGCTGAATAGCCAGCCGACTACCGAGGCATCCAGCCATGCGCCGACGTCTGTGCCCTGCATCTGAGCGATCGGACCGCCGAAAACATTCGCCAATACGCTGCCCAGAGTGACCCCCATTGAGTAAACCCCGAGTGCGGTCGCGCGTTTGCGGGCGATAAAGTAGTCCCCAATCAGAGAGTTAGCCGGCGGTGTGCATCCGGCCTCACCGATGGCAACACCAATGCGAAACATCAGCAGCGAGAAAAATCCCATTGCAACGCCGCAGAGCGCGGTCATGATTGACCAGAGAACGATACACAGCGCGATGATGTTGACGCGGTTGGAGCGATCGGCCCAAAGGGCAATTGGTAGACCCATGATGGCGTAGAAAATAGCGAAGGGTGGACCGTAAAGCAGTCCCCATTGGGCGTCGGTGAGTTGAAAGGATTCAATAATAGGTTGAGCCACCACGGCGATCAGCGTGCGGTCGATAAAGTTCAGCGTGTAGACCAGCATCAGCAACACGAGGACGTAGTGCCGATAGGAGGCAGATCCGTATCCCGTCAGATGTCCTGCAACGGAAGAAGTAGGTGTAGCTGACATAAATCGCGTCCTGCCGGAGTTAGGGGAGTGTACCAATCAAAGTCGCACTGTGGCGGTCGGTCATAATTCTTCGGAGAGCATTGTGCCATTGATGAAGCGGACAAATGGAGCAGACTGTAGTAACTGTTTTTCTGGATTAAGTTTAATTCTCGCTTCAACGCGGTCGATCACCCAGCGGGTGATGGCAGGTAGATCCAGTTCTCGCGCTTGGTCGATAGTGAGCCAGTGAACCTCATTGAGTTCACCGCTTATCTCAGAAACCTGCTCCGGGTTATTTTGAATAAATCTCTCATGGACAAGGAAAAAGCGAGTATCGAAGCGCCGCGTGCGATAGGGCGGGGTGATTGCGCGCGCTATAAAGTCCATGTGTTCCAGCGGAGGCTCGACGCCATGCCGCAGGTAATCGCGCCAGACGGGAT
>DFQW01000115.1:0-2565 GCA_002377985.1 Halieaceae bacterium UBA3479 | reverse complement strand
CGAATTGCCGCGAGGGCCAGGCCCCGCAGTTTGCGGTCAGTTACGTCTTTCCGGGTCGCTTTACGTAGTCGGCCAAGCACTGGCGGGCTGAGATCACCGGGCACGTTTAAACGCTGATCGATCACGTCGAGACGACCACCGGGAAACACAAATTTATTTGGCATAAACCGGTGACTCGCCGCCCGCTTGCCCATCAAGATTCTGGGCTGCGGGCCGTCGCGTACCACGATCAGCGTGGCGGCCTCCTTGGGGCGCGCAGTTTCTTCCAAGCTGTCGCGATATTCTCCGGGGCCGGTGGGAGTGGTGCCGTAGTCAGGGGGCACTTTCGGACCAAGCAATGGTCGAACACATTCCCGTGAGCGTTACCCACTTTGGCTCTGATTCGAGTTCAAGCTTTGGTACTGCCGAGACCGAAAAAATGCTGGTGGCGTGGATGCGCATTAAAAGCTCTTATTGTGTATTGCCAAAAGCCAGTGATTCGCGCTCGAGCTCACAGTCACTTGTGTCAGGGATAGTTGCGACGCCCGAAGCCAACTCTGATCTCGCGGCTGCCATCGTCGCCTGGAACAGCGCATTGTTCTGCAATCGCGCAAATGCGGCGGCGCCCACGGCCATGCCTGCCTCGGTATCGCTCATCCAATGCACATTGCACACCATTCGACTACGGGCATATTCGCGACCTCTGGCGAGAACTGCTTCGGCTTTCTCGGGCACCAGTTGGGACAGGAGCAACGCCCAACCCCAGCCGATGGCGCTATGGCCACTGGGATAAGATCCATCGGTTTCGAGTATGGCGCGATCATCGGGTGTGCAAATCGCTCTCTGGTTAATCATAAAAGGTCTCAACCTTTGATGCGCTTGCTTGGCAGGGTAGCTGGCGAGCCCAAAATCGGTCAGGGAGCGTTGCATCAAGCGATACAGCGCGGGGGTTGTAGTCTCGTTAATATCTACACCCACTGCGCAGCTAAAAATATTGGCGGCGGCGGGAAACGCGAGCCCCGCATCGCGCGTGGCCAAGCCCCACCGCGGTGAGCCCTCCAGACTGGCCAAGTCGTCGCTGGCAGCAACATCCGCCCGGTATTTTGCGGATTCATCTGCGGGAGGAGGGGGCAGAAACGCGGCGCTGTTAAGAATGGCCTCCCCATGCATGTAACCCTGTATCAAACCGTGACGGAGTTCTGGCACTGGCGCAAGAATGTCCAGGTCAGCGTCTTGTGACTGACACGCCGCCAACGAGATGGTGACAACAGTGAGCAAAGTAAAGTATTTCATTGCGACTCCTAGCATTTGCTTGCGGTTATCAGGGGTTATCGCGCTTTGGCCTAGGCACTCTACCTTGGGTGAGGTCAAGCGCAAGCGCATTTAACGACAGGTCGCGCCCGCTGTGTGTGCATGAATCTCGTCAAAGTAGTGCGTGAATATGCCTGGCGCGGCGTGAGAGGTGAGTGCGAGTAAATAGTGAGCTAAATCTCGCGCGTCGACGCTGCGGTATTGGCGCCAGGGGCCCAGCATCAGACAATCTGTCACGGGAGCGAGCGTTTGAAGGAGAGACTCCACCGGTCGCCGCTCCGCCCTCTTACCTAAGAGAAGTCCGGGCCTGACGATATCCAGCCGCGCGAATCCGAGATCCGCAAGATCTCTCTCCACCTCGCCTTTAATGCGGGAGTAAAAAATGGACGCGCTGGGGCTGGCTCCCACCGCGGTTACCACAATAAATTGTGAGGCGCCCGCCGCAAGTGCAGCAGTGGCAAAGGCTATGACAGCCTCATAATCAATGGCTCTAAAGGCCTCGGGTGAGCCTGCAGCCCGAATAGTCGTACCCAGTGTGCAGATGGCGGCTTCCGCAGCGGGTAGCGTCGGTAGCCGTACAAGACTCGTTACGATCTCCTCCCGGAGCTTGCCTGTGGCGCGACGTCCCACACCGACGAGCTCGACGCCGGCTCCCGCGCTGGCATCGATTACTGCCTTGCCGACGAGCCCGGTACCGCCCGCGAGTAGTACGCGCATCAGGAAGGGTTGTCGCTGGATTGCTCTGGGTCACTGGTCGCGCCCGATTCATCGACATTGGGCGCAACGGGCGCTCCGGCCAACGATAGGAAGCCAAGCGCGAAAACCGCGATCACGGTCGCGACAACCATCGCTGTCATGACTGCTGCGAAGATCTTATTCATTGGCAGTAGTCGCTCCCATTAGATTTGCAAAAAGTGTATCAGGTGTTTCGTTGAAGTTTACCGGGCGCGACGCGCAAACACCTCGTGAAAAGCACTGGCCCGTGTCAAAATGCGCGGGCGCTTGCGCGATCGGGTGGCGGGCGGTCAGGGTCAAGGAGTCCAGTGCGGATGGCGATGATTCAGGGTGCGGTGACCAGTGTGTTTTTGGGGGCGCCCGGTACTTTGGAAAAGGTGGCGCAAACTGAGCTTGAGTTTGCCTTTGATGGCATCGTGGGGGATAGGCATCGTGGCGCAACGCGGCGGGCCTGGGATTTAACTGACAAGCAGCCCGGGGGTACCGTGCGGCGCAACGAGCGGCAGTGGTCGGCCGTTGCCCAGGAAGATCTGGATGCGG
>DFQW01000182.1 GCA_002377985.1 Halieaceae bacterium UBA3479 | reverse complement strand
CGCGCTGAAAGTGCCAAACAGGCGGTCCCAAATGATCAAAACGCCAGCGTGATTGCGATCAAGATACCGCACGTTTGAAGCGTGGTGGACACGGTGGTGAGAAGGCGTGTTGAAAAACCACTCAAACCAGCCGGGCATCCGGTTTACGGTCTCCGTATGCAGCCAGAACTGATAAATGAGACTAAGGCTCATCATAGTCACAATCATCACCGGATCGAATCCGAGCAGGGCCAGCGGGCACCAGAAGAGATATTTGATGACACGTTCCCCGACGCCCTGTCGCAGTGCCGTACCGTAGTTGTAGTACTGTGAGTTATGGTGGGAGACATGACCTGCCCACATCAGCCGCACTTCATGGTTGGCGCGATGAAAGCTGTAATAGGTGAGGTCATCAAGGAAAAACAGTACTACCCACCAGTGCGGCGCGCGGGTGACGATGTCTTGGAAGGGTGAGGCCTGCCAGCAGGCAAACATCAACATGACGCCAAGTAGCTTGGGTATCAGGTCTACCACCACTGTAATGAGCATGACCCCCATCGACGCAAAAAAATCTTGCCGGTGATAGAGCGGCAGGGATTTTCGCCAGGCCACCGTCCATTCAATGGCCAGCGCGACAAAGAAGAGCGGTAGGGCATAGATAACCCAGTCCTCCCGCAGGAGCCCCAGTGTCTGATCGAGGGCGTTATGCATTATTCAAAAGCGCCTCATTATTGTTATCTTTTGCGCGGCGCAGCTGTGTCAGTTGCGCCATGATCGATACGGCAATTTCCATGGTGGTTTTTGAGCCAATGGATAGCCCCACGGGGGCATGCAGTCTCGCCAGCGCTTTTTCTTCAACGCCCAATTTGAGCAGCCGCGCTAGGCGTTTTTCGGTGGTGCGCACCGACCCGAGTGCACCAACGTACCACGCACTGGATTCAAGCGCTTCCATCAGCGCCATATCGTCGACTCTGGGGTCATGACTCAATGTGATCACTGCACAGTGCTCATCACTGCCGTGTACCCTGACAACATCGTCGGGCAAGCCGAGCATTTTCTCGATATCGGGCCCCTGCCACTGATCCAATGCCCACTCCCGTGAATCAGTCAGGAGTACCTCGTAATCCATCGCCAGCGCCAGGGTACTGAGGTGGGCCGCCAGCTGCCCGGCGCCCACGAGTAACAGCCGTTGACGTGGCCCAAAACAGTGGGAAAGGCGCTGCTCGTCTTTCTCGAGACCGGTGAATCGATCGGTGGGGCTCAGCAGTGATTCTCCGCTGATGCAATCTACGGTTCGCAACACCGTCTGCCGCTCCAGCATCGCCAGCCGCGCGCGCGTAACCCAGTCGCTATCTTTGGCATCGAGCTGTTGTACCGCGAGCTCCAGGCGACCGCCGCAGGGTAGTCCCCACTTTTCATTGTCCTCGGCGCTGACCCCGTACTCAGTGAAGTGCACTGCAGGTCCGTCGAATACGCCCGCCAATAAACGTTCGACCAAATCCTCCTCAACACATCCACCTGACACGCTGCCGATCTGAGATCCGTCGGCGCGGAACACAACCAATGAGCCGACCGGTCGAGGAGACGAGCCGATTGTCCCTGTGACCGTAACAAGCCACGGCCGCTCACCCTGGGTGAGCGCCTCCAGCAGGCTGCTCAAAATGGTGTGATCTGACGAAAGCATTCGCGGTCTCGGTGGATAAACCGACTGCCGCGCTCGCTAAATGCGCAGCGCATCAATCTGGCCAAAATCATAGTGTAGAGGACTGATTCGGCTTCCGGGAGTGCCCGGGTCCCGGAGAGGCAAATGCGTCCGAAAATGTTATGGCATAACAGTTGCCGATATCGCATCATATGCGGCCCTTTGGTTAACCCAACTCTTCAGGTGGTGAAACATGCCCAATCCTGTCTACATCTATGATGCCGTGCGCACGCCGCGCAGCAAAGGTAAATCCACAGGAACCCTCTACGAGGTCAAGCCTATTGACCTGGCCGCGGGGTTGCTCGTCGAGCTGCAGAAGCGACACGACCTCGACACCAGCTATGTCGACGATGTCGTAATGGGCTGTGTCTCGCCGGTGGGTGAGCAGGGTTCGGATGTCGCCAAAATGATCGTACAGAACGCCGGGTGGGATGAGTCCGTTCCCGGGGTGCAGCTTGATCGCTTTTGTGCGTCGGGACTCGAGGCGGTAAACATCGCCGCGCAGAAGATCGCCTCGGGATGGGAAGATCTCGTGGTTGCGGGGGGTGTTGAATCGATGTCCCGGGTGCCCATGGGGTCCAACGGTGGCGCCATGGCCAGTGACCCGGGATTTGCAGTCAAGACGAGTTTTGTCCCGCAAGGCATTGGCGCCGACACCATCGCAACGCTGGCGGGGTGGTCTCGAGAAGATGTCGACCGCTACGCCGTGACGTCGCAGCAGCGTGCCGCCCGTGCGCGCGATAATGGCTGGTTTGATCGCTCAGTGGTGCCGGTCAAGGACAGCAGTGGCATCACCATTTTGGAGCGCGACGATTTCATCAAACCCGACACCACGGTCGAGGGACTGGCGGGTTTGAAACCTTCCTTTGAGATGCCCGGCAGCATGGGTTTTGACGATGTCATTCTTGCCAAGTACAACATGCTGGATCGTATTGATCACGTGCATACCCCCGGCAACTCTTCGGGTATTGTCGACGGTGCCAGCGCGGTCATGATCGGCAGCGAAAAGGCCGGTAACGATTTGGGGCTAAAGCCGCGGGGTCGCATCTTGGCTACCGCGGTACTGGCCACTGATCCGATCATTATGCTGACGGGTCCCGGGCCTGCGGCGAAGAAATGTCTCGCCAAGGCAGGTCTTACGCCGGCGGATATCGACCTATGGGAGATCAATGAGGCCTTCGCCTCGGTGGTGCTGCGTTACATGCAGGATCTCGACCTCGATCTGGAGATTACTAACGTCAACGGCGGGGCAATCGCCATGGGGCATCCATTGGGTGCCACAGGAGGGTGTCTGGTAAGCACCGTGCTCGACGAGCTCGAGCGACGCAATGCCAAGCGCGCGATGCTGTCGCTGTGCGTCGGTGGTGGTATGGGCATTTCAACGATTATTGAGCGTGTTTGAGCGTCGAAGAATAGGGAAGTAAAGCAACATGAGTGGATTTGATTACGATAAAGATGCTAATGGGGTGGTGACAATCACGATGGATATGGAGGGCCCGGTGAACTCCATGTCCCCCGCGTTTTTGCCGTTATTACGCGATACCGTTGCCAAGCTTGAGACCGAGTCGGGTCTGACCGGTGTCGTACTTGCATCCGCCAAAAAAACGTTCTTTGCCGGTGGTGACCTCAACTCGTTGTGTCAGGTGACCGCGGAGAGCGCCGAAATGTTCTTTAGCGAGGCGCAGGCGATCAAAGCGGAGTTCAGGCGTCTTGAGAAACT
>DFQW01000081.1:36839-40022 GCA_002377985.1 Halieaceae bacterium UBA3479 | reverse complement strand
CCGCTGCGCGCCAGGTCTGAGTCGATTATCTGGGCCACATCCTCCGGCGCCGCGCCCATACCCTGCCAGGCAAAGGGCACGATCGCGACGGGAGTGGGATTCTCCACGCCCTGATTGATTTCGATCTGCAGCTCTGCCGATGCATAAGACACATACGCGCCCACCAGGAGGGCCAGGAAACTTCTCATGAGCATTTTCAGTACCTCAAATCCTCGGGCTTGAATATCAATTGAAAACGGCGAAAGTTTGCTTCAAAGGTTCGGTTGTCCAGCTTTGCGACTTCGGGGAAACGCCCAACTCGCTCGACGGCTGTCATTGCACTGCGATCAAACGCCGTGTTACCGCTGGATTGCACAACGCCAACGCCCACAACTTCTCCTGTGGGAACCAATTGTATCGACAATATCGACACCATGCCGTTACGCGCGCTGGGAGGGCGGGTCCATCGACCTATCACCGCCGCCTGAATTGTGGCAGCCACTACGTCTCGCAGAGAGGGCTCGATCGACCCGGCCGCTGCTTGCTCCGCTTTGACAAGCGAGGTCAATTCCTCGCGGGTTAGCGCGGCAAGCTGCAGGGCATCCATTTGCGGTGCGTCATCCTCCGGCGGGGGCGGTTCAGGGATTTTGGGTTTCGGACTAACCTCAGTCGGCGGCGGTTCCGGCTTGGTGGTAGGACTCTCAGCGGGTTTTGGTTTTGGCTTTGGCTGGGGTTTTGGTTTGGGCTTTGGTTTGGGCTGGCTCGCTGCCCTCGGGGGCTCTGCTCGCACTATCGTCGCCTGAATTGGCAACGCTACGGTCACCGATGCTACCGCCTCTGTAGGTCCCGACCAACGAAGAAACAAGAGTAACGCCACTGCCACATGAAGTAGCAACGACACCAAGGTCGGGAACCCGATAAAAAGTAGCCGGTCACCTGTCATCCGTCGACAGCAGGATTCTCGGTCACCAAACCTACCGAGGGCGCACCTGCCTCCTGTAGCGCCGTCATTAACACCACCACGTCACCATAAGCAACTCGCTTATCCCCCCAGACCAGCACCGGTTTCTCTGGGGAGCGCCTTAATACTGCAGCAACGCGCTGACGAATCGTCGCCAGTTCAAGTGCCTGCTTTTCATCCACCCCAAGGTTCAAAAAGAGCTGTCCACGGTCGTTGATTGAGACAATCAGAGGCTCTGCATCCTGCTTGGCAACGGGTGCCGCCGTCGCTTCGGGCAACTTCACTTCTACGCCCTGCATCAACATGGGTGCGGTCACCATGAAAATCACCAATAGCACCAACATCACATCGATATAGGGCACCACATTGATGTCGGCCAGCATGCGTCGCCTGCGCACCGTCATCGTCGCTGCCCTTGCTGTGCTTTCAATGCATAGGCCTGCCGCTGAAGAATGCCCGAAAATTCGTCGACAAAGGTCTCGTAGCGATTGAGTAACACATCGCTACGGGCAGCCAATTTGTTATAAGCCAACACCGCGGGAATGGCCGCGAACAGGCCCATCGCCGTGGCGATGAGGGCCTCCGAGATCCCTGGAGCAACGGTTGCCAAAGTGGCCTGAGTCGCGTTAGCCAGCCCCCTGAACGAATGCATAATCCCCCAGACCGTCCCGAAAAGACCGATATACGGACTGGTGGATCCCACCGAGGCCAGGAAGGGCAGATGTTGCTCTATCCGGTCTGTTTCTCGCATCAGCGCGACCTTCATCGCCCGGCGCGATCCTTCCAACATGCCATCGGCGTCAATATCTGACTGCTGCGATAACCGCGAAAACTCTTTGAAGCCCGCACGAAAAAGGCTTTCCACGCCGGTCGGCAATTGCCCGTCGGCAACCGCCTGATTCCCCTCCCGGTAAAGTTGCGCGAGGTCGATGCCTGACCAGAATCGTTCTTCGAATGACAACAGCTCATCATCGGTCCGGCGCATGAGCATGGTGCGCTGAATAATCAGAAACCATGAGGTAATGGACGCCAATAGAAGGATCAACATAACGATCTGTACCAGTAAACTGGCGCCCAGAATCAGTTCCAATATGCCGAGTTCCTGAGTCATACCCTATCCCTTACGGTTTTCATTGCGGCCAGCAACCGCTCTCTAATGTCAGCCCTAATCCGGCGCGGCCGACCCGTCGCGCGATCAACACACGCAATTTGAACGTCACCTGTCAGCAGCACGCTATCTCCGCGCTGAATACGCTGGGTGAACTCTATCGTGGCACCTCCCACTTGCTGCGTCACGGCCGTTGCCAGGAGCTCGTCGTCCAGTTTTGCCGGCTTGAGATAGCTGATCGATAGCCGGGACACCACAAAACTCCAGCCATCGTCGGAGAGTGCAGCACGATGGACACCCAGATCGCGCATAAACTCTGTCCGCGCTCGCTCGAGATACTTCAAGTAATTGACGTAATAAACGATCCCACCCGCGTCGGTATCTTCAATATAGACCCGAATGGGCAAGGAAAATTCCTTCATCGCGGAGGCTCTTCCAAATCGAGACTGAGCGACTCCGCGGCTGACCCCTGAAAAGGTATGTCGAAATGGGCATAGGCATGGCGCGTCGCTATCCGACCCCTTGGGGTCCGAAGGATAAATCCTTGCTGAATCAGGAAGGGCTCGAGCACGTCTTCGATGGTTCCTCGCTCTTCCGACAAGGCAGCTGCCAAACTGTCTACGCCAACGGGCCCGCCATCAAATTTCTCAATCATCATCAGCAATAGGCGGCGATCCAGATGATCGAAACCTTGCGCGTCGACACTCAGCATATCCAACGCAGCTTCAGCCACGGGCCCGGTCACGCTACCGTCGGCCTTTACCTCTGCATAATCGCGCACGCGCCGAAGGAGTCTGTTAGCAATACGTGGTGTCCCTCTCGATCGACGGGCGATGGCTGCCGCACCGGGATCGGCTATGGGAATATTGAGAATGCCCGCCGAGCGTTTCACGATTTCACTCAGCTCGGCGGCATCATAGAACTCCAATCGCTGGACAATCCCGAAACGATCCCGCAGGGGCGATGTGAGCAACCCCGCGCGGGTGGTAGCACCCACCAGGGTAAAAGGAGGCAAATCCAGCTTGATTGATCTCGCCGCCGGTCCCTCACCGATCATGATATCGAGTTGAAAATCCTCCATGGCGGGGTAAAGGACTTCCTCGACATAGGGGCTCAAGCGATGAATCTCGTCGAT
>DFQW01000081.1:13276-36528 GCA_002377985.1 Halieaceae bacterium UBA3479 | reverse complement strand
AGATTCGTCATCAACGCGGCGACGTCCCCTGCTTTTTCCAACACGGGGCCACTGGTGGTTCTCAGTTGAACGCCCATCTCCTCCGCGACAATGCTCGCCAACGTCGTCTTGCCTAATCCGGGCGGACCGAAAATCAACGTGTGGTCAAGCGGCTCCCCGCGCCCGCGCGCAGCTGAGAGAAAGATCTCCATCTGTTCACGCACCACGCGCTGGCCGATGTAGTCAGCCAACCGTCGCGGTCTTATCGCGCGATCCATGGCGTCATCGCCCCGCTCGGGTGAGCCGGCGGCCACCAACCGATCAGTCTCGATTACCATGCCATGTCCTCAACGTGACACGTCACCCCTTGTTACCACCCGCAAAGCGCAGCGCCAGACGAATTAATTCCTCGGTTGACGCCCCCTCCGGGGCGTCTACGCTCGCCATCAATTTTGCAGCCTCGGTGAGCTTGTAACCCAAAGAAACCAATGCATGCTCTGCCTCCAGGCGTTTATCAATGCCCGCCGTATCCTGAGCAACAGGCTTCGCACCGCCCGCCGCTCCCGGCGACAATTCATCGAGCCAGTCACCCGCTTTATCTCGCATCTCTACCAGTAAGCGTTCCGCCGTCTTTCGGCCAACGCCCGGCAAAGCCACCAGTGCCGAAACATCATCACGCTGCAAACATCGCGCGAAATCAGAGGCATCCATGCCAGAAAGCAAGGTCAGTGCGAGCCGCGGACCCACGCCGCTCACCTTGATCAGCTCGCGAAAAAGCCGACGGTCTGCGGGTTCGAGAAAACCATAAAGTAACTGTGCATCCTCGCGCACCACGAAGTGTGTCAGCAGCGTCACCTCGTGGCCAAGCTCGGGAAGCTGGTAAAGGGTCGTCATTGGCACCTGAATTTCGTAACCAATTCCACCCACCTCGACCAGAATGTCCGGCATCTGTTTACCAATGAGCTTGCCACGAACTTGTCCAATCATGTCGTCACTCTACCTCAACCGGCCAGCCTTGAAGCTGGTCGCCGACAGCGCGGCAGACAAACCTGCAGCATGGCAGTGACACAACGCCGCGGCCAAGCCATCAGCTGCATCCTCAGCGGGCGCCTCGGATAACCCCAGTAGCGCCACCACCATATGTTGCACCTGCTGCTTCGCGGCGCCACCCGTGCCGACAACGGACTGCTTGATCTGGCGTGCGGCATATTCATGCACGGCCAGACCCTTGGTCACACAGGCAACCATCGCTGCGCCTCTGGCATGACCCAGCTTGAGCGCAGCGTCAGCACTTTTTGCCATAAATACCTGCTCTATCGCCGCTTCTGTCGGCCCGTAGGTATCAATGATCTCTATTAACGACTCGAACAGCACACGCAAGCGCACCGCCAGACTTTCCTTGACCGGTAAGCGAATGGTACCGCTGGCAACATAAATCGATCGACCTCTTTCGACACGGAGAATGCCAAAGCCCGTCTTGCGTGATCCGGGGTCAATCCCGAGAATAGTTGTCATGCTGGCAACCGGTCAAAAAGAGCGGTAAGTGTGAACGATTACGCGACAAACGTCATTTAGAGGTCAGCCAACACCGATTCGGGAATGTCTGCGTTGGAGTAGACATTTTGTACATCATCCAAATCTTCCAACATATCGATCAAGCCCACCACTGCCGGTGCGTTTTCGGCATCCACCGTAACCGCTGTGCTGGGCAACATCGTGACCTCGGCCTGCAGTGGTGTGAGGCCCGCGTCGAGGAGCGCGTCACGGACATCGGTCAAGCTCTCCCAGGGCGTCAGCACGTCGATAGCACCATCGGGGTCAGTCAATACGTCGTCTGCACCGGATTCCAGCGCAATCTCCATAATTGCGTCTTCATCCGCTCCCGGAGCGAAATGAATAAGACCGGTTCTAGAAAACAAATAGGCGACAGATCCGTCGGTACCCAAATTGCCGCCGCGCTTGGTAAAGGCATGGCGCACTTCTGCAACCGTGCGATTACGGTTATCAGTCATCACCTCGACCAAAACCGCCACGCCGCCCACCGCATAGCCCTCATAGGTGAGCTCTTCCATGTTGTCGGCGTCGTTGGTTCCCGCGCCACGCGCAATGGCGTTATCGATAGTGTCGCGCTTCATGTTGGCGCCAAGAGCTTTATCTACCGCGGCGCGAAGACGCGGGTTGTCCTCTACGATCGGCCCTCCCGCCCTCGCAGCGACAACAAGCTCACGGATCAACTTGGTAAAAAGCTTGCCTCGTTTGGCATCCTGCGCCGCCTTACGGTGCTTGATGTTTGCCCATTTACTATGGCCCGCCATCGTTCGCCTCTCACGCTCCCGATTGAGATTCTGTCCGTCTGGGTCTTAGCGAGAGCTCTTTTAGCTGCTGATCAGACACCGACCCCGGTGCTTCGGTCATCACACACTGGGCGCTCTGGGTCTTGGGAAACGCAATCACTTCCCTAATCGATTGCCCGCCAACCATGAGCATCACCAGTCGATCCAGCCCGAACGCAAGCCCGGCATGGGGCGGCGCGCCGTGTCGTAAAGCGCTCAGCAGAAAGCCAAACTTGGCCTCCGCCTCGGCTTCGTCAATGCCCAACAACTCAAAAACGACTTTTTGCATCGACTGATCGTGAATCCGCACAGACCCACCGCCGATTTCACTGCCATTCAAAACCATATCGTAAGCTTGAGACAGTGCTGATTCCGGATTGGCTTTCAGCGTCTCAGCTGTACATGACGGTGCCGTAAAGGGATGATGCAACGCCGTTAATCCACCGCGTTCGTCTCGCTCGAACATGGGAAAATCGACCACCCATAGCGGCGCCCATCCGCCTCGAACACAATCGAGGTCTGCAGCCACCTTCAATCGGAGCGCGCCCAGAGACTCGTTCACGATGGCGCGCTTGTCCGCCCCAAAAAATAAAATGTCTCCCGCTTCTGCACCGAGCCTATCCAGCAGCGCTGTCACCGTTGCCTCGGGCATAAACTTGATAATGGGCGACTGCAGACCATCCATTCCGGCGGCGAGATCATTGACCTTAATCCAGGCCAGCCCGCGCGCACCGTATATCCCAACAAACTGGGTATAGTCATCAATCTCTTTTCTGGATAGGTTCGCGCCGCCCGGTACTCTCAACGCCGCTACCCGGCTTTCGGGATCCTGCGCTGGGCCGCTGAAAACCTTGAAATCCACATCAGTCATCAAATCATCGATAGAGATCAGCTCCCAATCAATGCGCAGATCGGGCTTGTCAGAGCCATACCGCTCCATCGCATCCGCCCAAGTCAAGCGTGGAAACTCACCAAGATCCACGTTTAACTGCTCCAGAAAGAGGTGGCGAATCAGGCCTTCGGTAATGGACATGACGGCCTGAGCGTCCAGAAAGGAGGTCTCAATATCAATTTGCGTGAATTCCGGCTGACGATCGGCGCGCAGATCCTCGTCTCGGAAGCAACGGGCGATTTGGTAATAGCGATCGAAACCGGACACCATCAGGAGCTGTTTGAACAGCTGGGGCGACTGCGGCAGCGCAAAAAAAGCGCCGGGCTGGGTGCGACTGGGCACCAGATAGTCCCTCGCGCCTTCAGGAGTGGCCCGGGTGAGAATGGGCGTCTCGATATCGAGGAAACCATGGTCATCCAGATAACGCCTGATCGCCGAAGTAATGCGTGCGCGGGCGATCAGATTGCGCTGCATTTCGGGCCGACGCAGATCCATGTAGCGGTATTTCAACCGAACGTCTTCGCCTACGGCGTGATGGGCATCGAGCGGAAAAGGCGGTGTTTGTGCGCTACTCAGAATTTCCAATGTTTTTCCCAGCACTTCAATGCGACCTGAAGCCATATTGGGATTAATGGTCTCCTCAGTTCGCGCGCGCACCCGCCCCGTGATACACAGCACGTATTCGCTGCGAACGCTATCCGCCCGCTGAAAGTGCTCCTCGGTATCGGGGTCAAAAACCACTTGCACCACGCCCTCTCGGTCGCGCATGTCGAGGAATATGACGCCGCCATGATCGCGTCGCCGGTCGACCCAACCACACAACGTCACGGTTTCATCTATGAGGTTCTCGTCGACCAGGCCGCAATAGTGACTGCGCATGTGTCTCTCCATCTCTATCGGGTTCTAGCGCTCAACTCGCCTTAGTGGCTTCACTTTTGGCAGGAGCGGCTGTTTTTTCAGCAGGTTTCTGAGTGGTCTCAGTCGACCCGGACTGACTCGACTCCTTGGGGGAGGCCTCTTTCCCCGACGCGCCACCGCCATCTCCCGCCAGGTTCTTCTTGTCGCCGGTTTTGAAATCCGTCTCATACCAGCCCCCCCCGGAGAGACGAAAAGATGGCGCACTAACTTGTTTTTTCAGACTGGGTTGGTTGCAAGCAGGGCAGTCAGTCAGCGGGGCATCCGCAAGCCGCTGAATTGCTTCCAGGCGATGACCACAATCTCGACAACAGTACTCGTATATCGGCATAAAAGACCCTCCCCATGGTAAAAGCCCGTCTCGGCTAAGGGCAACACATGAGGTCGTTTGGAAAGTTTTACAAGGGCGCGGAGCGTACCGTAAACGCTGGTGCAGTAAAAGACAGGAAGGGTGTGAGGATTTAGCGGGTTTTACAACCAGCTTGGCCGCTGGCGGGGCAAGGCTCCCCAAAAGGGGAGCCTCTTGAGAAGGTCGCTTAGTTGGCGAACTCTTTCATTTTCTTCAGCGGGCGCACCTTGACCGCAGTACTTGCTGGCTTGGCCTTGAACATCGTCTCTTCCCCGGTAAAGGGGTTGATACCCTTTCGCGCCTTCACTGCAGGCTTGCGCACCGTGGTGATTTTCATCAGCCCTGGTAGCGTGAACTCGCCTGCGCCACGCTTTCCAATACTCGCTTCAATGAGTCGCTCCAGAGAAGCCAGCGCAGAAGACACCTCCTTTTTGGAGAGCCCGCTGTCATCTGACAGCGCTGCGATCATTTGTGACTTGGTCATTTTTTCCTTTACCGCCTTCATTTTTGCTGGCGCCTTCGGGGTAGCTTTCTTAGCCATTAAGTTAACACCTCTTTAAATGGATGGTTTTGTAAGAGACAAGCGGCTGCCCGCAGTCGTCGAGATTCAACACCACTCCGATCCCCGACACAACCCTCTTTCGGACTGTTTTTATCGATATTTCTCTGGAAAAAGCAGGATGCATACGTAAACGCCCGCCGGTAACAACCGTGAGCCTTCGCTGTCTGTACTGGCTTACCTTCGAACATTAGAATGGCGTTCCTGTTAATGGAGTCTGCCATGCGCGCCAGCGAGTTTTTACTTTCCACCTTGAAGGAAACACCCTCAGACGCAGAGGTGATCAGCCATCAACTCATGCTGCGCGCTGGACTAATCAGACGTGTCGCCGCGGGCATTTACAATTGGATGCCTCTGGGCCTCAGAGTCTTGCGCAATGTAGAGCGAATCATTCGCGAGGAAATGGAGCGTGCCGGCGCGCTAGAGGTATCAATGCCCGTGGTGCAACCTGGAGAACTGTGGGAGGAATCCGGCCGATGGGATCTCTACGGCCCTGAGCTGTGTCGCCTGACAGACCGGCACGAGCGGCCTTTTTGTCTGGGTCCCACTCACGAAGAGATCGTCACCCACATCGCCAGAACTGAAATCAAGAGTTACAAGCAACTCCCCGTGAATCTGTTTCAGATACAAACCAAATTCCGTGACGAAATACGTCCGCGTTTCGGCGTCATGCGCTCGCGCGAGTTCATCATGAAAGACGCTTACTCTTTCCATATCGATCAGGCTTCGCAAGAAGACACCTACTGGCGTATGTACGAAGCATACTCAACTATCTTTTCGCGACTGGGCCTAGATTTTCGGGCGGTAGAGGCGGACACCGGCGCGATCGGGGGAAATCATTCTCACGAATTTCATGTGCTAGCTGAATCCGGCGAGGACGCGATCGCCTTTTCTACCAAAAGCGACTACGCCGCCAATGTCGAATTGGCGCCTGCCTTGCCCGGCGAGAGCGTGGTGCCAAGCGAAACGCCACCCCCGGAGCTGGAAAAATTTGCCACGCCCGGCGTGACTACGATCGACGACCTCGCGGCGCATTTTGATGTGCCCGCTGATCGCTCGGTAAAAACGCTGCTCGCCAAGGGCGAGCAAGATGAACTGGTCGCACTGGTCGTCCGGGGTGATCATCGACTAAATGCCATCAAGGCGGCAAAGCTACCCGGGCTGATGTCACCACTGACGATGGCTGATGCCGACGAAGTCAAAGCAAGGCTGGGCGCGGGCTTCGGTTCACTGGGTCCAGTGGGCATGTCGGTGCGTATCGTGGTCGATCAGACGGCGGCTACCATGCCCGATTTTGTCTGTGGCGCCAACGAGGAGGGCCATCATCTCAGAGGCGCTCTGTGGCACCGTGATGTACCTGAGTTCGAGGTAGCAGATATTCGAGAAATTATCAGCGGTGATCCCAGCCCCTGCGGTAGCGGCACGTTGGAAATTCGCCGCGGCATCGAGGTCGGACATATCTTTCAACTTGGGACCAAGTATTCTGAGGCCATGAATGCGACCGTGCTGGACGATCAGGGCCGTCAACAAGCGATGGTAATGGGTTGTTACGGCATCGGCGTCACGCGAATTGTCGCCGCCGCGATCGAGCAAAACCATGACGACAAGGGCATTATTTGGCCAGCGGCCATGGCGCCTTTTGATATCGCGATCGTACCCTTGGGCATGGACAAATCTGACGTCGTCCGCGACGCGACCGAGGCGCTCTATAGAGCCTGTAATACTGCCGGCCTATCGGTATTTATGGACGATCGCCCCGAGCGTCCGGGCGTCAAGTTCGCCGAGATGGAATTGCTGGGGATGCCGGTACGCGCGACAATTGGTGAACGCTCGCTCGCCGAGGGTCATATTGAAATCACCCGACGCTCAGACGGCACAACCGAAATGGTTGCCCCGGAAGCGGCCTTGGATCAGATTCGACAATTCTTGCAGGAACGATAGCTACTGGCTGGAAGGTGTCATATCCCGGCCCGTTATAAAGCATACCCACTCGCGCCAAATCAGTCGCCGAACAACCCCATCAGGTGCGCAAAGGCGCATTGGCAATCAGGTCGCCCATTGAGATACGGGCGGCGCACACTGGGAAAAGTGCACAGAGCGCTGAAAAGCACGTGAAATAGTGCGGGTTCCGTCTGGTGAGGGCGCGATTACGTCGGTAAACTCCGTCGCCTCAAAGACGAGATACATCATGCATCCGGAAGCAAAAAAACTGCTGGCCGAGTTCCCCGACATCGAAATGGTAGAGGCGCTCATTACTGACTGTAATGGCGCTGCGCGCGGTAAATGGCTGCCGGTGGATAAACTTTCCTCGCTGCTTGCAGAGGGCATCAAGCTGCCCGAGTCTGCGGTCGCACAAGACATGTGGGGGCGGGATGTCCCCAGCATTTGTCTCGAAAACGGTGACATCGACGGATGGTGCCGCGTGGTGGAAGGTTCGCTCGCCCCCTCGCTGAGTGCCAGAGGAATAGATCAGGCGCAGGTCGTTCTCACGATGTTCAGAGAGGATGGCGCGCCCTCCCTCTGGGATCCACGTCAGGTACTGACCAAAGTTGTAGCGGCGTTGGCTGACCGCGGTCTCTACCCGCGCGTTGCGATCGAACTGGAGTTCAATCTTTTTAATCGCCCCGCCGAAGGGCTGTCTCTGCGCGAGGCTTTGCCGGAGGAGTCTCTCACTGGCGGCAACCTCTACGGACTGGGTGCTTTGGACGAACATGCAGAATTGCTGGAAGTATTAAGAGAGACCTTTGCCGTCCAGAACCTTCCGTATGAGGGCGTCCTGAAAGAAGCAGCGCCTGCGCAATATGAAATCAACGTTGCCTATTCTGATGACGCCCTCTCCTACTGCGATCAGGTCGTGCGTATGCAGCGAGGCATCAGTGCGGTTGCGGCACGCTTCGATACGCTTGCAAGCTTTATGCCCAAACCCATGGAGAATCAAGCAGGGAATGGAATGCATATGCATTGCAGCCTGCTGGATGAAGCGGGCAACAATGTTTTTGATAGCGGCACATTGGAAGGCACACCATTACTGCATCAGGCCGTCGCTGGCTGTATCGCTATGATGCCGGATACTCAGCTTATTTTTGCACCGAGCTACAACGCGTATCGCCGTTTCCAGCCCGGAAACCACGCCCCTACGCAACCCAACTGGGGTTACGACAACAGGACAACCGCACTGAGAATTCCCGCCAGTCCCAGTGCGGCAACGCGCATAGAGCACCGCGTGGCCGGCGCCGACAGCAACCCCTACTTGGCCATTGCAGCGCTGTTGGCAGGCATTTTGATGGGTCTGGAGAAGGGTATGACAGCCCCGCCGCCAATTGCGGGCAATGCCTGGACAGACGATATCGATAATAGTCACTTGCCCAGCCACATGGCCGACGCGATTAATCGCTTCTCTCGCTCGCAGAGCGTGCGCGATTATCTGAGCGCGCCATTCCAGACCGCGTTCGCCGAACTGAAGCGACAGGAACTGGCTGAGTTTGAGAGACGGGTAACCGATTTTGAACTGGAAACCTACCTCTCGGCCTAGCAATAGTGGCTTGCGGCAGATCCATTTTCCCCATCATCCAGCAACGGAGTGACACGTGAGCACCGTGCATGATTTCTCGGCAAAGCTAGCTAGTGGTGAAGAAACCTCACTGGCTCAATTTCAGGGGCAGGTTGTATTGATAGTCAATACCGCATCAAAGTGCGGTTTCACCCCGCAATACACCGGACTTGAGTCACTGCAGCAGCAGTATGGAACACGGGGTTTTTCGGTCCTTGCCTTCCCCTGCAACCAGTTTGGCGCGCAGGAACCCGGAACCGACACCGAAATTCAGTCCTTTTGCGAGATGAACTACCAAACCACCTTTCCGCTGTTCAGCAAAATCGAAGTTAACGGGGCAGCCAGTCACCCTCTCTTTGCACACCTTAAAAAGGAGGCGCCCGGGGTGCTCGGCAGCAAAGGGATCAAGTGGAACTTCACCAAGTTTCTGGTCAATCAACAGGGGAAGGTCGTTAAGCGCTATTCCCCTTCGACCAAACCCGAAGCTATTGCTGCGGACATCGAAGCGCTACTCTGACAACGCTCAGTGTTCGCGGGTCTCGCGGAAACGAATATCCGGCCAGCGTTCTTCCATCAGAGAAAGATTGACTCGGGTAGGCGCTAAATAAGTGAGGTAGCCGCCCCCGTCTTCGGACAAGTGATCAGCGGCTTTTTTGCGAAACTCCTCAAGCTTGCGAGCGTCGGCTGCCTCTACCCAGCGTGCTGTGTAAACGTTGACGGGCTCGTACAGGGCTTCGACCTTGTACTCGTCGGCAAGTCGATAAGCGACGACATCAAACTGCAGTTGTCCGACAGCCCCTACAATCAGGTCGCTGCTATTCAACGGCGAAAAAACCTGAGTGGAACCCTCCTCAGACAATTGCTGCAATCCCTTCTGCAGCGCCTTGGCTTTCATAGGGTCTTTTAGCCGGATGCGACGAAACAGCTCCGGCGCAAAATGAGGAATGCCGGTAAAGCGGATTGCTTCGCCCGTCGTGAAGGTGTCGCCGATCTGGATCGTGCCATGATTGTGAAGGCCAATGATATCTCCGGCTACCGCTGACTCCACCAGGGTGCGATCACCCGCGCGAAAGGTCACGGCGTCGGCAATGCGAACGTCTTTTTCAATACGGACGTGGCGCATCTTCATACCCTTTTCATAGCGACCCGAACAAATACGCATGAAGGCGATGCGATCTCGGTGCTTGGGATCCATATTCGCCTGAATCTTGAATACAAAACCTGTGAAATCCGCTTGAGATGCTTCGACAATGCGCTCGGTCGATGCTCTGGGTTGGGGAGCGGGCGCCCACTCGACGAAATCGTTTAACATTTCACGGACACCAAAGTTACCCAATGCGGTGCCAAAAAATACCGGCGTCAGCTGCCCGCTCAGGAACGCGGCCAGATCAAATTCATGCGACGCGCCCCGAACCAGCTCGATCTCCTCGACAAACGCATCGTAGTCCTCGCCCAACAGCGCTCGGGCCGGGTCGGAATCCAGTCCGGCAATCAATTTTTCATCCGCCAGCACGGTGCCACTCCCGGGACTGAAGCAGTGCAGGATATCGGTATAAAGATTGTAGACACCCTTGAAGTCCCGCCCCATACCGATAGGCCAGTTGATGGGGGCGCCCGCGATACCCAGTACTTCCTCGACCTCATCAACCAGTTCCACCGGGTCTCGAATATCTCGATCCAGCTTGTTGATGAAGGTCAGAATGGGCGTATCGCGCAGCCGACACACGTTCATCAACTTGATCGTGCGATCCTCCACGCCTTTGGCACCATCGATTACCATCAGCGCAGAATCCACGGCTGTCAGCGTACGGTAGGTATCCTCAGAAAAATCCTCGTGGCCCGGCGTATCGAGCAAATTGACCCAGCGGTTTCGGTAGGGAAACTGCATCACCGACGAGGTCACAGAAATACCCCGCTCCTGCTCCAGCGTCATCCAATCTGAAGTCGCGTGAGGCCCCCGTTTACCTTTGACTGATCCGGCAACCTGAATCGCCTGACCCAACAACAGCAATTTCTCTGTCATTGTTGTTTTACCCGCGTCCGGGTGAGAAATGATGGCAAAGGTGCGGCGAGCATCTATATCGCGCTGTAAGTCAGACATGGTGGCTCCTAAGAGGACGGCGGATTATGCCAGCCAAATCAGGGAACGTCAGGCCTCCGGGCGCAAGACCTGCTCAAGGTGATGAAGCAGTCGCTCTCCCAGATCCGACAAGTCCACCGCGCGATCCACACCCAGCTCTCGCACCACCGATGTCACCTCGAGCCCTTCGTAGCCGCAGGGATTAATGCCCAAGAACGGGGCCAAATCCATATCTGCGTTGAGAGACAAACCGTGGTAGCTCCTTCCTCGGCTCACCTTCAGCCCAAGGGCCGCTATCTTTCTGCCCTCCACATAGACACCTCTGGCCGACGGATCGCCGTAGGCGGTGATGCCGAGATCGGCCAAGACATTGATAACCGCCCGCTCGAGGCGTTCCACCAGATCTCGAATCGTCACGCCCGCTCGCCTGAGATCATAGAGAACGTAAGCCACCCACTGACCCGGACCGTGGAAGGTCACCTGACCACCGCGATCTATGTGAACCACCGGAATATTGCCTGCATCCAAGACATGCTCGGCCTTACCCGACAATCCCTGGGTGTACACCGGGGAATGTTGCAGTAACCAAATTTCGTCCTCGGTAGTCGCCGTTCGGGCCGCGGTAAAAGCCTTCATCGACTCAAAGGTAGGTGCAAAATCGACCAGACCGAGACGCCTCAATTGCATGACACTAGATCACCATAGAAACCAAACCCGTGCCCATCAATTCCTGATGAATCAGACGCAATTGTGCCTCGCTCTGCGCTTCGATGGTGACGGTGATGGATTGAAAAGTGCCTTTTTTTGAGTCTTTTATCACTACATTATCCCGACTAAAGCCGGGCGCGTAGCGATCAAAAATACTGAGCACCGTGACGCGAAACGCATCGTCGGCCCTGCCAAGCACCTTAATCGGATAGGGACAGGGAAAGATAATCTTGGGGGGGTCGACGCTCACGGCGGTTTAGCCGAACAACCCCTGAAACCACAGTACAAGGCTATCCCATAACCGCGCAAAAAAACCGGCAGGCTCAACACTTTCGAGCACTTCGAGGGGCACCTCGGCTACTGGCTCTCCGCCTCTACTCAGCACGATTCGCCCGACAATATCTCCCTTTACCAAGGGTGCCATGAGGGGTGTCTCTACCTCAATCGCTGTGCTGATCTCGGCACTGGCGCGTGGCAAGGTCAGTACAAGCTCACCACTGACACCCAGTGAAACCTGCTCACTAAGCCCTTTCCAAACGCGCTCCTCAGAGAGCGCTTGTCCCGGAGCGAGTGGTCGCAGGGTCTCGTAAAACCGAAAACCATAGTTCAGCAGACTGCGGGTTTCGGCCTTGCGGCTCAAGGTAGAACTGCTTCCCATCACCACAGAAACCAAGCGCATGCCCTCACGCTTCGCCGACGCCACCAACCCATACCCCGCCTCGCGGGTGTATCCGGTTTTCAGACCGTCGACGGTCTCGTCCTCGCGCAACAGGTGGTTGCGGTTGTATTGCGTGATGTCATTGTAGGTATAGCTTCGTTCTTTGTAGACCGCGTAGCGGTCGGGGTGATCACGAATCGCCGCTATTGCCAGGGCAGCGAGATCCCTGGCCGTCGACAGGTGATCCGGATGCGGCAGCCCGTGGCTGTTCTCGAAGTGGGTGCTGGTCAGGTTCATCTCACCGGCATACTGATTCATCAGATCAACGAAAGCCTGCTCGCTACCAGCGATATGCTCGGCGATGGCCACGGTGGCGTCATTGCCCGAAGAAATAACGATGCCTCGCTCCAGCTCCGCCACTGTGACCGGCTTGCCAGGCTCGATCCACATCAACGAAGACCCGTTAAAAATGGGGTTCTGGGACCAGGCGTTTCTACTTACAGGGACGATGTCATCCAAGCTCAGGCGGCCCAAGTCAACCTCCTGCGCGAGAATATAAGCCGTCATCAGTTTAGTCAGACTGGCTGGCGGCAGTTTCAGATCGGGATTGTGTTCCACCAACACCTCACCCGTATCGAAATCCACCAGAATATAGGAGTCTGCATTGATTGCGGGCGGTGCCGGTACCAAGCCCGCATTGGCAATCACGTTGGTCACTCCCAGCAGATTCACTAGGGTAAATCCGAATAACCAACTTCTTAAATTCTGCACGACTGTCCTCTTCACACTCTCGACATTAATTCGGCCGTCGCCCGGCAGTGTAACAATCCGCGGCGAATCCAAAGCACGTCAGGTTTCAGGGTAAGCGCAAAGGCTCCGGGAACCCCTGATCCAGCAACTCTCCGCGCATCCATTCCAAGGCTGTTTGCCCGTCGAATGGCCCCAACCTCACGCGATGCAATCGCTTTCCATCGACATCGACTGGAGACACATACCAGTTCTGACCCCATCGCCGCTGTAAAGTTCGCGCCAAATCAAGCGCCGTCTGCCACGACGAAAACGCCCCAATCTGTAAATAACGATGGGCAGTCGCTGGCTGGCTCCTGCGGTCTTCGGTTCCTTTTTGAGGGAGCGCCTCCACTTCCACCTCGGCGGTACCTTCCTCCGAGAATCCGAGCGCTACGGCGGCCTGATAAGACACATCGATAATGCGATCCGCAGCAAAGGGACCACGGTCATTGACCCGTAAGATCACAGCGCGCTGATTCTGCAGGTTTTTCACTCGCACATAACTCGGAATTGGCAAAGAGCGATGGGCCGCGGTGGCACCATAAACATCGTATATCTCTCCGTTCGACGTCGGTCGCCCTTGAAACTTCATGCCATACCATGAAGCGCGGCCCCTTTCTCGATAGCCCTCACTGGTACCGAGGACTTCGTAGCGCGCACCGTTCACCTCATACGGGCTTATGTTGCCGTAGCGAAGGAGTGGCTCCGCGCGCGGCTCCGCATCAGCCCAGGGAGCGGGAGCGGGCGCCGGCGGCGCGTAGTCCCTGTCGACAACAGTTGCCGCCTGCGTCACCGCTGCGAGTAGCGCGCATACTGATAGCAAAACCCCTCTCAACGCGCCTTCTCCCGACGAGAGGCCGCGATTGACTGACTGAGCTCCCAGACTGCCATGGCATACATCGCACTGTGGTTATAGCGAGTGATCACATAAAAATTTTGCAAGCCCAACCAATAGACACTGCCGTCTTCAGCCTCCAGACTGATAGGCGTTGCCATTTCGTCTTGGGCAACCGCTTCAGCGGGCACCATCCCCATCGCGACCCAGTGAGCAACGCTCTGAGTGGGCTTCAAGCCATGGTCAAACAGCTCGGGCGCCGGATCAGTGACGGTCGCCGACACCAAGACACCCTCGCCATCACGCCAACCGTGTTCTCGCAAATAGTTGCCCACGCTACTGATGGCATCAGCGGGGTTATCCCAAATATCGGGCGCGCCTTCACCGTCGTAACTCTTGGCGTATGCGCGATAACTCGAGGGCATAAACTGACCGTACCCCATTGCGCCGGCATAAGAGCCTTTTAAAGCAAGGGGATCTTTACCCGACTCCCAAGCCAGCAAGAGAAATGCCTCGAGTTCACCGGTAAAAAAAGTCGATCTCTTGGGGTAGTCAAATGCCAACGTCGCCAGCGCATCAATTACCCTATAGCTGCCCGTAATCCTGCCGTAGAACGTCTCAACACCAATAATGGCAACGATTACTTCCGACGGCACGCCGGTAGTAGCCGACACACTGTCCAGCACCGCTGCATGCTGATCCCAGAAGTCGACGCCCTCTTCGACACGTCGTGGGGTAATAAAGATCTGTCGATACTGGTGCCATGGCTTGGTTTTTTCAGCGGGCCGGGCAATGGCATCGAGAATCGATTGCTGCCGCTCTGCGGCACTCAATAAATCCGCAGACCAGACGGCATCGACGCCCGCACGCTCGGCGGATCGGATTACCTCAAGAGCAGCCGGCCGGTCGGTATACGCGCCGGCCCCCGCGTCGGGCACGATCAGGCCTCCCGACAGCACCCAAAGCAAGATGGGCGCGAAGGGGATCCTCCCGCGTCGCGCCCGCGGGGTGCAGAACAGTGGCCTCATTGAGAAATAATCCTTTTTTCAGTGCTGATTGCGGTGAGGATACCGAAACCCAACATCAGTGTAACGATGGCGGTGCCGCCGAAGCTGACAAAAGGTAGTGGCACGCCGACTACAGGCAACAGCCCCGCAACCATACCCATATTGACCACGATATAAACACAGAAGGTAAGCGTAATCGCGCTGGCGAGCAGTCGGCCGTAGGTGCTCTGGGCCGTCAGGCTGATCCACAAACCTCTCGCAACGACAAGACCATAAAGCGCGAGCAGGCAGAGAACCCCGCGAAAACCCCACTCCTCAGCCAACACCGCGATGATAAAGTCAGTTTGGCTTTCGGGTAAAAAATCGAGATGAGACTGGGTACCCTGCATCCACCCCTTGCCAGACCACCCCCCGGATCCAATTGCTGTCTTCGACTGAATGATATTCCACCCTGCACCCAACTTGTCAGCCTCGGGGTCAAACAGGGTCATGATCCGCTGCTTCTGATAGTCCCTCAAAACGAACAGCCAGGCAGGCCAAATGGCGGCCAGCGCAGCGAGGATGCCCGCCGCGATCTGCCACCAGCTGATACCCGCCATGAAAATGACAAAGGCACCACTGGCCGCGACCAGCAGGGCGGTGCCGAGGTCAGGTTGCAGCGCAATTACTACCGCGGGTCCCGCAATAATCAGCAGGGCCACCGCGATGACACTTAAGCGTGGTGGCAAACCAGCGCGCACCACCCAGAAAGCCACCGCCAGAGGCATCGCTATTTTCATGAGCTCTGAGGGCTGAAACCGGATTATCCCGAGACTCAGCCAGCGCTGCGCGCCCTTGGCACCCACCCCGAACCAAAGCACCAGCAACAATAATCCCAATGCAAACAAGTACAGGACAGGGCTCCAACGCTGAATCGTATCGATCCGCACCTGAGCCGCAACCAGTAATGCGCCCCAACCAACAACCAAGTTACGTAGCTGCCGGTTGACCGTATCCCAATCGCCGTCCGAGGCGCTGAACAGCACCAGCAGGCCAAGCCCCATGATGAGACACAGCGGCAGTAATAACATCAGGTCGAGATGCAACCACTCTGCCAGTGTCCTCGGTCGCGCAAAAGATCGCTGCGAATCGTCGAGGTAGCGTGCGTAATCAGACATCGCTGAGCTCGTTTAACCAGGTATCGATGACCCGGCGAGCAATTGGCGTGGCGGCGCTACTGCCACCGCCGTTCTCGGCAATCACCGCAACCACAATGCGCGGATTTTCCGCCGGCGCAAAAGCGATAAAGAGACCATGATTACGGTTGCGCTCGCTCACCTTATCCTCTTCGTAAATGGCATCTTGCGCGATACCGATCACTTGAGACGTCCCCGTCTTGGACGCCATTTGGTAACTCATCCCTCGAGCAATACTGGCGGCGGTGCCTCGTTTGGAGTGCACCACATCGACCATACCAGCGATGACCGCCTGCCAGTCCTCCGCATCCATTTTCAGCGGTTCACGCGGCACCCCACCCACCGTCAGTTCTCCAACCCGATGCACAATGGCCGGCACAAAGCTGGTCCCCCGATTGGCCACCACCATGGCCGCCTGTGCAAGCTGTAACGGTGTCGCCAACATATACCCCTGCCCAATACCCGCGCTAAGAGTCTCTCCGGGAAACCAGGCCTCTCCCATTGCCTCGCGCTTCCATCGGGTACTTGGCAGTATCCCACCCTGCTCGCCGGTGGTATCGATGCCCGTTGTTCGACCCAAACCAAAAGGTTTAAGGACATCGGCCATGGTATCGATGCCCATCCGGTAAGCGAGATCGTAGTAATAGGTATCGCAGGACTCGGCGATTGCCATTCTCATGTCGACCTGCTCAGCGTGTCCTCCACCCCTGACTCGCAACGTCCAATCCCGGTAGCGACGATCATCCCCCGGAATGCGATACCAGCCGGGGTCCCTCACCGTCGTCGTCGTGGTAATAAAGTCTCGCGACAACCCACCCAGCGCCAACAGCGGCTTGACCGTTGAACCCGGGGGATACTGCCCCTGTACGGCCCGGTTCAACAACGGGGTATCCATGGAGTTTCTGAGCGCACCGTAAGCGCTGTAGCTGATCCCCTCCACGAATAAATTGGCGTCATAACTGGGATTAGACACCATCGCCAGAACCCCGCCATTGAGGGGATCAAGGGCTACCACCGCTCCACGTTGCTCGCCAAGGGCCTCGGCCGCGACACGCTGTAAATCCAAATCGAGATACAGGCGTAAATCCTTGCCGGACTGTGGCGGCTGCTTTTCCAGCACCCGGAGCAGTCGCCCGTGGGCGTTAGTCTCTACATGCTGAAAACCGGGTTGACCATGCAGCAAGGGTTCATATCGTTTCTCCAGGCCCACTTTCCCCGTATGTAGCGTTCCACGATAACGGTCGTCATCCAGAGCGTCGAGATCTTCAGAGCTGATCCTGCCGACGTATCCAAGGACGTGGCTTAGTAATTGAGCAAAGGGGTAGTGTCGGGTCAATTGCGCCTCGACCACCACGCCGGGCAGTTGATGCAAATCAACGGCGACGGTCGCCAGTGCGCTGTCATTCAGGCCCACTTTGATGGGCACCGTCTCGAACGGCCTTCGCTGCGCGAGCCGCTCCCTGAACGCCTCAAGCTCATCCTCAGACAGCGCCAATCGCTCTCTAAGATCCTCTGTCAGCAGGGCCAGATCGGTTGCGCGCTCAGCGATCACCCCTACCACGTAAGTCGGCTGGTTCGTCGCCAGCAATCGCCCTTTGCGATCTACAATTTCTCCTCTGGTGGGAGGAATGACCTCTACGCGAATTCGATTCCGGTCAGATTGGGTCAGAAACGCCTCGTGTTGGACAATTTGCAGGGAGTAGTACCGGTAAACCAATATCGTCAATAGCAAACCGATGCCAATCAGTGCGGCAATCAATCGGGCACGGTTGATCGACCACTCCCGGCGCGTGTCGCGCATGGCGCCCAAAGATCCGGCCATCAGGTAGCCCGATGATAGGGATGGCCACTTTGGAGCGACCAGGCCCGGTAGAGTTGTTCGGCCAAAATGACGCGAATCAGGGTGTGCGGTAGCGTCATGCGCCCAAAAGACCACCGCTCAGAAGCCATACTGAGTAGACTCTGGTGCAAACCGTCAGGCCCGCCGATTACGAGGCAAACCCGACGTCCCCGCATCTGCCAATCTGCCAATCGGTCAGCAATCTTCTCGGTGCTGACCGCCTGGCCTTGTACGTCCAGCGCGATCAGATCTTCATCCTGGTTCAACTTAGACTGAATGAATTCCGCTTCCTGTTTTCGATAGCTGTCGGCCGATCCGGTACCGCGCTTTGCCAGCGGCAGGTCCAGCCATTCCACGCTGATTTCTCTCGGCATTCGTCGGCTGTACTCGGCCACACCCTGCTCGACCCACACGGGCATTTTATTGCCCACCGCCAGCACGCGGACTCGCACTAGAGTTCCTGCGGTTGAGACGCCTGTACTGACCACAGGCGCTCCAGATCGTAAAAGCTCCTGATAGCGGGCTGCATAACGTGAACGACCACATCACCAAAATCGACGAGCACCCACTCACCGACGCGTTCTCCCTCCACGCCCACAGGTCGAATGCCTTGCTCCTTGGCTTTCATCAGAACGTTATCGGCGAGTGACTTAACGTGACGGCTGGAAGTTCCGCTGGCTACTACCATCCAGTCCATGACTGAACTCAGGTCTCGGACATCAAGAACGATCGGTTCCAGCGCTTTTAAATCATCCAATGCCGCCCGGGTCGTGTCCAGTAATCGGTTAACGGCTGCTTCGGCATCGTTTTCAGTAGTCATGGAGATGGGGCAAACAGGTCATGGGTAGCAATATACTCCATTACGGCGGAAGGGATCAGAAAACGCGGGTCTCGACCCGCTGCAAAAAGGTCTCGGATTTGGGAGGACGAAACATCCAGCAGCGGCTGATGTAATCTCACAATGCCCCCGGCCGGATGAGTCAGAGCCCAGTCGGGAGCCACCAGATGCCGCGATATCCAATCAGTGACTGTTTCTGGCGGGGCCGCGGCTCCCGGCCTTTCCAGCAAAACGATGTGCGCTAGGTCGAGGAGCTGATCCCACCGGGACCATTTGGGTAAGCTCGGGAGGATATCGGTGCCCATAATCCACAGCAGCGGGCAGTCCGCACCCACTTCTCGCCGGATGGCCAACAGCGTATCAACCGAAAACGAGGGACCCGAGCGATCGAGCTCGCGGCCGTCGACGCCCAGTCCGGAAACACCATTGATGGCCAAGCGCAACATCTCAAGCCGATGCTCCGCGCTCACCATACTCTGGTCCTTCAAGGGGGACTGTGCCGCCGGAATAAGATCGACACGATCCAACCCCAGCGCGTCGCGTACCGCCATCGCGCCACGCAGATGTCCGATATGAACGGGGTCAAAAGCGCCACCCAACAACCCTCGCGCACGATGACTTTCAGTCACCCGTGGCGACCTCATTGCCGAATATGTCCGTCACCTTTGACGATATATTTTCGTGAGGTCAGCCCTTCTAGGCCAACCGGGCCCCGGGCATGCAGCTTGTCGGTAGAGATCCCTATCTCTGCCCCCAGCCCGTACTCGAAACCGTCAGCGAACCGGGTCGATGCGTTGTGCATAACAGAGCTGGAATCGACTTCCCGCAAAAATCGTGCGGCAGTCTCGCTGTTTTCAGTGACGATACTCTCAGTATGATCTGAGCCATAGCGCGCGATGTGCGCCATCGCCTCTTCCACGTCTGCCACCACCCGCACTGACAAAATGGGGGCCAGATATTCTGTTCCCCAATCCGCTTCCTCTGCGCTGACCAGAATGTCTGGCGCCGCACTACGAGATGCCGGACATCCTCGCACCTCAACGCCATGTTCCTGCATAGCCCTGACCAATCGAGGTAAAAGCGAAGCCTGCTCACGCGCCACCAGCAGTGTCTCCATGGTATTGCAGGTACTGTAGCGTTGGGTTTTGGCATTAATCGCAATCGCCATGGCTTTCTCGGGATCTGCGTCTCGATCGATAAACACATGACAAATACCATCGAGATGCTTCAACACCGGAACACGGCTTTCCTCTGACACCCTTGCTATCAAACCCTTGCCACCCCGTGGCACTACCAGATCGATATACTCAGGCAAGTTAAGTAGTGCTCCCACTGCATCCCGGTCGACCACTGGAACCACCTGTGCCGAGGCTGTGGGCAATCCAACCTTGGCAAGCCCGCGGCCAATCAATTCCCCCAGCTTGATGTTGGAGTGAATGGCCTCAGAACCACCCCGCAGCAGGACCGCGTTGCCCGCCTTCAGACACAACGCCGCCGCCTCAACAGTCACGTTGGGCCGTGACTCGAAAATGATGGCAATAACGCCCAATGGAACGCGCATCGTCCCGACTTCGATACCCGAGGGCATTTTGCGCAAGTGCTCAATGGCACCAATGGGATCGGGTAACGACGCCACCTGCTCTAAACCCTCTTCCAGCGCATCGAGGCGCGCCGGATTCAGCGCCAGACGATCGATGAGAGGTTCATCTAACTCGAGCCGGCGCGCCGACACCAGATCGGCTTCGTTAGCCGCCAATAGGCTGTCGCGACTGCTGATGATCTCCTGCCGAATAGCCAGCAAGGCGTCGTTACGCTGCGCCACAGGAGCGCTCGCCACGCCGCGCGATGCCTCCCGGGCAGCCTGCGCCATATCAGTGATGAGCTGACCGACTTGCACCGCTAACGGTTCCCGTATCAACGCCCCCGGCTCAGGACCCAGCGTCTTCCGAACCGCCGCTGACCAGCGCCTTCAACTCTCCCGAGGCCTCCATATCGCAAACAATGTCGCAGCCACCAATCAACTCGCCATCCACCCAAAGCTGGGGAAACGTCGGCCAGTTAGCATAGGCAGGAAGGTTGGCGCGGATCTCGGGGTTGCTCAACACATCCACATAGGCGAACCGCTCGCCACAGGACATGAGTGCCTGCACTGTCCTGGCGGAAAAACCGCACTGCGGCTGGTTGGGCGAACCCTTCATATAAAGGATAATCCGATTGCCTTCGATCTGCTCGCGAATCGTGTCCATGATGTCCATAGCGTGCTCCGTAGATGGGTGCGTTTAGCTTTCTTCGGTGAATTTCGATGGGGGCTATTGTAATACGAGGAGAGGGTCAGGCGGAGACCGTTTATTAAACACATTTGACTCGGGACAGCGCTTCGCTAATCTTGGCACCCTTCAAACCGACAGATCGCTGTTTTCAATGTCTCAATCGAACACCGCCATTATGCCGACCTACGGTCGACTGCCCGTGACTTTCTCGCATGGAGAGGGCGCACTGCTTTACGACACCGACGGTCGCGCTTATCTGGATGGCGTTTCGGGCATCGCAGTGACTAATCTGGGACACAACCATCCCGGCGTGACGGCCGCTGTCACCGACCAGGTCGCACGGCTGGTACACACTTCGAACCTCTTTCACATCCGCTTGCAGGAGAGTGTTGCCGAGATGCTCAGTGAAGCCACCGGCATGGAAAACATGTTCTTTTGCAATTCAGGCGCGGAGGCCAACGAGGCCGCCATTAAACTGGCGAGACGATACGGCGATCGCAAGGGAATAGCGGCGCCCCAGATTATTGTGCTTGAAGGGGCGTTCCACGGTAGAACACTCGGTGCGCTGTCGGCTACCGGCAACCCCAAAATCCGACAGGGTTTTGGCCCGCTGCTTGACGGGTTCGCCCGGGTGCCCGCCAACGACCTGACAGCGATTGAGCAACTCGGCGAGACGCTGACAGACGTGGTAGCGGTAATGGTAGAACCCATTCAAGGAGAAGGCGGCATCAGGCCGCTGTCACCCGATTATCTCAAAGGCCTTCGCGCGCTGTGCTCCACTCACGACTGGCTTTTGATCTTCGACGAGGTGCAAACGGGCAATGGCCGCTGTGGAAGCACCTATGCATTTGAACAATTGGGGGTCGTGCCCGATGTGTTGTTAACCGCCAAGGGGCTGGGGAACGGGCTCCCTATTGGCGTGTGCATGGCCAGGGGTGCGGCCGCCCAACAGCTGGGCCCGGGTGACCACGGCTCAACGTACGGCGGCAATCCGCTGTGCTGCGCCGCAGCCAGGGCGGTACTTACCGCGCTGAAAGAGGATAACTTGATGCCGCAGGCGGAGATTCTGCGGCATCACTTGATTGAAGGCCTCCAGCAGCGGATTGCGGATCCCGCGCTGATCGCTGATGTTCGCGGCCGGGGTCTGATGATTGGCATTCAGCCTGCCACTTCGACCGACACCGTGGTGAGGCGCGGCCTCGACCGAGGCCTGCTCCTCAATATCGCCGGTGGCGACACCATCCGCGTATTGCCACCGCTGGTAATGAGCCACGAACAGGCCGGAGAACTGGGCGCCGGCATCGCCGACGTCATCAATGAAATCGCCGAACAGGAAAGACTGTAATGGCACAAACGCGACACTTCCTCACACTGATGGATCTCGCCCCCGAAGAAATTCGGAACTTGATTCACCGCGCAATTCAACTCAAGGCACTGCGACAAGCCGGCACGGAGCCCTCAAGCCTGAGCGGCAAGTCTCTGGCAATGATTTTCACCAAGGCCTCGACCCGAACGAGAGTCTCTTTTGAAGCGGGCATGACCCAGTTGGGAGGCTCTGCGCTCTTTCTGTCGGGGCAAGACACGCAGTTGGGCCGGGGAGAACCCATTGAAGACACCGCCCGGGTTATTTCGTCGATGGTAGACGCAGTCATGATTCGAACCTACGCCCATAGCGACGTAGAGCGTTTCGCCGCTTTCTCAAGTGTACCGGTCATCAATGGCCTCACCGACGAATTTCATCCGTGTCAGATCCTTGCTGACCTGCAAACATTTTTTGAGCATCGCGGCGACATTGCCGGACGCAGGGTTTGCTGGTTGGGAGACGGTAATAACGTCTGCCATTCGTGGATGAATGCCGCACGATTACTGGATTTCGAGTTGGTGGTTTCCTGCCCCGAAGGTTATGAGCCCGACCCTGCGTTGCTCAAGGCTTGCGCGCGATTCGTCAGGATCGAGCGCGCGCCACAGCGCGCCGTGCTGGGCGCTGATCTGCTCGTGACTGACGTATGGGCGTCCATGGGACAAGAGTCAGAGCAGCAAGCGCGCGCCGCATTGCTGGCGCCCTATCAACTGAACCGGCAGCTCCTCGAGCAGGCGGCAGCCGGCGCGCTGTACATGCATTGTCTGCCCGCTCACCGCGATGAGGAGATCACTGCTGATCTGATGGACGCCCCCGATACCGTGATTTGGCAGGAAGCAGAGAACCGGCTCCATACACAAAAAGCGCTGCTTGAGTTTCTGATAAACCCCTGAGTCAGAAGGTGCGGGTAGCGGTAGCGCCCTAACCCGGAACCCTGTGAATTTTTCAATCTATCGATTATCGAATGCCAATTTGGTTGTGACTTCGATGGTTCACAGGCATATGCGCGTTTTTATGCAATAACTCAAGGAGTTACGGTCTCGCGACGGCGGTACGGCATAACTTACACACAGATTACCCACAAAAAAAACCCAGTATGCTCTGCTTGCATTATG
>DFQW01000081.1:1563-12900 GCA_002377985.1 Halieaceae bacterium UBA3479 | reverse complement strand
GCGCGTTATTACACGACACAAAGGCGTTTCAGAGGCAGCCCGACTTATGCAAACAGGCAGTGAATCACTAGAACAACAAAGTGTCGCATCCACGCCGGCTGCGACCAGAGAAAACCCCAACCCCACCCGTCTCACCGCTACTGCACCCGGACAACTCCGAGTCATCAAGCGCAATGGCACGGTCGTGCCGTTCGAGGACAGCAAAATCACCGTAGCCATCACCAAAGCGTTTTTGGCGGTGGAAGGCGGCACCGCAGCAGCGAGCAGCCGCATACACCAAACCGTCGCCAACCTGACCGCCCAGGTCGTTGCCACCTTCAAGCGCCGCATGCCGTCTGGTGGAACGCTACACATCGAGGATATTCAGGATCAGGTTGAACTGGAGCTGATGCGCGCCGGAGAACACAAGACCGCCCGTGACTACGTTATTTATCGAGAGGCGAGACGACAGGAGCGCGATGCCCGCGTAGCCCTTTCCCCAGAATCAAAGGCAGCAGCCAAAGGCATTCATATCGTCCAGCCCGATGGCAGTCGGCAACCGCTCGATATTGAACGCATTGGCACCATCGTGGGAGAGGCCTGTGCGGGCCTGAAGGATGTCAGTGAATCGGCGATTATCGACGAGGCTTTGCGCAACCTCTACGACGGCGTGTCCGCCCGGGAGTGCAGTACCTCTTTGGTGATCACAGCGCGCACCATGATAGAACAGGAGCCCAACTACAGTTACGCCGCGGCGCGCTTGTTGTTGGATGATCTGCGCGCAGAGGGCCTGAATTTCCTTGGCGTAGCGGAAAGTGCCACACAGGCAGAGATGGAAGCTTACTACCCGCAAGCGCTCAAGGCATTTATTACGCGCGGTATCGAACTCGAGCTACTGGCGCCGAATCTGGCGGAGTTTGATCTCGATTTACTAGGAGAGGCATTACAGGCGGAGCGCGACCTGAAGTTCACCTATCTGGGTCTGCAAACACTTTATGACCGCTACTTTATTCACAGCGATGAAGTCCGTTTTGAACTACCCCAGATTTTCTTCATGCGGGTAGCCATGGGGCTTGCAACCCGGGAAGACGATCGCAATGCCAGGGCTATCGAGTTTTACCGGCTGCTCTCTTCATTTGACTACATGAGCTCTACGCCCACGCTGTTCAATTCAGGCACGTTGCGGCCGCAACTGAGCTCCTGCTACCTGACCACGGTACCGGATGATCTATTCGGCATTTATGGCGCTATTCAGGACAACGCCATGCTATCCAAATTTGCCGGCGGCCTGGGGAACGACTGGACCCCGGTAAGAGCGTTGGGCGCGTACATCAAAGGCACCAACGGTAAGAGTCAGGGCATTGTTCCCTTTTTGAAAGTCGTGAACGACACGGCCGTAGCCGTCAATCAGGGAGGCAAGCGCAAGGGGGCCGTGTGCGCCTATCTCGAAACCTGGCACATGGACATCGAGGAATTCCTCGATCTGCGCAAGAACACGGGCGACGACCGGCGCCGCACCCACGATATGAATACCGCAAACTGGATTCCCGACCTGTTTATGAAGCGCGTGTTCGAGGATGGCGAGTGGACACTGTTTTCACCCAATGACGTCCCCGATTTGCACGACTTGTATGGCACGGCGTTTGAAGAGCGCTACGAGCACTACGAGCAGATGGCCCGTAACGGCGAACTCAAACTGCACAAAACCCTGAAGGCACAAAACCTGTGGCGCAAGATGCTGGGGATGATCTTTGAGACAGGCCACCCCTGGATGACCTTTAAAGACCCCTGCAACCTGCGCTCACCTCAGCAGCATTGCGGCGTCGTGCACTCGTCGAACCTGTGTACCGAAATCACACTCAATACTAACTCGGAAGAAATCGCAGTCTGCAATCTGGGCTCGGTCAATCTACCGCAGCACATCGAGAACGGTGAGCTGAATCTGGACAAACTTCGCAGCACCGTGCGGACCGCAATCCGTATGTTGGACAACGTCATCGACATCAACTACTACTCGGTGCCGCAAGCGGAAACCTCCAATTTCCGCCATCGCCCGATCGGCCTGGGCCTGATGGGCTTTCAGGATGCGCTCTATCGAATCGATGCGCCCTACGGATCCGATGAGGCCGTCACCTTTGCCGACAGATCCATGGAAGCAATCAGCTACTATGCCATTGAAGCCTCTAGCGAGCTGGCGAGTGAACGCGGCACTTACTCTTCCTATGACGGCTCCCTCTGGAGCAGAGGCATCTTCCCGCTCGACTCACTGGATATCCTGATCGAGCAACGCGGTGAAAAGTACATCGACGTTAACCGGGACAAGACGCTCGACTGGGAGGCGCTCAAGGCCAAGGTTGCAGCGGCGGGTATGCGCAACTCAAACGTCATGGCGATTGCGCCCACCGCCACCATTGCCAATATCACCGGCGTATCGCAGTCCATTGAACCCACCTATCAAAATCTGTACGTGAAGTCGAACCTGTCTGGTGAGTTCACAGTTGTAAATCCCTATCTGGTCAATGACCTCAAAAGCCGTGACCTGTGGGACAAAGTGATGGTCAATGATCTCAAGTACTTTGATGGTAGCGTACAAAAAATAGATCGGATCCCCGCCGACCTCAAAGCCAAATATGCAACCGCATTTGAGGTAGAGCCGCGGTGGCTTGTCGATAGCGCCAGCCGTCGGCAGAAGTGGATCGACCAGGCCCAGTCACTCAACCTCTATATCAACAATGCAAGCGGTAAAAAACTTGACGTGACCTACCGAATGGCCTGGTACAGCGGTCTGAAAACGACCTACTACCTGCGGTCACTCGCCGCAACCGGCACGGAGAAATCCACCGTAACCACGGGCAACCTCAACGCCGTATCCAATGCGGCAGAAGCGCCGCAGCCTGCGCCTGTGCCAAAAGCCTGCTCGCTGGACGATCCAGATTGTGAAGCCTGTCAATAAGGCCTAGCCGTAATAGGAGACAAGACAACATGCTGACTTGGGAAGATTACAACCAGGACGAAAGGGCGGCGGCAGCGCCGCAGCCAGCGGTGGTTGCCGCCGCCGCTGCAGCGCAACGTGTCATGGCTGAGCCTGAGGAACCCGCCGAAGAAACGATGTCGGCTGAACCCATACCCGAAGCCATGCAGGCAGCGGAGGCAGCGGTCGCTAACATGGACACCTCGGCAGGCGTCGAGGAGTTGGAAATGGGGGCCTCACGCGTATCGGTAGACGAAAAAGCGATGATCAATTGTCGCGCCGACCTCAACCAGTTGGTGCCTTTCAAGTATGACTGGGCCTGGCAGAAATACCTTGATGGCTGTGCCAATCACTGGATGCCCCAGGAAATTAACATGACCGCGGATGTTGCCACCTGGAGGAGCAAGGAAGGCCTGAGTGAAGACGAGCGCCGCATAGTGATGCGTTCGCTGGGCTATTTTTCGACCGCCGATTCGCTGGTAGCCAACAACCTCGTGTTGGGTATATACCGCTTGGTGACCAATCCAGAGTGTCGCCAGTACCTGCTGCGTCAGGCATTCGAAGAAGCCATCCATACGCACGCCTACCAGTACTGTATTGAGTCACTGGGGATGGATGAGGGCGAAGTATTCAATATGTACCGTGAGGTCCCCTCCGTCGCCAAGAAAGCGGCGTGGTCCATCAGCCATACTCACATCCTCTCAGACCCAAACTTTAATACCGGCACGCTGGAAGCCGACCAGCAGTTACTGCGCAACCTGATCGGGTTTTACGCCGTTACCGAAGGCATTTTCTTCTACTGCGGATTTACCCAGATTCTCTCGATGGGCCGACGCAACAAAATGACCGGGGTCGCAGAGCAGTTCCAGTACATTCTGCGTGATGAGTCGATGCATCTGAATTTTGGTATCGATGTGATTAACCAGATCAAGCTCGAAAACCCCAGACTGTGGACGCCGGAATTTAAGGAAGAGGTAACGCAAATGATCCTTGAGGGCACTGCCATCGAGATCGAATACGCGCGCGATACGATGCCCCGGGGCGTGCTCGGCATGAACGCCGCCATGATGGAGGAGTACCTGCACTTTATCGCCAACCGCCGGCTGACCCAATTGGGTCTGGCAGAGCAGTTCCCTGGCGCGCAGAACCCCTTCCCCTGGATGTCAGAGATCATGGATCTGCGCAAGGAGAAGAATTTCTTCGAGACGCGCGTCATCGAATACCAAACCGGTGGCGCCCTTAACTGGGACTAATCGCTTATCCAAATCCAAGGGCGCTTCGGCGCCCTTTTTTTGTGTCTGACTCGCGGCTTTTTTATGTCTCCCGAGTATTCGTTCTTCCTGCGCGGGAGCGCTACACTCGCCTCTCACAGAAAAGGAGAAAGACCATGTCACTTTGGGATCGCATTGACGCAGAGAGCCGACCCCCATTGGAAGCATTGTGGGAAGCACTACCCGGGGGACTCAACGGCATACCCGATATCGTCACCCGCCGCGCTGCGATGTCAGCATCGCGCGCAGCGATCCCCAAAGGTAACTTCCCCCAACTTCAAGTTACGGAATACCAGTACCCGGGACCAGAAAATGAGCTAACGCTAAGACTCTATCGCCCCGAGACCGCTCCTGCCGACTCTCCTGGACTGATTTACATTCATGGCGGCGGCATGATCATGGGAGATCTCGAGAGTCAGGACGAGAACATGCGAGAGGCAGCCACCGAGCTCAATATCCCCATCGCCTCCATCGACTACCGCAAGGCACCTGAGCACCCGTACCCCGCGGCGCCAGAAGATTGCTATGCCGGCGTCTGCTGGGTATTCGAAAACGCTGTTGATTTGGGCATGGATGCCAACAACATTGGTCTCATGGGGGCCTCGGCCGGTGGCGGTCTGGCACTGGCGACGGCATTGATGCTGCGAGATCGTGGGGGTCCCAAGCTGGCGTACCTGTTACCCATTTATCCAATGATCGATGATCGACACGCCACACCCTCCTCTCACGAGGTAATCGATATTGGCATTTGGGATCGCGCCGGTTCGATTGAGGCGTGGAACTGGTACCTGGGAGGAGCCGAAGCTGATAGTTATGCAGCACCCGCCCGCGCGGAAAATCTTACCAACCTTCCCCCCACCTATATCGACGTGGGCGATCTGGATCTCTTCCGCGACGAAGACATCGAAATCGCACAGCGACTGTCTGCGGCCGGCGTCTCCGTGGAGTTCCACTTGTGGCCGGGGGCTTACCACGCCTCCGAGTTGTTCGCACCAAATGCTGCTCTCAGCCGCAAGATTTGGACAACCCGCTATGCCGCCATTCGACGGATGGCGGGCTTAACCACCTGATAAAGCGACCGCTTCTTTGTCTGAGTCACAAAGTTGTTGTGAGCACGGCTCGGCCGAACAACCACACCGCTGTCGCTGGGCTTATTTCCGTCTACCCACGCTGTTACATTAGTGCTGTGGCTCGCGGGCATTCGTAACTCATCAGTCAACTAGGAGTTTTTATGCAGAAAGGACATTGTTTGTGCGGTAGCGTTCAATACGAGTTCGATGAAACTCAGGTCGGGTTTGGTCTTCACTGCCACTGCAAGGATTGTCAGCGCGTTACCGGTTCAGGCAAAGCGACAGTCATTATGTTCCCGCAGGACGCGGTCACAATCTCTGGTGAATACAAAACCTACGGCTCCATAGGTTTCGAAGGCTCGCACGTCAACCGAGGGTTTTGCCCCAACTGCGGTAGCCAGATGTTCACCTTCGTGGACGAAATTCCCGGTCAAATGTTCATTAAAGCCGGCGGGATGGAGGATACCAGTTGGCTGTCAGTTGGCATGACCTGCTGGACCAGCACCGCGCGCCATTGGCTGCCGGCGGATAGCGATACGGTCTGTTTCGAGATGAACCCCCCAGCCTAATCCCAGCTCGATGGCTCGAGCGCAGACTCGTGGCTCGCTGCCAATCAATCAAAAAAAACAATCTTGGCTGTTTGCATCTTTCTCTGCGCTATGTCAGATTAACACCCGCAAAGAAGGGCGCCGACGCCCCACCACAGAACCTTAAAGCCATAAAAATTCGGAGCATCTCCATGAGAAACCTTTTGTCACGCAAGACCCCCATTGCGCTAGCCGCAAGTGTCGCCTCCCTGAGCGCCATCTTCGCGACCACAATGGCAACCACCGCTGCCGCTCAAGATGCACCAAACGCTGGTCTCGAAGAAGTCATCGTGACGGCGAGGAAGCGTGCGGAATCACTGCAGGATGTTCCTGTAGCGGTGACAGCACTGACCGGTGGAATGATCGAGCGGGGTAACATCAATTCGGTCGTCGAAGTCGCCAAATTAGCACCCAACGTAGAGCTGATTGCTCAGCCATTTGCCGGCTCAGCATTGGCAGCCTCCATCCGGGGGGTTGGGCTGGATGATTTGGAGAAAACATTTGAGCCCACCGTTGCAGTCTCAGTCGATGGTGTTTTCTACTCTTCAACTGCCGGCGCGAACGTTGATTTATTTGATGTAGAAGGCATTGAAGTCCTTCGCGGACCACAAGGCACCTTGTTTGGAAGAAACACCATTGGTGGTGTGATCAATATCAAGCGCTCCAAACCTACCGGAGAGTGGGGTATGCGCCTCTCTGCTACCTTCGATGAATATGAGCGAGAAGACATCAAGGCAGTCATCAATGCTCCTCTGGGAGAGCGCGGTGGGCTGAAAGTATCTGCTCGGTCCTTGCAAAGTGAGTCGTTTGCAAAGAACGTAACCAAAGGGACGAATCCTGATAATCGTGACTTGGTATCCTCCAGTGTGGCGATTCGCTATGACTTTACCGACGATTGGTCAGCTCAATTCACGTGGGATAACTACAACGACAACAGCCAGTTGGTCGACCTCCTCAATATCAGTACCACCGGCGGGCCCAATTTTGAAGGTGCAAATGGGTTTGCTCTGATCTCGCCATTTCACGGAAGAGCAGAATCCGCCGACCGGTCTCGGGAAAACAACTATGAGACAACCTATTCCAGCGGTAATTTCATGAGCAAGATTCAAGGAAACAACTACTCCTTGGCGATTGACGGGCGTATGGGTAATCATGACGTCAAGTTCATTACCTCGATGATGGACACCAAAGAAGAAATGGATATTTGCTCCTGGGGGTCACCTTTCCCCGGAATCATCTTCCCCTTTGGCACAGGCACGGCTGCGAATCCCTCGGACGCTCCCTGTCTATTTCCTGTGCTGCGGCAACAGGAGTTTGAGCAGTCTACTAACGAAATTCAGATCACGTCTGACTTCGATGGACCCTTTAACTACGTAGCGGGCATTTACATGCTCGAGAGCGAGGCACCCTTCCTTTCAGGTCCGGTTCAAGTCATTGAATCCATGCAGGACCTTGAAGCACGCGCTATTTATGGCGAAGTAAATTGGGATATCACTGATGCATGGGAACTCACTGCCGGAGTAAGGTATACGGAAGAAGAAAAAGACTTCTATGCGGTTGCTGGCGCCTTCCCCAATGGTGAAGATTTCGCGTTTGACGATGATGAAGTGACCTACCGATTGGTCCTGCAGCGCAACTTCGACTTCGGCATGATTTACGGCTCGTATTCTACAGGCTTCAAATCGGGCGGTTTCAACTCTCGCGGCACCACCCAAAACACAGTGGGCCCATATGGCTCGGAAACCGTTGATTCGGTCGAGATAGGCGCTCGCTCGGAATGGTTTGACAACCGGCTGACGCTCAATCTGACTTACTTTAATGCGTCTTACGAGGACAAGCAGGAGCAGGTCGTAACTGCTGGTGACGGCAGTTATATCTACAATGGCCAGCCCGAAAATTGTGGAGGCCCCACCTGCACCTTTGTTTTCAATGCGGGTGAGGTCGACACTGACGGGATCGAGGTCGAAATGATGGCGATGGTCACTGATAATCTGACCATCCGAGCTGCTCTGGGCACATTGGACGCGGACTATGCCAAGTTTGACTACGCAGGCATAGGTGACATTTCTGATCGCGCGCAGGTCGTTTGGGCGCCTGACCTCACCTATAACATCGGCGGAGAATACCGGTTCAGCGGCCTCGGCGGAGACTGGATCCTCAATGCCAACTACAAGTATACCGATGAAGCCTGGGGACGAACCGATTTTGGTACCTACAACTTCCAATACGGTCCCGACATCGTGAGGGAAGATTTTAAGGTCCTAGATTTATCGGCAACCTATATGCTCCCCATTGGCACCGGTACGGCGATGATCAGGGTTTACGGCACCGATGTTCTTGAGGACGGCGGTAGAATTGAACGCCCGTTCGATGCTGGCGCATTTGCATTCGCCAGCTTGGTTCCGCGACGCACTGTGGGTGTGACAATCGGGTACGAGTTCTAAACTCCCCTTACCCATTCAAGAAGCCACCCTCGGGTGGCTTTTTTGTGCACGATCAGACAATCTGGCCGACTATCTGATCCGACAATAAGGACAAAAACCATGATGCAGTCTGTTGTATTAGCGAGGCGACCCTTGGGTAACCCGGTCGAGGCAGATTTCGCTTTGGTCGACGCGCCCCTTCCAGAAGTCACCGAAGGTACCTTTCTCACCCACAACAGTTTTATCTCTTTGGATGCGGGATTCCGCAACTGGATGAACGAGGATTCAGGAGACGAAGTGCTCCCCGCCATGCCGTTGAATGAGCCGGTCATGGGTCTGGTGCTCGCTGATGTGATTGACTCGAAGCATCCAGATTACGCAGTTGGCGATAAGCTCATGGCGCGCTTTGCCTGGCAAACCCACAGCCTCAGCGATGGCACCGACTTTATCGCCCGCCTCCCAGACGAGTTGGAGTTCAATCCCAGCGCCTACATGGGCGTGCTCGGTGATACCGGAATGTCTGCCTACTTTGGGATCACCGATATTGCCAAACCCACCGCTGATGACTGTGTATTAATCAGCGGCGCGGGCGGGGCGGTGGGCACCATTGCGGGTCAGATCGCCAAACTTTCGGGTGCTCGCGTTGTGGGCATTGTCGGGTCACAGAAAAAAGCCGACTGGCTATGCCAAACATTGGGTTATGACGCTGCCGTATTACGATCTAGCGAGACGCCACTTGCCGAAGCCATTCAAGCAGCCTGCCCCGATGGGGTAGATGTGTTTTTTGATAACGTCGGCGGGAAAACGCTGGAAGCCGCTATCAGCAACATGAATCATCGGGGTCGCTTGGTGCTGTGTGGTGCGATCTCGGGATACGGCGTTACCCCTCATGGCCCCAATAACCTCTTTGAGCTGATTACCAAAGAACTCTCAGTCGAAGGCTTTATGACGCACTTTCGGCACGACCGCTATGACGAGGCTCGCGAACAACTCTCTGCCTGGCTTCGCGAGGGTGTCATTCAGTCTCCGGAGCATCGCCTCTCGGGTATTGAGAATGTAGGCAAGGCATTTGCGGACCTGTTCGCCGGGGAAAACTTTGGCAAAACGATCGTCGCGGTATAGCTTCTCTGGCCGCTAGCGACTCACACTCCCGCAAGAGCGATCTCAAGACAACGCCAGTCAGTTATTCGGTGCGCCCGCCAAGACCCAGATCTCGAAGTCTGCGATTAACGCCGCTGTCAACGGCGGCTGATGTAAAGGCATTCTCGATCCGTTACCCCCGACAGTGCGATGGCTCCCCCACAGCTTGTGCATAAGATAACTCGACTGCGGCTCACCGGGATTCACCCGCTTCATCGATGGCAGCCCCATGGCGTCCCGCCCCACCAAGTCAGACCAAGCGGTATCGGGGGTTAACGCCATCCCCCCGGGTTCGCCGCCTGTCATATGGCACACCGCACAACGTGCCTTGAGCGTCGGCATCAAATCCATAGCGAAAGACACCTTGTCATCGGCAGCGACCGGCCTTGCCATGCAAACGAAACAGGCGGTAACAAGCGCCGCTCGCACCGCGCCAAGCATCAGGCGGCGCCCGACAGGCCGAGTGCGTGTCGGGCCGCGATGTACCCGTAAGTCAGTGCCGGACCGATAGTCCCACCCGCCCCCGCATAGGCATTACGCGTGGGCGCGCAAATACAGTTACCCGCGCCATACAAACCCGGAATCGGCTGCAGCTGCTCATCTACAATGCGCGCGCTGGCATCGGTCATCGGTCCGCCGTTGGTGTCCAGCAGGCCGGGTGCCAAAATAATGGCGTAATAGGGGCCTTCATCGCTCAACGGATGCAGGGTCGGGTTGGGGAAAGGGTTTTCCGGATATTGCTCGGTATGCTTAAACAGGCCCCACAACCGATGCCAGGCCACGTCGTAGGGCTGATCGCCGCGACTGAAGTCCTCATCCTTGCCGGCTATCGCAAACCGATTGAACTCCGCCACCGTTTTTGCCAGGCGGTCGGAGAAACCGGGATCCAACGCATAGCCACCGATGCTCTCGGAGAGTTGCGCTACGCGCTCGCGAATCTTGTCTGCCAGCACTGCAAGACTATCGGCTGAAATCACATAGGGCTCGTTGGGCGTGATCGGGGGCTGACCCGTATCTTCACCCACAATCGTGGCAGTACGATGATCATAAATCATGAACTGAAATTCGTTGGGAAAGTCGCCGCGGGTCGGATCAAACGTGCTGTGACTGCGACTGCGGTCGTTGTAGTTACGATGCTCATTCACAAATCGCCGGCCATAGCGATTGACCAACACCATGGCGTCTCCGGGCGGCACAAACATCCCAGTGCCCACAGAACGATTTTCCAGTGCCTGCTCCAACACCACGGCACACCGCCAGGCACCGTGCAAATTGCCGAATTGCGCACCGGCTTTTTGGGCTAGCGGAATAAAATCACCCTGCGCAGAGAGCTGGGCGCAGGATCCGTAGGCAAAGACTTCCTGATAGCGTTGCAACATATCCGTGTTATGCGCATACCCACCGGTACCAAAGATCACGGCCTTTTTTGCGCGCACGCGGACCGTCCCCTGGGGCGCCGCCGCCGCCACCCCGACAACGCGGCCGGCATCGTCCATGACCAGATCATTCACTGCGTGTTCGGTGAGAATTGGGACATGGCGGGCATTAAGAAAAGCGGCCATCTGCTCGATCATGCCCCAACCCCAGCAAAAGACGCCGTCGGCATCGACTGCCGCGAGCGGTCGGCCCGTGGGCGTGCGGTTCTCGGGGATATGCTCAAGATAATCCACGGCGGGCTCATCGAGCCCCCACATTCGCCACTCCTTCACGCCAAAAATCTGGTGCCTGCGAATGAAGTCGACGGCTTCAGAGCCGTTATCGTAGAACGCAGCGATACGCGAGTAGTCAAAGGCAGAGAGTCCAAAGTGCTCCGCGTCGGGTGCGTAGAGCGTCGGGAACGCATAGCGACATAAAAACCGAATGCAATCTTCTCGCTCATCAGCGACGCCGCGCGCC
>DFQW01000081.1:0-1188 GCA_002377985.1 Halieaceae bacterium UBA3479 | reverse complement strand
CACCGGCGCCTTCTCCAGCACAATCACCGAGGCGTTTTCGACTGCCGCGGTAGTGGCAGCCGACATCGCCGCTGCGCCCGACCCAATACAGACGATATCGGCCTCATAGTCCCACTGGCTCTGCCCGGCGTCGCCGTGTGCTGCAGTGGTCTTACCCAGTGACAACGCAGCGCCCCCCGCCAAAGCCCCACCCAAGGCCTGGCGACGGGAAATCTTTTTAGGTTGATTCATCTTTTCCCCCGGTTTGCTATCGCGCAGCAGTGCCCGCCACACTCACAGGCCTGCTAGGTCACTCGGATCGGGATCGTGTCGAGTCCCATGGTGGTCCCACCGTGGCCAACGACCGCCGCCTCGGAGACCAACGACAGAGAGTTGACCCGCGCAAACAGCGCTTCAAGCACCACTCGCACTTCCATCTTGGCCACGTGCAAGCCGATGCATTTATGCGCGCCAGCACCAAAGGCATGATGCTGATTGCGCTCGCGCTTGCTACGCTCAGGATTAAATGTATCCGGGTCTGCAAAAACGCGGTCGTCACGATCGGTCACAAAGCTCGGGACCACGATATTATCGCCGGCGCGAAACTGTACGCCGTGGAATTCGGTATCGCGCTCGCAGATGCGATTGAGATTGATAAACGCGTGCATGCGCAGAAATTCGTCAACCGATTCGGCAATTTTACTTGGGTCAGCTTTGAGCGAGTCAAATAACACCTGATCACGGGCGAGGTGACGAATGATAAAGCTCAGCATGGTCGCAACCGTATCGATGCTGGCCAAAAACAACAGGTAGCAAATCGCGTGAACTTCCTCCAACGAGAGTTTTTCGCCTTCTACTTCAACATCAAGCAACATACTGACGATATCGTCTTGAGGCGATGTGACATGCTGTTTGACGACCTCAAACAGGTAGCCGCCGATGTTTTCACCGCACTGGACACGCTCTTCCATGGTGGGCGCACGATAAAACCCCGTCTCCCAGGCGTAAAAATCGTCTAGCCGCTCGGGCTCCAAACCCAGCTGGTTTACAAACAGCCCCATGGAGATCGGTTTGGCGACTTTCCACAAAAAGTCGAACTCCCCCTCGGGTAACACCTCATCCAGTACTTGCGCCGCCAGCGCCTCGGCGCCGGTTTGCAATCGCTGCACCGCGTCCGGCTCCAACATAGGGAGCAGCAATCGGCGGTAC
>DFQW01000089.1:2796-4734 GCA_002377985.1 Halieaceae bacterium UBA3479 | reverse complement strand
CGTAGTAAACGGCGCCGGCGACAAATGGCCCCGCGTTGAAGCCCACCACTAATCGTTGCCCGGACTTGAATCCTGCGGCGGTGTAGCCCCGGGCGACATTGGTGGCATACATGTCTAGATCGTTAGCGGTCAGTCCGAGATAACAGGGGACGCCCGTCGTTCCGCTGGTACTGAAAATCCGACGCAGGGATTCTGCTTGCGCGGCTACATGGTTACCAAATGGGGGGTAGTTTGCCTGAGACTGTCTAATCTCGTCTTTTTCGGTGAAGGGCAGCGAGCCAATATCATCCAGTTCGCCAATTTGTTCGGGGGTTGAAAAACCCGCCGCGGCGAATTTTTCCTGATAGAAATCAGAATGCGCAAACAGATACTTTATTTGCTCACGATAGCTGGCTCTATCCAGCTCAAATTGGTCTCTCACCGGCCGCGTTTCAACAGCCGGATCGAAAATAGCGTGGTCTCTCATTACTGCTGCCAGCGCAAAGCCGCTCGCGCGACACGTGCACCAAACAACCTTGCCGTTTCGCGATCAGATTCGGGAGGGGCGACGTCGCCGCCCTGGTCGACATTAGCTTGAGACATACACCCGATAGATGCGCCAAGCCGGTTGCTATCGTTCTCGGAGCCTCCGGAGTGATTGTTGCCCGGCATTTGTCCCAGTCCCACCCATGCCATCCCGTGCTGCATGGCAAAGGTGAAAAATTCGATCAGGGTGTTTTGTTTGTCACCATTCATAGAGCCTGAATTGGTGAAGCCTGCGGCGAGCTTGTCCGCCCATTTTTGCTCCATCCAGCGGGTCGAGGTGGCCTCCATGAAGCTTTTGAAAACCGCTGAGGCAGAACCCATATAGGTAGGTGCGCCGAAAATCATGGCGTCCGCATTATCGAGTTGCGCCAGTGCCGCCGAATCTGGCGAGTCAATTTCACTCGCGGTAATGATCGACACGGAGACCCCGGAAACGCTCCGAGCGCCCTCGGCAACTGCTTGGGCAATGACTTCCGTGTGGCCGTACCCGGAGTGATAGACGACAGCAATAGAGGTTGGCATCAGATTCCCTTAGCGATTATCGATGGAATTGTTCGTTGTTGGGCGTGTGATCTCCGCTTAACCACTTGCGCAGATCCTCGTGGGCATTCGCCGCTTTATCGGCATTGATCTGTTCCACATCTTCGTGGTCAACGGTCCATTCCACCAGCAAACCCGAAGGATCAAAGCAGTACAGCGACCAGCAATAGCCGTGATTCAAAGGGTAGGCCTGGCCGCTTTCAAAATACCCGGCCGCATCGAGTCGCGCCTTAATAGCATCTTGTGTTTCCTGATCAACCTTCATTGCCAGATGTCGGAAGCCGCTCGGCTGAAGTTCGGGGCCGAATTCGGCGGCATCGTCAGCATCAGCGAACTGGAAGAAGGCGAGGGACGAGCCGTCACCTATATCGAAGAAACAGTGAGCGTAGGTGCGCATTTTGCCAAAGAGATCTGTTCGCTCAGCCCATGTCGCCACGAGCCGGTAGCCAATAATCTCCTCGTAAAACTGCCGCATTTCCTCCAAATCTTTGCACACGTAGGCGTTATGGTGCAGCCGAGATTTGATTTGAGCGATGGCGTTCATTACGTATTCCCCTCCCGGTCAGTAAAGGTTTAGAACCACTTTGTCAGTTCAATGCCGTAGCGAACACCTTGCGCCGGCCACAGGAAGTTGTATTGAGGCTTAAGCCCGGGGATGCCCAGAATAAAGGCCGCATCGGGGCCCGGAGAATACTCGGTGTTGTATTCCTCATCGGTTGCATTTTTGACCCACACGGTGACTGCCCAATTATCGGCTGACTCCAGGCCGGCCCGAAGGTCAACTAGGTCAACGGCGCTTCGCGAGGAATAGTTGTTGGGTTCCCACCAGGTCTCCCCGAGGTGTTGCCAGTCGGCTCGGGCGAAGAACTCCAT
>DFQW01000089.1:0-2517 GCA_002377985.1 Halieaceae bacterium UBA3479 | reverse complement strand
GTTGCCAGTCGGCCCGGGCGAAGAACTCCATGTCACCGCTGCCCATCGGGGCGCGGAACTGCAGGCCAACATTGCCGGTTACTTCGCTGACCAGCGGTGCCTGATTGCCCAGCCAGTCTGCGGTCGGGGCCTCCGTGATCTCGCTGTCAGTGAGGCCGAGCCCGAAGTTGAGGGTGAAGTACTCACCCAGGAGTGCGGTTCCCTCTAGCTCGATACCCGTGTACTCGGCTTCCGGGACGCTGCCGAGGTTCTGGGTGTTGGTGTTGGGGTCGTAAAAGAAGAAGTACGCTCCTTCAAGCTCGTTAAAGAAGGCGGCAGCTGACAGACGGAGTCTGCCATCGAGCAGGTCGCCCTTGGCGCCAACTTCCAAGTTAGTGGAGATCTGTTCGTCGAATATATCGTCGATGCCCGGATAGAAAATGGCAGTGCCCACGCCAGTCTGGTTAAAGCCACCGCTGCGGAAGCCGCGGCTGATATCACCATAGACCACCCAATTATCGTTGGGGCGCCATCTCAGCGTGGCTTTGGGTTGAAAGGAGTCCCAGCTTTCTTTGCGCTTTTCACCGTAGACAATACCCAGTCCGGTCGTATCGTACAGCGGGGGGGTTAAGGCGGTGTTCTCCCGTTCGTCGTGGTCGTAGCGCGCGGCAAGACTGAGTTCGAGGTTTTCAGTGATATCGAACGCTACCTGTCCAAATACGGCCCAGGCAAAATTGTCTTGCTCATCTGCCAATATTCCGAGTTGCGGACTTGGGTCTGCGGGATTCAAGAAGACTGAGTCACGGAAGTCTTTTTGTACGTTAAACACGCCCAATCCGCGATCAATTTGTGAGCCGGTCGATATGTAGCGGTCTGTGGCAATAAAATAGGCGCCCGCGATCCACTGCGGCCCCGACTCATTATTGCCGGTGAGGCGAATTTCCTGGCTGACTGATTCGACTTCAAGGTATTGATTCTGAGAGAGGTCGGTGTATTCGTCTCCGGTTAAGAATTTGATATAGCCGCCGAATGCATCGTTGTTGAAATAGTTGTAGGGGTGCTCCCGCGGCAGAAAGTTGAACTGATCGCCACTGGAGGTTTCTTCCAGGTCGTCGTAGGCAGTAACGCCACTTAAAGTGGCGAAGCCGAGGTCGTAGTCAAACTTGAAGCTTGCGCTTAAAAATTCCCGCTCGTTGTAGCCGGGGTTGTTTACCTGAACCGGGATGTCCGTGTCGTCGGCTTCAACATCAATGATGAAGTAGAAGGCCTGCGTTTCGAGCTTTGAGTAGCTGACACGGAAGTCAGTGCTCAGACGGTCGCTAACATCCCAGTTGAGGCGAGCGCGCATCGACGTGTCTTTATAGGGGTCAGCTTCTTCCCCCAAGTACGCATTATCGATGTAGCCATCATTGTCCATGTAGCTACCGGCGAGGCGGTATTTTACCGATCCATCGTCCGACAGTGGGCCGCCAACGTAGCCTTTAACACTCCAGCCCGGCGCGGATTCGGCGCCGATGCGAATTTCGCCCTCATGCTCGTCTCCCGGCGCCTTGGTGGTGATTGTTATCGCGCCGCCAATTGCGTTTCTACCGTATATGGCGCCCTGCGGCCCGCGCAAAACCTCCACCTGTTCTATATCAAACAACTGCTGATTAAGCTGTGAGGGGTTGGAGAGCAGAACACCGTCGATCACTACGGCTGCCGCCAGCTCGGAATTCCGGGCAGAGGAGATCCCCCGAATGTTGAGAAATGAATTCCCCGTGCTTTGCGTCTGGACCAACGTGACATTGGGCGTCAGATCCACGAAATCCTGTGGCGTTTGGATGCCGCTCGATCGTATGTCGGATTCGGTGAATGCTTTGACTGATACAGGGCTTTCCGCTAAAGATTCGGATCTCATGCGAGCTGTTACCACGATCTCTTCGAGCGTTGCCTGAGCGGTCGCTTCTGCAGCTGCCATTGCGGCCACAGCGATGGTCATCAAACGTAGGCGGTGGGTAGTCATTGAATGTCCTCTCATGGGATCCAAAATTATTGGTATAGTTTTCGATATGCGAAAATACATCCACATTCCGAAATTTCTAAAGGTACTGTATTGTGCACAAATCGGATCACAGCGCCACCCTAAAAAACGCTGAAGTAGAGGACTCTCTTGATGGCAGACACTGATTCTTCGAACCATTACACAGAAATTTGCGGTTTCGACGCAGACACCATCCTGTTGCGCGGTCAAAATCTCGTTGACGACGTCATGGGGCATCATTCCCTGACGAGCGCATTTCTCCTGCAGGCGCTGGGAGCAGTTCCGACTGCGAGGCAGATTGAGCTGATCGATCTGGTGTTGGTGACCATCATGGAGCATGGGCTCACACCGAGCGCGGTTGCAGCACGGCTCACCTTGCATGGGGCGCCCGAGTCACTGCAGGGTGCGGTTGCGGCGGGTTTGCTTGGGGTGGGTGATCGCTATGCGGGGACTGCTGCGCTTTGTGGCGTCGTGCTGGAGACGCTGCTGGCCGAGGAAAATAAAGCAGCCGCAGC
>DFQW01000085.1:15652-60653 GCA_002377985.1 Halieaceae bacterium UBA3479 | reverse complement strand
CCCAGGTTCTGAACCATCAGATTTGTGGTGTAGCCAAACGGAGTGAGGAATGACGCACTGCCTCCCAGCGCCACCGCCATCACAAAGGCCATTGGTGCCAACCCGGCGCTGGTTGCGAGGGCGTAGCTGAGCGGAAACATCAGCGCCGCTGCCGCGTTATTGGTCATTAATTCGGTCAAGGCGAGAGTGAGTGCGTAGATCATGAGCAGCAGCACAAAAGGCGATACAGCCGCAATCACCGGGGATAAGCCGGCCATCATGATCGTCATTAATCCTGAATCCATAACGGCCTGGGCGATGGCAAGGGCCGAGGCAACAATCAGCCAAATTTCGAAGGGAAAACGCCGGCGCAGCTCCGCCGCACTGAACAAATCCAGTGCAAGCATGAGGAGCAGCAAAAACATCAGGCCGGTCGCCAGGGTAAACCAGCTCAGGATTGAGCCCACAATTGCGACCATCAGCCCTGCCCCCACCGCCAGACTTTTCGTGAGCGGTAGCCGATGGCTGACAATGTCGCCGTCAATAACCAGAAAGTTTCGACTGAGGTTGCCGCGCTTTAAAAAATCGCTGCCCACGGCCAGCATCAAGGAGTCACCCGCCCGCAGGGCAATATCACCCAGCCGCCCCGAGAGTCGCTCGCCGTCGCGTCGAAGGCCTACCACCGCGGCGTCAAAGCGGGATCGGAAATCGCATTGCTTGATGGTTTTCCCCACCACCGTTGCGCCCGGCAACAACACCACCTCGGTCAAATTGCTACCCAACATGCCTTCGTCGAGGGCAAAGGATGTCAGGCCATAGAATTTATCGAGCATCCCTATCTTTGCTACATCACCCGAGAAGATCAGCCGATCCCCTGCCGCCAAGCGCTCGTTGGGGGTTACCGGGGTCAGCAATCTTCCCCCCCGCACCAGCTCCACCAGAAACAAATCCCCCAGATCACGGAGCCCATTCTCGCTGATGGTTTTGCCAATCAATTGGGAATCATCATCCACCATCATCTCGATCAGAAATTCGTTAATCCGTACCTCGGCCTGATCAACCGCCGGCAGCACGCGATGCATCAGCAGCAGCGCAAGCAGACCCGCGAGAGCCGCAGGCAGCGCAACGGGTAAAAAGGCAAAAAATGCGATGCCCTCGCCCGTGATGTCCTCGAGAAAGCTGCTGACAATCAGATTGGTGGAGGTGCCAATCAGCGTGAGCGTTCCACCCAAAATGGCGGCGTAAGAGATAGGCAGAAGAATCTGGCTCGGTGCGTGATAGGGGTTTTTACGCAACGCTCCAGACAGCGTCGCTACCACCGCCGTATTGTTGACGAAGGCAGAGAAGAGCATTGTCATACCGGACAGATTGAGCAAGGTTCTGGGCAACGAGCGATTCACGGTGCGCTGTGCCAGATCGATGAGCCAGGGCAAGCGCTCCAAACCGACCGACACCAAAATAAGCAAGATCAGCGTAATCAGGCCCTCATTGCTGGCTTTATCCAGCGCCGTCTGCAGATCGATGCTGCCCACTGCAACGCAGGCCGCCATGGCCGAGGTGAATACCAGCGCAGGCGCCACCCGGCTGAAGATCAGCGCGAGAATCAGAGAAACCACGATCAGGGCTGTGAGCAAAGGCTCCATGGGTTATCCGCTACACTCTATGAGATGCCCAGAATACGCGCTCTTAAGGTGACACCAAAACCCCAAAATCTGGTTATCCTGCCGGTTGAAAGATAAGCTCCGCGCAGCCGCGCGGTAACGCGGGTAATAATCCCGCCAGCTACTTTGCGGAAACCGTCATCACAATGGGAGAGTACGATGCTTGCCTACACCACCCTCGGCGTTGCCGATTTTGAGCGGGCCAAAACGTTTTACGCGGCACTGCTGGAGGTTATTGGTGCCGACTATGTCATGGGTAATGAGCGAATTGCCCTATATGGCAAGGATATGGACAACCCCATGCTGGCGATCTGTATCCCCTATGACAAGCAACCACCCAGCGCCGGCAATGGCACCATGGTGGCAATTCGCGCCGGCAGTCGCGCCAGCTGCGACGCCATGTACGAAAAGGCGCTGGCGCTGGGCGCCACCTGCGATGGCCCACCTGGCGAGCGCATGCCCGACGTGTTTTACGGCGGCTACGTGAGGGATCCGGATGGCAATAAATTGTGCTTCTGCCATATGGGTCCCGGTTGATCGCATTTAAAAAATACAGCTCCAGCTAGAGAACACCGTTATGCGCACCCCCATTAGCCTGACGCTATTGAGCGTTTTAATAGTGGTTTCACTCCAACCCTCCGAAGCAATGGCCCATGCCAAAACCGATGTGATCACCGTTGACAACGGTGATCAGCTGACGGGCGCGATTGATTCGATGACTGCCGGGAAACTGTCGTTAGATACCGACTATGCCGGCACCATCCAAATCAAGTGGCGAGACGTGCATCAAATTGATAGCCGCTATCTGTACGAAGTGCGTCTTGAGGATGGCGAGCGCATCTACGGCCGTTTTTCGCCGTCAGAGATAGCGGGTAATCTTATTTTTTATTCGGGCGGCAGGCAAAGAACGGTCCCCACTCTGGACGTGGTGGAAATCCGTTCGATCGAGGAGCAGCTGGCAGACCAGCTAGACTTTAGCCTGAGCACCACCTTTATTGCTGACCCCAACAGCCTCAAACTGCAGCTGCAAACCAAGGCCGACTATAACGTCAAGGGCGGACGCACCGGCTTCGATGCGCGCTTCGAAGAAATCAAAACCAAGAGCACCGACAGCGAAGGCAACTCTATTAAAGAAACCACCAAAAACTCCAAGCTCACCCTGTACCGAGAGTTCTGGCGGGATCGGGGCAGGGCCACGGGACAGTCGTATCGCGTGCTCAATGCGATCTACTCGTCCAACGAAGCATTGGGGGTTGATCATCGCGGCTCCATCGGTGTCGGTGTGGGCCGTTATTTTATTCAGGCGCTGGGACATGAGCTGAGAATGTCCGCCGGCATACAGGGGGTCCGAGAAACGCGAGTATCCTGTGACGAACAAGTTGCGCCCGAGGAGCCCGAAGGTGCAAGTAGGCTGGGTAATTCAGGACTTGTCACCTGTAATGACGCCGAGCTGTTTGTCAATCTGCAGTGGCACCTCTACCGCTTCAGTGATCGAGATATGGATATTTCGCTGGTGGGCAATGCCTATCCCTCATTAACCGATACAAAAAGAGTTCGCGGAGATCTGAATCTAGCCCTCAACTGGGAGCTATTTGACAACTTCTTCTGGACTATCACTGCCCGCACAGAGATCGACACCGCAGGAACTCAAGACAACAAATTGTTGAATAAAAGCGACTACTCTATTAACACCGGGGTCACGTGGAAGTATTGAGGCGGCGCTGAGACCGTAGCGCCCTCCTCTTTTAACAGACTAAGCCTGCGGCGATTGCCGCGAGTGAACCTCGCGCTGTGGAAACGGAATGGTAATGCCCTCTGCGTCAAAGCGTTTTTTAACGGCCTTATTCAGCGCCCAAACCGCTTCCCAGTATTCGTCGGTTTTGGCATAGGCACGCACCATAAAGTCAATTGACGATTCGCTGTACTGCTTGAGCCTTACCAATGGCTCAGGGTCATCAAGCCAGCGCTCATCAGCATCAATCAGTTCTTCAAGAATGCCCTGCACCAGATCCACGTCATCGGAATAACTGACACGATAAATCAAATCGGTACGCCGCAAGTTCTGGCCCGTCATATTCATAATGACACCACCCCAGATTTTACTGTTGGGGATAATCAACACTTTGTTTTCGATGGTGATAATTGTGGTATTAACCAGATTCATTTTCAGCACCGTGCCCTCTGCTTCGCCGGCGGCAATGAAATCCCCCGTATCAAACGGCCTATACGCCAAAATCATCGCTCCGGCAGCAAAATTACTGAGGGTATCCTGAAGCGCGAAACCCACAATAAAACCCACCACCCCCAGACCGGCGATCATTGGCGTAACCGAAACACCCACCTGCGCCAGGGCTACCAATAACCCGATGAGAAAAACCACTGTCCCCGCCATGGAGATAAGGGTTTCCTTAAGCAGTTGAGAGATAGACTGATCCGAGTGCCGTAAAGCCCGCTCGGTAACACGCTTGGCGATACCCGCCAGCGAGCGTGCGAGGATAAGAATAGCAACGAATAAAATTGCCGAGATGAAAGTACTGGCGCCGTTGGCGCTGAACCAATCAACCAACCTGTCCTGCGTTTCGCCCAACACCACGCTTAGCATCGCGGTATCGACTAAGGACAAGGCCAGGCCGCCGCTTTTTTCGATCAGCACGCGGCGCATCGCAAGGGTATCCCCGTCCAGACGCTCCAGCATAGTGACAACACTGTTGAGCCGCGCAATGGCCAACTCCAGTCGCTCTGCTTCAAAGCGCGCCGACTGCACCAACTCGGCGTCGGTCCCGGCAGCATCCTGTCGTGCTGCCAACAGCTGGAGTGCGTGATGGTGAATATGAATCACTCCCACCAACTCCTCGCCGTAAAGATTTAGCGTTTTAAGTACTTTTTCACGCAGTGTCTCATCGCCTATGTCCAAACGCTCGAGCAACAGTGCCTGCTCGGTCGAGAGCCCCAAATAGGACAGCCGATATTTGTCGATTAAATCGGCAAAAGCTTCCTCACTGAGGAGCTGCACACCGGATAACTCGCGCTGGCGATCCAGTGATGCATTCAAGCGCTCTGTGAGGCTTTCGAATCGCTCACCAATCGCCCTTTCAATTTGCCCTTCGCGCATGCTCATCAGTTGCCTGAGCTTTGCTCTTTCCGGCGCGTCTTCGGGTAGGTCCAGCACGTTCTGCGCAAGCGAGATAATGCTTTTTAGGACCTTGATGGTTTTTTCATCACGACGAACCTCAAAGGTTCTGCGACGTTCGAAGGATTCGGGCAGTGGATACGCTTCAAAGCGGCGCAGCGATTCGAGCTGTCTGGCCACTTCCTCAGACAGTTCAGCGACCGTCATTTGCTCGGGGTTAAAAGCCTCGTCTTCTAGCACATCCTGCCCGAATGACAGCGTGGATCCGATCGCCAGCAGACCCACCAGAAGCCAGCGGCTGAGGAATGAAGCGGTTTTAATGGATGCCGCGCTCGTCATGATGTCAGGGCCCCTCTCTTCGCGCGGCGACCGAGGTCGCCAGGCATTGCAGTGTCTCGACTGTCTGCTGCCAGTCCATACAGGGATCGGTAATGCTCATGCCATAAACCAGTTCATCTTTGTTCGTGACGTCCTGACGACCCGCTTCGATGAAGCTCTCCAACATCAGCCCGGTTATACGCCGGTCACCGCGCTGCACCTGCGAGGCGATATCCTCCGCCACAGCCCTTTGTCGAGCCGGTTGCTTGCGGCTGTTGGCATGACTCGCGTCAATCATAATGCTTTCCCGTAACCCGGCCCGCTTCAGCAAAGCACAGGCATCGTCTACCGAAAACATGTCGTAGTTGGGCTGGGGACCACCGCGCAAAATCAGGTGGCAATCGGGATTCCCCTCTGTCTCAAAAATAGCGGATCGCCCGCCCTTGGTCACTGACAAAAAGTGATGGGAGTTTTGCGCCGCACCAATGGCATCTACCGCTATCTGGATATTCCCGCCAGTGCCATTTTTAAAGCCGACCGGGCAAGACAAGCCGCTGGCGAGCTCCCGGTGACTCTGGCTCTCTGTTGTTCGCGCACCAATCGCGCCCCAACTGATCAGATCGGCAATATATTGCGGTGATATCAGATCGAGGTATTCGGTTGCCGTTGGCAGACCCAGCGCATTGACATCCAGTAATAATTTGCGGGCCCGGCGTAGCCCCTCCGTTACATCAAAGGAGCCGTCGAGATGGGGGTCATTAATCAGCCCTTTCCACCCCACCGTCGTGCGCGGCTTTTCAAAGTAGACCCGCATCACAATCAGTAGCTCACCAGCCAACCGCTCGGCAATCTCCCTTAACCGCCCGGCATAATCCACGGCGGCAACAGGATCGTGAATGGAACAGGGTCCCACCACCACCACGAGGCGATCGTCCGATTGATTAAGCACCGCCTGAATCGCTGCGCGCGAGTCGGTGACATGTTGCGCTAGCGCATCACCGGCCGGCATTTCCGCAATCAACGCCTCCGGCGTCAGGAGCTCGCGCAAGTTACGAATGCGAAGGTCATCGATATTCGCTGACATGAAAAATCCTATACCAAACCCAGAGTTAACAGGCGCGCAAGCATACCATTGCATGGCGACTAAACTGGGGCCAAGTATTCACCATCTGCCAGCAGTTGATCGACCAGTTTACCGATGGTGTTGGGCCTCACTAGATGCGCCGCATACCAGGTGTGGAGGCAGCGAATTCTGTCGCCCTCGCCGATACCGCCAATACCCCGCTGGTCCAAGGCGGCACGCATACCCCGCTCCGCGAGAAACTGCGCTTCGTCTGCAGTGAGGAAACTATCCCGAGCGATCTTGTGCTGCTCATGGTCCGCGCGCATTGACTGTTGCAGCGATTCAGATTGACTCACCCGTGCTTGCAGGCGAGCGATCCAGCCGGCTGCCTCAAGCCGATCGATTTGCAAAGACAAATCTCGACCGACTAACCAGTAAAGGGTAGGAAAAGGTGTTTCATCCACCACCGATGCGACGCGAATAACAATGGGCTCGCCAGTAGCGTCGGCGACGGCGATTGCTCTCAGGCCACGTGGCTCGCGGCCCAGCAACGTGGCAACACGCTCGCGCTGCGCCACAGTAGGCGTGATTTCGGTATTCGATAAGGCCATGTCGGGATATTACCACCGGACGCGATTGACCCCCTTGTGAGGTGCGCGTATCTTTCGCGGCGTCAGGTGCCCGCCGATTCATTGATCTGGGTGGGTTAAAAGGGAAGTCCGGTGCGATTCGATCAAGGCCGGCGCTGCCCCCGCAACGGTCATCACTTGTGTGAGAGCCCGATACCTGCCTGACCTGAATTCATCATGTGGAGCGGAGGGCTCCCACAGGATGCCACCGGCGCTATCGCATAGCTGCGGAACGCCCGCATCCCCCGTCCTCTTGTCCTGTGGTGGCCTTTTACATGAGACCCCTTATCGGGCAAAGCGGGACAACGCTAATGGCAATACAATCAACTTTTAGCATGCGCGATCTTTTGGTCGGCAGTTCGACCAACACAAAAGCTATCTTGATCAAGCATATGAAGATGCGCGTGCGCTTATCCCGCGCGTGGTTTGATCCGCCCAACCCACTACTGCCAATCCTGACCTGCTTTTTGAGCATGCCTCTTGCCTCAGTTGCTACCGCACAAGAGGAGACGCCCACGTCTGCCGTAGTCGAGGAGACCGTCATTGTGGCCTCACGAACACCCGAGCTTTTGAATGAGCTCGGCGTGTCAGTCAGCATGTTGGACAGAGACGATATTCGCTCCTTTGGTTATCCTGATCTGAGCTCCCTACTCAACACCCAACCCGGCGTTACGGTGACGATGGACGGCGGCTATGGCAAGGCAGCAGCGGTTCGTATTCGAGGCGAAGATGGGTTTCGCACCCGTATCGTGCTCGACGGCATCAATATCGCCGATCCTTCATCACCTCAGATCAGCCCGAGAATCGAGCACGTTCTTGGCAGTAGCCTGTCCCGTATTGAAGTACTGCGGGGTCCGCAGGGGTTGCTGTGGGGTGCCGATGCAGGGGGTGTCATCTTGATGTCTACCGTGGATCATGCCCAGGCGTCTGGTGTCGAGGGATTTTTTGAGGCAGGTGGAGACGATTACCACCACGCGGCCATCAACGGCGCGCTGATAACCGACAGACTGACCGGTTCCGTCTCTTTGGCGCAACTGGAAACTGACGGATTCAACGCGCGTGAAATCGACGCGATCGACCCTGACCGCGACGGCTATGAAAATACCAGCGCGCACGCAGCCTTGAGGGTGCAGATCAGCCCATCGCTGAGCCTCGGATTGGCCGCCACGAGACTTTCGGGCGATAACGATTACGATGCCTGCTACGACACGCTCTCCTTTGCCCTGATCCACGACTGCGAGGATGACTACGAGCAAGAAGCTTGGCGCGCATCAGCGCGCTGGAGCATGGACACACACTCAATGGAACTGAGCTTTGCCTCGAGCGATACCGAGCGCGCCTTTTACTCCGCCGCAAGCCTTGCCTACCAAACCCGGGGGGAAACCGATACCACGTCGCTTGTAGGGGCATGGCAAATCGGAGAAGCGACGCGGCTCACTTATGGGTTCGATCACGAATCACAGTCTTTGACAGATAACAGTAGCGATCGATCCCGTGACAATACGGGTATCTATCTGGAAATCAGGCAGCAATTTGATTCAGGCGCTTTAACCGCCGGATGGCGACACGATGACAACGAGGATTTTGGCACCCGCAACAGCTGGCGCGTCAGTGCCCGACATGCACTGCCGGGCATCGCGCGGGACTGGCTTGTCCGTGCGGCTATTGGCACCGGTTTCAGAGCCCCCAGCCTGTACGAAATGGCCTATAACGAAGGGCCTTTTTCTTATCCTCCCGCATCAGGCGCTGTACTGACCGAGGAGACTTCTGAGGGTTGGGAAGTGGGCTTGGTGGGTTCCGTGGGCAAACTGGGCGTGGAGTTGATCTGGTTTGACCAGCAAATCGAAGACGCCATTGTGTTCGATTTGGCCTCCTATAGTGGCTATATCCAGAATCCGGGAACCAGTACTGCCGAAGGCCTTGAGCTGATCGCGAACATACCCTTGTCTGAAAACTGGTCACTAGAGGGTAATTTCACCTGGCTGGATGCCACCGAACAAAATGGAACAGACAGGCCTTACCGACCGGAAGAGAGCGGGCAGATGAGCTTATTATGGTCCAATAGCCAGTGGTTAACGCGCCTCACCGCGCATCACACGGGAAAGGCGGTGGATCCTTTTATGGTAGCGATTGATGAAACCTTCACCCTGGATTTTACTGCCCGTTGGGCAGCCTCAGCGCGGTGGTCGCTCGAGGCCCGCATACTGAATCTGACTGACAGCACCGATCAGCGATTGCCGGGCTACTACGTGCCCGGCATCACGGTTTACGCCGGCGTTCGTCTCTCCTTGTAGGAATCGATATGGACAAAACAACCCGACACAACAAGGCAATGGCCAAGCAAAAGGTTGCCGTAGACGAGGGAATTGCCAAAGCCGATATCGAACGCGGTGTTAGCGTGCTGCTGACCGGTGACGGCAAAGGCAAGACCAGCTCCGCCTTCGGCATGGCGATGCGCGCCCTGGGGTACGGACAACAAGTCGGTATCGTGCAATTCATTAAAGGGGTGCAGGCTTCAGGGGAAGAGCTGTATATCAAATCAGCACACCCCGAAGTTACGCTGTATCAAATGGGTACGGGCTTTACCTGGGACACGCAGGATCGCGAAGGGGATATCGCCGCCGCGAAGCAAACCTGGGAACAGGCACGCGCCATGTTGAAGGACTCCAGCTATGACCTGGTGGTGTTGGATGAGCTCACCTACATGCTCGCCTTCGATTATTTGCCCGAGGCAGACGTACTATCCGCTATCCGAGAGCGTCCCGTTTCGCAGAGCGTTGTGGTAACCGGCCGCGGCGGTGGCCAGGCCCTCCGCGAAATCATGGATACCGTGTCGGAGGTCAAGGAAGTCAAGCACGCCTATCGCGCCGGCATTATGGCGCGCAAGGGCGTGGACTACTGATCGTGCAAACGCATCCTGCGCTCCGTCCCCGTCGGTTCATCCAGTACAAATTTTTGAACTCGCTGTTTCTGGGGTTATCAGTGGGTGCTGTTTTTGTCCTCTACACCCCACTTTCTCCTGCCGTGTTCTCTGCAGGTGGGTTCGGTCTTGCCATTGGCACGCTGGTAGTGGCAACCCAATACCATCGTATTTTGGCCGCGCACTGGTTTTTTCAACTCTCGCTCCTGGTAGAAATGGTCACGCTCAGTGGCGTGGTGGCAGTACTCGCTTTTCCGCTGGAGTTACCACTGGCGCTGTTTGTCTACATTGGCTACCAAATCACGTTTTCTCTGGGCAACTATCTGGTGCGCTGTGAGACCCTGCTTATGGTGTCAGTAGATCAGCTCCGAAAACTGGACGTGGCAAAACAGGCGGGCTACCTGCTCGGCATGGGCGCGGCATGGGCAATCTACTCTGCATTGGCCAGCGGCGCCCACATGGAAGAACGCACAGAGCAGGTGGTAGCACTGCACTGGGTGCTCGTTGTCGTAGAGATACTGGTTATCCTGGGACTGTGGCGAGCCTTCGACCGCCAACAGTTGCGCCCGGAAAACCCGTTACTGAGTCCTTGAGCCGGTGCCGACCGGGGATCAACGTGCAATACACGCGGCGACGAACGCCCAACCTCTAGTTCAGCAAATCAGGCTGCTCTGCCATGATCACGTCAAAGAGCGGTTGTGCGCTGAACCACCCGGCCAGAGTGCTGCCCACCTGCCTGGCCGTGTGCACCGCCATGTCATGCGGAATCGGAGAAGGCTTCCCCGCTGCCTCAGCCATCAGTTGCGCCTGACAGCTTCTTTCAAAGGTCACGAACCACCACAAAGCCTCGTCGACTGACTCGCCAACCGTCAGATGGCCGTGGTTTTTAAGTACGATCGCCTTTTTGTTGCCGAGTGCAGCCGCGAGGCGCTCACCTTCGCTCATCGACACGACCACGCCGGTGTAGTCATCAAGCAGTGCCTGATCCCCATAAAAGGCACAGGCATCCTGGGTCAGTGGATCGAGCAGGCGCCCCAGCGATGACCAGGTCTTTCCATAGAGGGAGTGAGCGTGGGCCGCAGCGGTCACCTCGGGCCGCGCCATATGGATATGACTGTGAATGGTAAATGCCGCGCCGTTGAGCAACCCTTCCCCCTCCACGATGTCACCGTCGTGGCTAACGCGGATAAGATCGGATACCGCAACCTGCTTGAAAGAGCGGCCCATCGGATTGACCCAAAAAGTGTCCGTCTCGATGGGGTCGCGCACCGTGATATGTCCCGCTACACCCTCGTCGAATCCGAACTTACCAAAGATTCGCAATGCTGCCGCTAACCGCTTTTTGCGCTGAAGCTGCTCGACTTCCGGCGCCAGGTTGGATTCATTCATCGCAGTCAGGTCGGCATTCATGACCAACTGATTTGTCTGTTCGTTCATGGCATCTCCTCCCTGTTCTCCTGCCAGTATTGCGATGCCCTGCGCGCCAGCTCTCCATCTGAAGGCAGGGGCTCTCCGGTGGCTTTCAGATGCGCGATGTAACGACTGAGGACAGTGCCCTGTTGCGGAGAAACCTCTTCGGGTCTGAGTGGGTCACCACATTGATCACAGCTGAGCACGGGACGAGTCGTCTTGCCACACGCGCTGTGGCGATAATGTTGAGGCGGCCCATTGCCGTCGTCCATCCAGTCGTCACCCCACCGACTCAGCGTCATGAGGATGGGATAGAGCGCCAAGCCTTTGCGCGTGAGCCGGTATTCATACCGTACCGGCCGATCCTGATAGGGAACCCGGGTGAGCACCCCTTCGCTGACCAATTTTTTGAGACGTTCAGACAGGCGATGTCGCGTAACCCCCAGACTGGCTTGAAAGTCGTCGAACCGGCGCGTGCCGCGAAAGGCATCGCGAATAATAAGTAGGGTCCAGCGCTCGCCCAGTACCGATAAGGCTCTGGCAACCGAACACACTTGCTGATCCGTATTTTCCCACTTCATAGGCCAAAGAGTGCGCGCGCACCGCCGCAAACGCAAGTGCGGGCACCGTATGCCCGCGTAAGAACCGGCGCTCTGTTGAGATCAGCCGAATTGGTTCATGGTGTTGTCGTCGCCCGCCGCCTTAAGCGCTGCATCACCGGAAAAGTATTCCTTGTGATCGTCGCCCATATCTGAACCCGCCATGTTCTGGTGCTTGACGCAGGCGATGCCCTGGCGGATTTCCTTGCGCTGCACGCCGGCCACATAACCCAGCATCCCCGCCTCACCGAAATATTCCTTGGCGAGATTATCGGTTGAGAGTGCCGCGGTATGGTACGTGGGTAGGGTGATCAGGTGATGGAAAATACCGGCTTCGCGGGACGCATCGCGCTGGAAGGACTGGATGCGCTGATCCGCCTCGATCGCCAGCGCCGTCGTGTCGTAGCATTCATCCATTAACGCTTCGCGCTCATAAGCCGAAACATCCTCTCCCGCCTCTGACCATGCATCGAACACCTGCTGACGGAAACTCAGCGTCCAGTTGAAGGACGGGCTGTTGTTGTAGACCAGCTTGGCATCGGGCACGACTTCACGAATACGATTCACCATCGACGCGATCTGGCCCACATGCGGCTTCTCCGTCTCAATCCAGAGGAGATCCGCACCATTCTGCAACGAGGTGATGCAGTCCAAAACGACCCGGTCTTCACCCGACCCTTTGTGGAACTGAAACAGGCCTGATGCCAGACGAGCCGGCTTCAGCAATTTGCCATTCACTTTAACCACAACATCGCCGTTGTCGATGTCGTCGGCGCTCTCGATATAATCGCCGCAGAGAAAACTGTTATATCGGTCACCCAGATCACCGGGCTCATGCGTGACGGCGATCTGCTTGGTAAGCCCGGCACCCAGAGAATCGGTGCGCGCCACAATAATGCCATCCTCCACACCCAGCTCTAAAAAGGCGTAGCGAATAGCCCGAATCTTGGCAATGAAATCAGCGTGGGGCACTGTGACTTTGCCGTCCTGATGACCGCACTGCTTTTCGTCAGATACCTGATTCTCTATCTGGATCGCGCAGGCACCGGCTTCAATCATCCGTCGTGCCAAGAGGTAGGTGGCCTCTTCATTGCCAAAACCGGCATCGATGTCTGCAATGATGGGCACCACGTGGGTCTGGAATTGATCGATCTTGTTGAGAATGCCTTGCGCTTCAACGTCATTCCCTGCTGCACGAGCAGCATCGAGGGTGCGAAACAGACCGCCGAGCTCCCGGGCATCAGCCTGACGTAAAAAGGTGTAGAGCTCCTCGATCAGCGCCGGCACGGAGGTTTTCTCGTGCATAGACTGGTCGGGCAGCGGACCAAACTCGGATCGCAGTGCAGCAATCATCCAACCCGACAGATAAAGGTAACGCTTGTTGGTAGTACCGAAATGCTTTTTGATCGCAATCAGTTTTTGCTGACCGATAAACCCGTGCCAACAGCCCAGCGACTGAGTGTACTGCGCGGGGTCTTTGTCGTAGTCGGCCATGTCCTGGCGCATCAGCTTTGCCGTATAACGGGCAATGTCCAAGCCGGTTTGGAAGCGATTCTGGAGGCGCATGCGCGCTGCATACTCGGGACTGATATCCGACCACCCCGAAGACTGGCCACAGGTGGCTTCAAGGGTCTTGATGGTCTCTGCATAGGTCGACATGGCGTTTCTCCTGCTTACTTGGTCTGCGGCCGGGGTAGCCGTTAGGCGGTGGGCGCAGTGTAGAGAGCCGCTAATTATTTTCAAATAAAATAATTTTCATAACTACCATTCATGGTGTGAATAGAAGATCGAGCCCGTTATGCGCGCTGGTACCAAAGGGTTCCCTTTAAGTCGGCCCCATTTCCCAATAAACTCCGCCCCTTGCGTTATTTCGGCGCATTCGCCGATTGTTCAGGAGAGCAAACCATGAGCAAACCACTGGTGAGCATCATCATGGGATCCCAGTCCGACTGGGAAACCATGCAGGCCGCGACCACTGTTTTGTCCGAGCTGGGCATCCCTTTTGAGACGAAAGTGGTTTCTGCTCATCGTACGCCCGCCCGGCTGGTTGCCTTTGCCGAGGGCGCTGCCGACCAGGGTATTCAGGTAATCATCGCAGGCGCGGGGGGGGCGGCGCATCTCGCTGGTATGGCAGCCTCCATGACGCATCTGCCCGTCATTGCGGTTCCCGTCAGCAGCCACTCGCTCAATGGGATAGACAGCCTCCTGTCGATGGTCCAAATGCCGCGGGGCGTGGCCGTCGCCTGTCAGGCGATTGGCGCACCGGGCGCCTACAACGCCGGGTTGATGGCCGCACAGATTCTGGCGCTCGCCGATCCCCAGCTGTCGCAGGCGTTAAAGGATTGGAGAGCGGGCCAAACCGACAACGTACCCCACGACGTCGCCTGATGCGCATCGCCATTGCCGGGTGTGGCCAGCTGGCGCGTATGCTCGCCCTTGCGGGTTGGGAGATGGGACATCAATTTGTCTTCATAGCCGACCCCGACGAGAACACCGACTGTATCAATGGGCTGGGTGAGGTCGTTCATCGCGATGACGCGCTATTGGGGGAAGATCTCTACAGCGCGCTGGGTCGACCTGATGTTGTTACGGTTGAAAAAGAGCATGTATCGGTGCCCATGCTTGAATCCTTGTCAGGTCACTGTTTGGTCGCACCTTCACCTGAGGCCATTCGAATTTGCCAGCACCGGGGCAGAGAAAAGACCCTGTTGCAGTCACTCGGTATCAAAACCGCCCCCTTTCGCGTCGTTGACAGCAGCGACTCGCTAATAGACGCAGTCGAGTCTCTTGGCTATCCGGCTTTTGTAAAATCCTGCGAGCAGGGTTATGACGGCCAGAATCAGTGGCTTATCCAAGATAGCAAAGCGCTGGAGGCCCTGGCTGGGCGCATGAATGAACTGCCCGACCTGGTAGTTGAGGGCCGCGTGGATTTTGATCGCGAACTATCCTTGATCGCCGTGCGCTCCATTGGCGGTGAAATCGCAACCTATCCGCTCTCGGAAAATCGTCATCGAGAGGGGATTCTGCTGACCTCCGAGGTGCCCGCACCCCATGTCAGTGACGCCACGGCGGCACAGGCAGAGGCCATCGCCCACAGCCTGCTTACCCATTGGGGCTACGTGGGTGTGCTCTCAATAGAACTGTTTGATGAAGACGGCGTGCTGCGTGTCAATGAACTCGCCCCGCGCGTGCATAACAGTGGTCATTGGTCCCAGGATGCGGGCGTGACCTCACAATTCGCCAACCATCTCCGCGCCATCACCGGCGTAGCGCCCGGTGCCACACACCCTGCTCACTATGCCGGCATGCTGAATCTTTTGGGTCGATGTCCCGCCCCACACCTGCTGCAGGCGGAAGATGTCAGCCTGCATTGGTACACCAAATCTATTCGTCAACGTCGTAAAGTCGGGCACCTGAACCTGCAGGCGGCAGACAGGACTACCCTGCAGAAACGGCTGTCCGAGCTGGAAGCCGAATTGTACCCGGAAGGCGAAGCGCTCTAGCCGTCGCGCTTTTTTTGCCGCGCTTTTTTTTCTGATTTTTTGATGTGGCTCATCATACGTCGCCGCCGCTGTACCTGACGCTCCGTAAGCTTATTCCGCTTGCCCGCATAAGGGTTTTCTCCGGATCGCAACTCAATGCGGATGGGTGTTCCATGAAGCGCCAACTCTCTGCGAAAGATCTTCTCCAGATACCGCTTATAACTCGCCGGCAACGCATCGGTCTGGGTGCCGTGAATAACCACCAAGGGCGGGTTTTGGCCCCCGGCATGAGCGTATCGGAGCTTGACGCGTCGGCCATTTATCATGGGTGGTGGGTGACTCGCCACCGCGTCCTCCAAAATACGGGTGAGGCGGGGCGTACTCAGCGTGCGCGTCGCCGCATCGTGAGCGGCATGAATAGAGCCATACAATTTGCCCACGCCCGAACCATGCAGTGCCGATATAAAGTGGATGTCGGCGTAGTCAATAAATTGGAGTCGACGTTTCAACTCTGAGCGGATCCAGTCCCGCTCATCCGCTTCGATACCATCCCATTTGTTCAGTGCAATCACCAGCGCACGCCCGGCATCGATGCACTGACCCAACAGATGCAGGTCCTGCTCGACGATGCCCTCGTGGGCATCCAGCGTCAGGATCACCACCTGCGCATCCGCAATCGCCTTCAGGGTTTTTACAATCGAGAACTTCTCGACCGCCTCGCGGACGTTTTTCCGCTTCCTCACGCCTGCCGTATCAATCAAGGTGTAGTGACGACCCCGGCGTTCGTAATCGACATAGACGCTGTCGCGGGTAGTGCCGGGCTGGTCGTAAACCACCACCCGCTCCTCTCCCAACAGGCGGTTTACCAGAGTCGACTTACCTACGTTGGGACGGCCCACGATGGCCACCCTGATCGAATCAACGGCTCCAGTGTCGAGCTCAGGAGAGGCGGCTGCCGGCAAGGGGGCAAGCACCTCTGTAATGAGTTTTTTTACGCCCCGGTTATGGGCGGCTGCAATAGGGTGAATCGCCTCAACACCCAGACGATAAAAATCGCTGGCGGCAATATCTTCTCCCACGCCGTCAATTTTATTGACCACAAGATGGAAAGGCTTGCCGAGACTGCGCAGGTAGCTGACCAGCGCCTCGTCGCCACTGTGGAGTCCAGCGCGGCCATCAGCCATCAGTAACACCACGTCGGCTTCGGCGATAGCCGCCATGGACTGCTCTGCCATCGCGGCGTCAATTCCCTGCTCCTCGCCGCTGATACCGCCGGTATCGATCACGATAAACGCGCGATCCTCGATACTACCCTGACCGTACTGTCGATCCCGGGTCAGACCGGATAGATCTGCGACCAGCGCATCCCGACTCCGGGTAAGCTGATTGAACAGCGTGGATTTGCCGACATTGGGGCGGCCCACCAGAGCGAGCACCGGCAACATGGGATCAGTTTCGCGCTTCGACGTCGTACGCTTTCAGCGCGCCGTCATTGCTGAAGATAAATAGCCGATTACCGCTGGCAATCATATCGGCGCGGGCACCTGAGGAATCCACTTTGGTTCTGCCAACGATAATACCGTCTACTTGAGAGAGCAGATGCAGATAACCCTCGAAATCCACCACCGCCACATAGCTATTGACTGGGGTGGGTCGAGATAGCTCACGGAATCCGAGCTCGATATTCTGCCACCGCACACCCTGCCCGTTACGCAGAAAAGCGCTGACCGTGCCATCATCATCGGCAACATAGACATTGCCAAAACCCACGCCCACACCCGATACCGAGGACACGTTGCGCTGCCACAATCGACGGCCTGAGCGGGTATCGATGGCGACAACCCTGCCTTGATAACTGGCCACATACAGCTCACTGCCCTGCAGCGCCATGGAACCATCGATATCCACAATTCGCTCTATTTCCGAGGTGCCCTGAGGGATCGCCACGCGCGCCTCCCAGGCGACATTGCCCGAGCGCAGGTTGACGGCCACCACCTTTCCATCGGCAAATCCTGCGACAGCATTATCAGCAATGATCATTGGCGAACCCGTACCGCGAAGGGTGAGTACCGGTACATCGCTGGTATAGGTCCATCGCACTTCGCCGGAGTCGTAATCAAAACCCATTAACTTGCCGTCATAGGTTTGAGCGACGACGTAACGGCCATCGCCCTGCGGGGCGGCGAGTACTTCGCCACTAACGGCACTGCGCCAGATCTCACTGCCGCTATCCGCTGACAGCCTCATCACCAATCCTTCTGAGGCCCCCACAAAAATCGACCCACCGTGGTGACCCACGCCACCGGACAGCGCCAAATCCAGATCGCGTTTCCATCGAACCCGGCCTGTCTCCGCGTCGACGGCGGCCACTTCTCCCTCGGCAGAGGCCACGTAGAGCGTGTCGTTTACCAGCACCGGATTGATCTTATAGAGACCCTCACCTTGCCCATCGCCCACGCCGCGAGACCAGCGGCTCTTCAGATTTACTTGTTCATTAATTTTCTGCAGCTTAACGGGCTCACGGGGATCAACGTCGTCATCACTGAACCACCCTTTTACGGTGCTGCAACCGGCACTCAGTGCCAGCAGAAAAACAAGAACCAGTCTGAACAATGACCGCATTAACCCGGCTCTCCATTGCTTTCACCCGCATCAACGGGCAAGCGCGTTTCGAGACCTCGCACTTTGTTATCGAGTACCACGCTCATTTCTCCGAGCTCTGCCGAGGCATCCCGGCCCACGCGGTAGGCTACTAGCGCCTCCTGCACTCTGCCAGCAGCAAGGTGAATGTCGCCTGCTGCCTGTGCATACGCCACCGGATAGGCGTCGCCGGCCTGATCGAGTATCGCGAGGGCCTCGGCCTCGGCGCCGCGGGCCGCCAAAACTCTTGCCAGACGTAACTGGACCAGCTGTCCGATATCCGACTGCGGGTTTCCGGCTGACAGCGCCCAACGCAGGGACGCCTCGGCGCTCTCCAGATCATTGGCCTCGACCGCAATCCGCGCCTCCAGCATAGCCGCAAACTGTGCGTAGGCAGACCCGCCATGTTCAGATCTCAGTGTCTCAGCCGCCAAGGCCAGCGCCGCAGGGTCGCCCTCCTCCAGCCGAATGGCTAGCATGGTGGCATACAAGTCCGAAGCGGCTTGTTCCCGAGATCCCTGGTAACCCTCATACTGCTGCCAGCCCAAGGTGCCGACAACAGCCACAATCACGGCAGCCATCAGGCTTTTACCATTCTCATCCCACCAGCGCTTGATCGCCTCGAGATCTGCCTCGTCTTGCATATGGTCTGCCATGGTCTACTCCTGTCTATTGCGCCTCAGTCAGGCACCCTCTGTCTCGGCGAGGAAGTCCGCCAAAAATGCTGCCAGCTCTGCATCGCCGATGGTGCGCTGTGCTGCGTCACCCCGCAGGGCCTTCAATGTCACCTGATTATTGGCAATCTCTGTCTCACCATAGACCAGCGCCCAGGCCGCCCCACTCTTGTCGGCGCGCTTGAACTGGCTCTTGAAACTACCGCCTCCAAGATGCTGAACAATATGCAGATCCGGGAACTGCCGTCGCAAATCATCTACCCTCGGCAGGGTATGTCTGTATGCCGCTTCATCTGCGGCAATCACATAGAGGTCCGCCGGGGACGAGACTGTAATCTCCAGCGCCTGCATGAGCAAGATCAGACGTTCAAGCCCTACGGCAAAACCCGCAGCGGGCGTTGCTTTGCCTCCAAAAATCTCCACAAGCCCGTCGTAACGCCCACCGCCACAAACGGTGCCCTGGGCGCCAAGGGCTTCGGTGGTCCACTCAAACACGCACTTGTTGTAATAATCGAGTCCGCGTACCAACCGCGGGTTCACGCGGTAAGGGATTCCCAGCCCATCCAAATAAGCCAATAACTGCTCAAACTCGTCGCGAGATTCTGCGTCAAGGTGATCGCTTAAGGCTGGCGCTGCATCCAAAAGGGCCTGCGTTGCGGGATCTTTACTGTCGAGGATTCTGAGCGGGTTAGTCTCGAGACGTCTCTGACTATCAGCATCCAATGCGTCTCGATGAGCAGACAGATACTCAACCAGCGCCGCGCGATACTGCGCCCGATCGGATGCCGATCCAATACTGTTAATCTCTAGCGTCAGGACATCGTCGACCCCCAGCCTGCGCCAGAGCTGCCGACTAAGGGCAATCAGCTCGGCGTCCTGATCCGGAGTCGCCACGCCAAAGGCCTCGACACCGAGCTGATGAAATTGTCTCTGGCGGCCCTTCTGGGGCCGCTCGTAACGAAACATTGGCCCCGTATACCACAGGCGACGGGGTGTCGTGGCCAGATTGTGCTGCACGACCGCTCGGACGCAGCCGGCTGTGCCCTCCGGCCGCAAAGTCATGCTCTCGTCATTGCGATCGTTAAAGCTGTACATTTCTTTTTCGACAATGTCCGTGACCTCGCCAATAGACCGAGCAAACAGGCCGGTCGACTCAATCACCGGCAGACGAATCTCTTCGTATCCATAACTCGAGAGCACCTCCAGCGCGACAGTCTCCATCGACTGCCACAACGGGGTCGCCTCGGGCAGGATATCCACCATCCCGCGTATCGCTCTGAAGTTAGTCATGGGCTGATCAGTGCGTGCTGGAAATAATATTGGCCTCGCGCTCGGCGCGCGCCGCCTCAAGCGCCTTGGCCCGGTCCCGGATAACGCTCTCAAGGTGATCGACGAAATCCTGATTGCTCACCTTGTGATCGGGCTCTCCCGCAATGTAAATTAAGTTGTTTGGCGTCGCGCCCGTCAGACCGACATCTGCCTCTCGCGCCTCGCCGGGGCCGTTAACGATACAGCCGATAACCGCCACGTCCATTGCTGTGCGTACGTCGTCCAGCCGACTTTCCAACTCGTTCATCGTGCTGATGACATCAAAATTCTGCCGTGAGCAACTGGGACAGGCGATAAAGTTGATGCCGTTGGTGCGCAACTTGAGGCTTTTCAGTATCTCGAATCCCACCTTGATTTCTTCAACCGGATCAGCGGCCAGAGAAACGCGAATAGTGTCGCCGATCCCCTCCATCAGCAGCATGCCAAGCCCGACTGCCGACTTGACGGTACCACCGCGAATCCCGCCCGCCTCGGTAATACCGAGGTGCAAGGGTTGTTCAATCTGTGTTGCCAGTTTTCGGTAAGCCTCAACCGCCATAAAGACTTCGGACGCTTTGACGCTGACCTTGAAATCGTCAAACTGGTGTCGACTGAGGATCTCGACATTTCGCAGCGCAGATTCCACCAGCGCATCGGCATTGGGTTCGGGGTATTTTCTTAGCAAGTCCTTGCCCAGAGAACCCGCGTTGACCCCGATACGAATCGGAATGCCGCGATCCTGACAGGCAGCAATCACCTCTCTCACCTTGGACTCACGCCCGATGTTTCCAGGATTAATGCGCAAACAATCGACACCGTATTCGGCCACTTTCAGCGCGATCTTGTGATCAAAATGGATATCCGCGACCAGCGGAATACCCACACGACGCCTGATTTCCCTGAAGGCCTCAGCCGCATCCATACTGGGGACCGATACACGAACCAGGTCCGCACCTGCGGCAGCGATCGCCTCAATTTGGGCAACCGTCGCCTCCACGTCACAGGTCTCGGTGTTGGTCATGCTCTGAACGGCAATGGGCGCATCACCGCCGATGGGTACTCCCCCCACATGAATCTGTCGGCTGATACGGCGCTTGATCGGTGACGGCTGGCTCATGACCTCGGTTCCCCGGTAGCCGGCATTCGGGCCGGCCACTCTCTATCGACTCTGACGCTCTTTCCACATGCTGTACTCCGATGAATCGGGATACAGGTTACGCAACGCCAATTCATAACTGCCCAAGGCATCCTGATCTCCCGTTGCGTCGGCGATCAAGAGTCCCAGCAGTAATCCCCGCGGCGATTGCTGAGGAGAAACAGTCCTGTAGCTGCCATGATACCGGTTGGCTTCGCCGGGATCACCCGCTTCCAGACGAAGAAATCCCATCTCCAGTAAAGCAACCGGGTTCCCGCGGTCCATGGCAAGGGCCCGGGTAAGGGCGGATTCGGCGCCCGCTCTGTCGCCCAGTTGGATTCGGCACAGACCCAGATTGACGAACGCCATGGGCCTGCCACTGTATAGCGTATCTTCGGTGACTCGCTGAAATTCTCGTTCCGCCTCAACGTACCGACCCCGGGAGTAAAGAAACGCGGCGTAGTTATTGCGAGCGCGGGCAAGCTTGGGGTCTGCCTTCAGCGCAGCCTGAAACTGCAACTCCGCCAATTCAAACTCACCGGTGCTTTGGTAAACCAGCGCAAAGGCCTCCGCAACCTCGGCATTATCGGAGTCAATATCCTGCGCGAGCTCCAGATTGCGCTTGGCATTTTCCCAGTCGCCTACGCCAATGTACTGTCGCGCCAAAGCGACGCGCTTGTCCAAGGTTGCATCGGGGTCAGAGGTACGCTGGGTGCCGCCGCTGTATTCCGTCACGCATCCAGCCAACAGACAGACGATCGCGGCCATTGCCCACAGCAAGCCTCCGTGGCACCTGCGCTCGAGCGCAGACTGCGCGAGGCGAGCTCCGCCGCTGGATACGGCGCGACGAGCTTGGGATTGATTCGCCACCGCTGACGGGGTCATGAGTCGCTTCTCTTGACAATTAGTCTGATTGCAACAGGCTCTGCGAGCCACGTCCAGCCCTGTGACGTGCTGATCGGCGGGTGCGATCAACAACCTCGCCGACCAGCTGGCCGCAGGCAGCATCAATATCATCCCCGCGTGTTGTCCGCACCGTCACCACAAACCCGGCATCGATCAGCACCTGCCAGAATCGACTCACGGCATTGCCGCTGGGACGCTGGTAACCCGAATCGGGAAAATCATTGAAGGGTATTAAATTGATCTTGCAGGGGTAGTCCTTGAGCAGCGCAGCCAATTCTTCCGCCTGCGCCACGCTGTCGTTAACGCCCGCCAACAGCGTGTATTCAATGGTCACTACCCGCTTCTTATCGGGCTGGGCGTCGATGTAAGCCCGCGCTGACTGCAGTAATCTCGCAATCGGATACTTGCGATTAATGGGCACTATCTGGTCGCGCAGCGCGTCGTTGGGCGCATGCAAAGAGACCGCCAGACTGACGTCGGCCCAGTCGGCCAGCCGGTCGAGATTTGGCACCACTCCGGACGTCGATAGCGTCACTTTGCGCTTGGATAACCCATAGGCGAGGTCATCGCACATCAGGTTCATTGCTGCCACTACGTTATCAAAATTAAGTAATGGCTCTCCCATACCCATCATGACCACGTTGGTGACCACGCGACCCTTGCCTGACTGCCAACCATCGTAAGAATTAATCGCCAGCCAGACTTGCCCGATGATTTCTGCCGCCGTGAGATCGCGCTGGAAACCCTGCTTGCCGGTGGAACAAAAAGTGCAATCGAGACTGCATCCCACCTGTGAGGAAACGCACAGCGTGGCACGGTCACCCTCGGGAATGAGCACTGCTTCTACAAGGCTGCCACCTTCCACCGCGATAGCCCACTTTCGGGTTCCGTCGACAGAGTCCTGTTGCTCGGCAATGACAGGTGGCGTTATCTCGGCGATATCACGGAGTGTCTCGCGCAGGGACTGACTCAAATCCGTCATGTCCGCGAAATCTCTTACGCCGCGATGATGTATCCATTTCATGACCTGTTGGGCACGAAATCGTTTTTCGCCCAGGTCTGAGAAAAAAGCTTCTAACTGGACCCGGGTCAAGCCAAGCAGGTTGACCCGAGCCGCTGGAGCGGCGGTGGCGATCAGTTGTTGAGGGGCCGTCATCGCGTTACCGCCCGCTGATATTCAGCGTGAGCAAATCTCGCTGGAGGCAAAGAAATAGGCAATCTCTCTCTCCGCGGAGGCGGCGGAGTCTGATCCATGCACGGCATTGGCATCAATAGACTGCGCGAAGTCTGCCCGGATCGTGCCGGGTGCTGCTTCCTGAGGATTGGTGGCGCCCATCAGCTCACGATTGAGTGCGATGGCATTCTCTCCCTCGAGCACCTGAACAACAACAGGGCCCGAAGTCATGAAAGCGACCAAGTCAGCATAGAAGGGGCGTTCTTTGTGTTCGGCATAAAACCCGCCGGCCAGCGTATCGGAAAGGTGGATCAATTTAGCGGCTGCCACCCTCAATCCCGCGGCTTCGAATCGACTGATGATTTGCCCAATCACATTCTTGCCAACCGCGTCCGGCTTGATTATTGATAAGGTACGCTCTAGCGCCATGTTGGTCTCCAATGTCTCTCTAGTACGAGCGGACGCCCTGTCCGCGGGCGCGGAGTATACGTACTTTGTCTATCAGTGTCATGGCAACAATACCGGCCTGAGCGCGGCTTCAGTGTCTCTCTGAGGCATGATTAATGGTGTACCGGGGTATTTCGACGACCAGAGACTCCTGTCCTACTTTAGCCTGACAGGAAAGGCGCGACTCAGGCTCCAGACCCCAAGCCTTATCGAGATAGTCTTCCTCGAGCTCGTCGGCGTCTTCCAGAGACGAAAAGCCCTCGCGGACAATGACATGACAGGTAGTGCAGGCACAGGACATCTCGCAGGCGTGCTCAATGTCAATGTCATTGCGCAGCAATGCCTCGCAAATGCTCTCCCCCACCTCTGCCTCCACAACGGCGCCCTCGGGGCAAATCTCGTGGTGGGGTAGGACAACAATTTCGGTCATCGGTCGCCTCGTTTCTCAGCGCTGATCGACATCGAGGGTATTAACTGACACCCCTGTCAGCGCACGTTGAATGCTGCGATCCATGCGGCGCGCGGCAAACTCCTCGCTGGCACGACCCAGGCGCTCGGTCATCTCGCGAATCGTCTGCGGATCATCACTTACCAGAACTTCCTGCAGCGCCTGCATATCGCTCAGAAACTGCTGCGTCTCATCTGCTAACAGCAGGTCCGCGTCCTGCGCCATCGCCGCCTCAAGGCCCGCCAGCAGCGCCTCTCCCTCTACCCGGGCCTCGGTCAGCTGTCGGGCGGTCATGTCCTCGGCGGCAAACTCATAGCTCGCTTTCAGCATCTCGGTGATTTGCGTCTCATCGAGACCAAATGCCGGCTTGACCACGACTTCGCTGCGCGCGCCGGTCAACTGCTCAACCGCCGACACCTCCAGAATGCCATCAGCATCTACTCGAAAGGTCACTTCAATGCGCGCTGCACCCGCCACCATCGGAGGAATACCGGTGAGTTCGAATCGGGCGAGAGATCGGCAATCCTCAACGCGCTCGCGCTCTCCCTGCAGCACGTGGACAACGAGACCGGTCTGTCCATCACGGGCGGTAGTGAACTCTTGCGCACGCGCCACCGGAATAGTGCTGTTGCGTTCGACGATTTTCTCTACCAAACCGCCGTAGGTCTCCAGTCCAAGAGAAAGAGGAATCACATCCAGCAATAATGCTTCACCTTCGCCCCGGTTTCCGACCAGAACGTCGGCCTGCTTTGCGGCACCCATGGCCACCACCTGATCCGGGTCCAGGGTACACAGCGGTTCCCGGCCAAAGCACTCAGCGACCGCGGCGCGAACCCGCGGCATTCTGGTTGAGCCACCGACCAACACCACTCGGTCTACCGAAGCCACCCCGGCGTCAGCCAACGCCACCTGACACGCCCGCAACGTTCGATCAATCAGCGCGGCAACCAAACCCTCAAAGGTTTCCCGTGATAAATGGAGTTCATCGCAGGCTATATCGAGCTCTCGGGCGGAAACCGTGACGGTTTGCTCGGTGCTGAGCGTTTCCTTGGCGCGACGGGCCAAGCCCAGCAACGATCGTCGCTGTATCGCACTGGGTTCACTCAACCCTAACTCCGAGAGCCAAAAGTCTGTGATGGCGCGGTCAAAATCGTCGCCGCCCAGCGCACTATCGCCGCCGGTGGCCAGCACTTCGAACAGGCCCTCGCGCATCCGCAGAATAGAAATATCAAAGGTGCCACCACCGAGGTCATAAACAGCCAACAGGGAAGCTTCCTCTGCATCAGCATCAAGCCCGTAAGCCACGGCGGCGGCGGTGGGTTCATTGAGGAGCCTGAGCACCTTGATGCCCGCCAACTCCGCGGCCTGCCGGGTTGCCTGGCGCTGTGCGTCATCGAAATAAGCGGGGACGGTGATGACCGCGCCAGCAATGGTGCCGGTCAACCGATGCTCGGCGCGGCATCTCAGCGCGCTTAAAATAGCCGATGACACTTCCACCGGCGTTTTCTCACCCGCCGCGGTCGCATAGGCCAGTGCGCCTTCGCTGGTCAGCGTGACATAGGGGTCATCAGAAAACTCTTCCCGCGCCCGACCCAACAACCGCTTGGCCGACGCGACGGTATTGGCAGGTTCGGTGAGGGAGAAGTCCTCGGCCCCATATCCCACCGCGGTCTTTTCAGCCCCGTAATACACCACCGAAGGCAAAGCGGCGCGGCCGGCATCGTCTTCAAGAACGTGTATCTCATTGCCGTCAAAGTGCGCGACCAGGCTGTTGGTGGTACCCAGATCGATGCCCAGCGCGATCCGCCGGGCACCCTGCGTGCTCGCCACTTCACCGGGCTCACTGATTTGTAACAAGACCATCGTCAGCGCGCCCGGGGACGCGCGGCGTCACGCAATTTGGCGAAGTAAAGCATTTCCTGCCAATGGCGGGCGGCGTCGTGAAAGCACTGGCTCTTGACGGCATTGGCGAAGGCATCTCTGGCAGCGCCATAACCCTCGCCTATCTCCGCCAGCAAGGTGTGACGCGCAGCAGCGTCTTCAGCATCGGTTGACTCCAATCGCTCCCGCAATTCAATTTGTGTCATCAAGAAAGCTGCGCCCACGCCTTCTCGTTCGGCTTGCGCCAAATCAACGCCCGCACGTTTCAGCACATACTCTGCGCGCGCTACCTCGTTCGACAAAGTCCGAAAACCACTATTGATGTCGGCACACAGCTGCGCGGCGACGCGCTGCTCGACCTGAGGTTTACCGGCGAAGCGATCCGGATGAAACTGTGACAGCAAGGTGTGATAGGCGCGCTCAAGCGCCGCACTGTCAAGGTGAAATCCGGGCTCTAGTTGAAATAGCGCGAAGTAATCTCGGGCAGATGCGCCCGTTAGTGGTTCCAAGGTCAGACCGTGAAGCTTTCGCCGCAGCCGCACTCCCCGGCAACATTGGGATTGCGAAACTCCAACCCCTCGTTCAGTCCCTCACGGGCAAAGTCGACCACCGTGCCGTCGAGATACACCAAACTTTTGGGATCAACAAATACAGTGACACCATCGGTTTCGAAGGTAGCATCCTCGGGCTCGGGTTGATCAACAAACTCCAGAACGTAAGCCAGTCCTGAGCACCCCGAGGTTTTGACCCCAATGCGAATGCCCTCGCCCTTGCCGCGACTGGCCAGCTGTCGGCCCACGTGTCGGGCGGCTTCTGATGTCAAGCTGATTGCCACTCAAGCGCCCTTTTTGTCGCGATAATTTTTGACCGCAGCCTTGATGGCGTCCTCGGCCAGAACGGAACAGTGAATCTTTACCGGCGGCAGGGATAATTCTTGAGCAATCTCCGTATTTTTGATCGCCGCCGCTTCATCAAGGTTTTTACCCTTGACCCATTCTGTCAGCAGGGAACTGGAGGCGATGGCAGATCCGCAACCGTAGGTTTTGAATTTGGCGTCCTCAATGATGCCGTCCTCGCCCACGCGAATCTGGAGCCGCATCACGTCACCACAGGCCGGAGCACCCACCATCCCGGTGCCAACGCTGTCATCGGCCTCGTCGAGCTTGCCTACGTTGCGCGGATTTTCGTAGTGATCAATCACCTTTTCGCTATATGCCATGATGCTCTCCCGGAAACTTATCAGGGCGCCTTAATGCGCCGCCCACTCAATCGTGTTCAGATCAACGCCATCCTGGTACATGTCCCAGAGCGGCGACAGTTCTCTCAGTTTTTCTACCGCATGCCGCACACACACTGCCGCATGATCAACCTCTGCCTCAGTGGTGAATCGACCAAAACTGAAGCGTAACGAGCTGTGCGCGAGCTCGTCATTCAAACCCAGCGCCCGCAGGACATAAGAGGGCTCAAGACTCGCGGATGTACAAGCTGAACCACTTGAAATCGCGAGATCACGCAGCGACATAATCAGTGACTCGCCCTCTACAAACGCAAAGCTCACATTCAGCGCACCGGGCAAGCGCGCGCTTCGGTCACCGTTGATGTGCACCTCGGGAATGTCGCTGATGGCTTCCCAAAAGCGCTCTCTGAGGGCAAGCAGACGCTCCCCCTCCTGGACCATCTCCTCTCGCGCAATACGGGCAGCTTCACCAAATCCCACCAATTGATGGGTTGCCAGAGTGCCAGAGCGCATTCCCCGCTCATGACCACCCCCGTGCATTTGTGCCTCCAGCCGAACCCGAGGCTTGCGGCGGACATATAACGCGCCAATTCCCTTGGGCCCGTACATCTTGTGCGCCGACATCGACAGCAGATCGACCTTCATCTGCTCCATATCAAGCGGAACCTTGCCAGCCCCTTGTGCAGCATCAACGTGCAACAAAACACCGGCGGCGCGACACACTTCACCAATACCCGCTACATCGTTGACCACACCTATCTCGTTATTGGCATGCATCACACTCACCAAAATGGTGTCTTCCCGCAGGACACTCTGAATCATTGCGGGGGTCGTCAAGCCGTTCTCATCCGGGTCGAGATAAGTAATGTCATAGCCTTCTCTTTCCAGCTGTCTGCAGGTATCCAGAACCGCCTTGTGTTCGATCTTGGAAGTGACAATGTGCTTGCCTTTCTTGTGGTAGAAATGCGCCACGCCTTTAATGGCGAGGTTGTCAGATTCCGTCGCGCCCGAGGTCCAGACAATTTCTCTGGGGTCGGCGTTGATTAGCTCGGCGACCTGATTCCGGGCGTTCTCAACCGCCTCTTCCGCTTTCCAGCCAAAAACGTGGGAGCGGGAGGCCGGATTACCGAATACGCCCTCGGAAGACAGGCACTGCATCATCGCCGTCGCCACTCTCGGGTCAACGGGTGTTGTAGACAGATAGTCGAGGTAGATAGGCGTCTGTACTGTTACCGGTGCATTCATACTCGTTTTGTCTCTCTATGGGCTGACGTCATCGGCAGACTCACCTTAGTGAAAGCGTCTGCAGCATGCTATCTGCACTCACTCTGCGACTCCGCGGATCGCGTTTGTCCATGAGGTCGCCCAGACTGATATGACTGAGAAACTCATGAATCTGCTCTGAAAGATCCTCCCAAAGATGGTGGGTCAGGCAGGTTTCACCCTGATGACAATTCCCCTTCCCCTGACAGTTTGTGACATCAACCGACTCATCAACGGCGTCGATAATCTGCGCCACAAAAATTTCCGTCCGGCTTCTTGCGAGGCGATAACCGCCACCGGGTCCGCGCGCGCTAGTCACCAACTTGCCTCGTCGCAACTTGGCAAATAATTGCTCCAGGTAAGACAGGGAGATCTCCTGTCGCCCGGAAATATCAGCCAGCGAAACGGGTCGGCTACCCCCATTAATAGCCAAGTCCAGCATTGCCGTGACGGCGTAGCGCCCGCGAGTCGTCAGTTTCATAGCCGCGATTGTGCTATTCCTGACTAAATTAGTCAAGAATTAGCCGGGGGTGTGCTCCGATGCGCGCCGCGCCGCTTTCTGTGTCTCGGTCAGGATTCCGCGGAGAATATTGAGCTCCATTTCATCAAGGCGCACCCGGTTGAAAAGACGATTGAGTCGGGGCATCAATTGACGCGGCGCCTCCGGGTTGAGAAATCCAATCTCTACCAGCGTTGCTTCCAGATGCTCGTAAAAACGCCCCATATCGGCGCTGGAAGAAAAAGGCGTATCCCACTCGGCATCCTCCGCAAGGCCGATTTTGTCGCCCAACGCCATCATGCGCAGCTCATAGGTGACAATCTGCACGGCCATGGCGAGATTGAGACTGGGATAGCCTTCGTGGGTAGGGATATGACAATGCAGATTACAGCGCTGCAACTCCTCGTTTAGCAGTCCGCGATCCTCCCTGCCGAACAGAACAGCGACCCGCTCGCGTAAAGAGTTGGCAGCGATTCGCTCGGCACAGCCGCGGGCGTCCTGCAATGGCCAGGGAATGCGTCGGTCACGCGCGCTGGTACCCACCACAAATTGACAGTCGGCAATCGCCTCGTCGAGGGTGGACACGACCCGGGCCGCCTCCAGCACGTCCAATGCAGAAGCGGCGCGCCAATTTGCCTCGGGCGCGGGATATTCCAGCGGCGCCACCAGCGTCAATCGGCTCAACCCCATGTTTTTCATCGCGCGCGCGACGCCACCAATGTTGCCACTGTGGGTGGTGTGAACCAGAACGATTTCTATATTTTCAGGATTCATACTGACCGAGCTCGCAAAGATGGGGATTTGTCGGGGATCACGTCGCGAGGAAATATCAACGCGGTGGGGAGTCTAACAGAGACGTATCGGGTTGCCTTGACCCCTGCTATGATGCGCCGCCCGCAGATTGAGATATCCGATGGAACCCACCGCATCCATGGCATTGCGCGCCGCCCGCAAGGCAGGTGACCTGATTGTGCGCGCCTCGGACGACATGGACCGCATTGGCTATCGCGCCAAGGCGGCAGCCGACTACGTGACGGAGGTCGATCTGGCGGCCGAGAAGGAAATTCTCTATCACCTCGGCAAAACCTACCCGGAGCATGCTTTTCACTGTGAAGAAAGTGGTTTCTCGGGCAACGAGGAATCGGAGTACGTCTGGGTCATCGATCCACTGGACGGGACCAGTAATTTTTTGCGCGGTATTCCTCACTTTGCCGTGAGCATTGCTTGTTTGCACCGTGGAAAGATTGAACACGCCGTTGTTTATGACCCGATCCGCCGAGAGGAATTTATCGCCTCGCGAGGTCGCGGTGCGCAGCTGAACGGACATCGCATTCGCGTCGGAGACCGGCTGGATCCGGCAGAGGCGCTTTTCGGCACAGGCATTCCTTTCCTCGGCCACTGCGACGAACATCTGGAGTGGTACACCGCTTCACTCGCAGCAGTGACCGGGCACTCCATGGGCGTTCGCAGAGCGGGCGCCGCCTCCCTTGATTTGGCCTATGTGGCTGCGGGACGCCTCGACGGGTTTTGGGAGATGGGTCTGAATCCCTGGGATATCGCCGCCGGCGCGCTACTGGTAAAAGAGGCGGGCGGACTGATCGCTGATCTGGCGGGCGGTGAGGACTGGTATGAGAGCGGCAACATCGTCTGCGGAAACCGAAAACTGTTACGACAAATGCTGGCGTGGGTAAGGTGGACAGGGCCCTGAATTGATCAATCAGTGAGTAAAAATCAGGGTAGCAACCCCTCCTGATCGGCACCTTCTTTCTCGGGCACCATCACATCATCCTTACTCACCTGGAGCTGCAATAACGTGGTCGCCGATACGTAGATTGAGGAGTAGGTTCCTACCGCAACACCCACCAGCAGCGCAATCGCAAAACCAAAAATCATCTCACCGCCAAACACGGCCAGCGCCACCAAAACCAATAAAGTCGTTAATGATGTCACCAGTGTTCGGCCCAGCGTTTCGGTGAGCGAAATGTCGATCACCTCTGCGGGCGACGCACGACGCACCTTCCGCAGATTCTCGCGAATCCGATCCGATACGACGATGGTGTCATTGAGCGAATAGCCCACGACCGCCAGCAGTGCCGCCATTACCGTCAGGTCAAACTCCAACCCGGTGATCGAGAAAAACCCCAGCGTAAAAATGACATCGTGCGCGAGGGCAATCACGGCCCCCAGCGCGAACTTGATCTGGAATCGAAACGCTACATACAGCATAACCAAGCCCAGCGCTGTGAGCATGGCAATGCCGCCGTCATCGCGCAGCTCGTCTCCCACTTGCGGCCCGACAAACTCAATGCGCTGTAATTCGATATCCAGATCGGTAGCGGAGCGCAACTTGTCCACCATAATCGCGCCTTGCTGGTCGGAATACCCGTCGGGTAACCGCACCAATACGTCGCGATCCGTGCCAAAACTGACAACGATTGCACCATCGTAACCTTCCCGATCGAGGGTAGAACGAATGGCGCCCAGATCCGCAGTGTCACTGTAGGCCACTTCAACCAAGGTGCCACCGGTGAAATCCAGACCCCAGTTAAGCTGGTTGATTGCCAGGGAGATAATAGCCGCGAGCATGGCGGCCGCGGAGAACGCTACCGCGACCCAGCGCCATCGCATAAAAGGCATGACATTCATTCTGCTGTCTCCGCCAAGGGGGTCGCCGGACGAACGAGCCCCCCAATTGATAGTGCGCGAACACGCCTGCCGCCATAGATGACGTTAACCAAGGCACGGGTGCCCATGATGGCGGAGAACATCGAAGTCACAATCCCCACCGAGAGCGTCACGGCAAAACCCTTGATGGGCCCGGTACCGATGGCGTACAAAATAATCGCAACGATCAGAGTCGTAATGTTGGCATCCAGAATAGTTACCAGCGCCCGGTCAAAACCGTTATTGATGGCCGTCTGCGGTGGCGCACCTTGGTTAATCTCTTCCCTGATGCGGGCAAATATGAGCACGTTGGCATCGACCGCCATACCAACCGTCAGCACGATCCCTGCAATGCCCGGCAAGGTAAGCGTCGCGCCCAACAAAGACATAATCCCCACCAACAACACGAGATTTGCCGATAGCGCCAAAACCGCCGCCACCCCGAATACCCGGTAGTAGACCACCATGAACAGCACCACCAGAGCGAGCCCCACCTGCACAGACTTCATACCGAGCTGGATATTTTCAGCACCGAGGGAGGGCCCCACCGTGCGCTCTTCAACGAAGGTGATAGGCGCCGCCAGCGCGCCCGCCCTGAGCATCAGGGCCAGCTCAGAAGCCTCGGCAGGATTGTCGAGGCCGGTAATCTGGAATTGTGCCCCCAACGCTGACTGAATCACGGGGGCCGTCAGTAATTGCTTTTCGTCGTAGGGGATACGCACCGGTCGCTCTTCCCCGGTCTCGTCTGCCTCATAACGCGTGCGATATTTGCGCTCGATAAATAAAACGCCCATGCGTCGCTTGATGTTGGCGCGCGTAGCGCGGGACATCATCATGCCGCCTTCACCGTCGAGACTGATCATCACATTCGGCTGGCCGTTTTGATCAAATCCCGCCTGGGCGTTGGCCACGCTCTCACCGGTAATGATGACGTCGCGCTCAAGCCATTCGGTCATGCCGCCCCGGTCCGGACTTCGGTATTCGAAGCGCTGTCGCTCAGAGATAGGCGCGTTGGCTTCTGCCACCAATCGAAACTCGAGATTCGCCACTTTGCCCAGAATACGCTTGGCTTCGGCGGTGTCCTGAATGCCGGGCAGTTCCACGACAATCCGGTTTCGACCCTGACGTTGCACCAATGGCTCGGAGACACCGAGTTCGTTTACGCGATTTCGAATCGTCGTCAGATTCTGGGCGACGGCGTAGTCCACCACCTCTGCCATGGTTTGCTCTGTCACCTGCGCATAGAGCAGCCAATCGTCACCCGCTTCAACCCGGTCCAAAAACAACTCGGGGTACAGGTCGACCACTTCCCGACGGGCCGCCTCGCGATCGGCCTCCTCGCGGAATTGCATGGCGATCTGACCATCATCAAGGCTCACGCGTCCGCGGATACGTTCTTCCCGCAGGCGCTTTTTAATGCCGGTTTCATACTGCGCCAGCTTGCGCTCGGTGGCAGCCTCAATGTCAACCTCGAGCTTGAAATGCACGCCCCCGCTAAGGTCGAGACCCAATTTCATGGGCGCCGCCCCGCCCTGCACCAACCAATCGGGCGTGGTGGGCGCCAGATTCAGCGCCACAATAAAGCCGTCGCCCAGCTCGCGGGCCAGGATGGCCTGCGCTCGCAGCTGTTGCTCACGATCGGTCAGCCGGATCAACGCACTCTTGCCCTGATCCTGCAGTTCCTCGCCAAAAAAGGTGACACCGGAGCGCCTCAGTGCCGCTTCGGCACGCTCCAATGTTTGTTCATCTATCTGCTGGGCGCTGCTGGCACCTGCTATTTGCAACGCCGGATCCGGCGCATACAGGTTGGGCGCCGCATAATAAAACCCGGCAGCCACCACCAGCAGAATGAGGATATTTTTCCAGAGAGGATAACGATTCATCATGCGCTCATTTATGAGACTCGCTGCGAGTAGTGGGGGTCAAAAACAGGCGCGGAGTGTAACGATTCGCGCTCACGAGTGCCATGTCATCTTACCCAAGCCAGCTTCGGGCATTGCGAAATAGCCGCATCCATCCGGAATCGGTCTGCCAGCCCGGGGGACACCAGGACATCTGTGCCGCGCGAAACACCCGCTCCGGATGGGGCATCATAATCGTCACGCGGCCGTCAGCACTGCACACACCGGTGATGCCTGCCACTGATCCGTTGGGGTTGTGGGGATAGGTCTCGGTCGTTTTCAACTCATGATCGATGAAGCGCAGCGTCACCTGGCGCTGCGCCTCCAACGCTGTCTGCGTCTCTGTCGAGGCGAAACGTGCACGGCCTTCGCCATGAGCCACGGCAATCGGTAAGTGTGATCCCGCCATGTCACTGAGTAACACCGAGGGAGAAGACTCGACCCTCACCAGTGCCAAGCGCGCCTCGTACTGCTCTGACTGATTGCGCGCAAACCGCGGCCAGTGCTCAGCGCCGGGAATAATGGATTGGAGTGCAGAGAACATCTGACATCCGTTACAGACCCCCAAAGAAAAGGTATCCGTTCGGTTAAAGAAGGCTTGAAAACGCGCACGCAGCGAATCGCTGAACAGGATCGTCTTCGCCCAACCTTCTCCGGCGCCGAGTACGTCGCCATAGGAGAAGCCCCCACAGGCGACGACACCATGAAACGCCTCCAGATCATAGCGCCCCGACATCAGGTCACTCATGTGGACATCAACGGCGGTAAAACCGGCTCTGTCAAAAGCTGCCGCCATTTCCATCTGTCCGTTTACACCCTGCTCTCTCAGGATAGCCACGCGGGGGCGGACGCCTGTTGCGATCATGGGGGCCGCAATATCTTCGTCACAGTCATAGGTGAGCGAAGCGGACAATCCCGGGCTGGACTGCTGTATGGCCTCAAATTCGGCATCGGCACAGACCGCATTGTCCCTCTGCCGCGCGATGGCATGACTGGTCTCGCTCCACAGGCGCTGCAGCGCAGCCCGACGACTGTCGATCAATTCAAATTGGCGGGTGTTCACCACGATGCGCTCATCGAGCCTGGGTTTGCCGACAGCGGTTACCATGCCGTCGAGCCCCAAACGCGCAGCCAGCGCCATGATCTCGGGCACCCGTTGCTGCTCAACCTGAATGACCGCACCCACTTCTTCGCAAAAGAGCCGGGCAGCTGCCCGCGTTTGATCAACGTCGATTTCGATGTCGAGCCCGCAGTGGCCAGCAAATGCCATCTCCAACAGCGTCACCAACAAACCACCGTCGGAGCGATCGTGGTAGGCCAGTATCCACGCCTGATTCTTGAGTTGACTGAGAAACGCGAAGAACGCACGCAGGTCTTCTGGCTGCACGTCGGGGCTGGTATTGCCCAACGCGTTCCAGACCTGTGCCAGAACAGAGCCCCCCACCCGATCCTGTCCACGACCAAGATCGATGAGCAACAGTGCGGTGTCCTCGCGCGGCACGAGCGTGGGGGTCAGTACCTCGCGCACGTCACCACAGGGCGCAAAGGCAGACACAATAAGCGAAACGGGCGCCGTCACCGATCGATGCCCATCAGACTCTTCCCACACCGTGCGCATCGACATGGAATCTTTGCCAACCGGAATGGTCACTCCCAAGGCGGGACAGAACGCCATGGCAACAGCCTCAACCGTATCGTAGAGCACCGCATCATCTCCGGCGTAACCTGCGGCGCACATCCAATTGGCGCTGAGCTTGATGTCAGACAGCGCGGTGATGGGTGCCGCCATAATATTGGTGATGGCCTCGGCAACGGCGAGGCGACCCGCAGCAGGTCCGTTGATAAGCGCCACCGGAGTTCTCTCTCCCATCGACATCGCCTCGCCGAGATGAGAATCCAGAGAGACAGTAGTGACGGCACAGTCTGCAACCGGCACTTGCCAGGGGCCGACCATCTGATCCCGGGCCACCATGCCCGTCACGCTGCGATCGCCGATGGTTATCAAAAAACTCTTCGACGCGACCGCAGGAAAAGTCAGGACCCGCTGCAGGGATTCAGCGATCGAAACCGTCGCCGCGTCAAAATTATCAACGAGAGCAGGCGTCCGGTGCGTCTGCCGGTGCATTTTGGGAGGCTTGCCAAAGAGCACTGACATGGGCAAATCCACGGGGTCATTGCCAAACTGCCGGTCGCTCACCCTGAGGTGCTTTGCCTCGGTAGCCTCCCCCACAACGGCATAGGGGCAACGCTCCCGGGCACAGATGGAGTCGAACACGGCAAGCTGTTCCGGCTCTATGGCCAGTACATAGCGCTCTTGTGACTCGTTGCACCAAATTTCCAGCGGCGACATGCCCGGTTCGTCATTCGGTACTTCTCGCAATTCAAAGTGACCGCCGCGACCACCATCCTTGACCAGTTCGGGCAGAGCATTACTCAGCCCACCGGCTCCCACGTCGTGGATAAAGGCAATGGGGTTGTCATCGCCCAGGCCCCAGCAGGTATCGATCACTTCCTGACATCGCCTTTGCATCTCGGGGTTTTGTCGTTGCACAGACGCAAAGTCGAGGTCTTCAGCACTATCTCCGCTGGCCATTGAAGACGCGGCACCGCCACCCAGTCCGATCAACATCGCCGGCCCGCCGAGCACGACCAGCTTGGCCCCGGCAGAGTAGTCGCCCTTCTCTACATGGCCCTCCCGAATATTGCCAAAGCCTCCGGCGATCATGATGGGTTTGTGGTAACCCCTGACGCCGGAGTCGGTAACCGTTTCAAACGTGCGAAAGTAGCCTGCCAGATTAGGCCGGCCAAATTCGTTGTTGAAGGCCGCTGCACCAATCGGGCCCTCGGTCATAATCTGCAGCGGTGAGACAATTCGATTGGGTTTGCCATAGCCGATCTCCCAGGGCCGGGGTTGATCGGGAATTTCCAGGTGAGAAACGGAAAAACCTGCCAAACCTGCCTTGGGTCGAGATCCACGCCCCACCGCGCCCTCGTCGCGAATTTCACCCCCGGCACCGGTACCGGCGCCGGAGAAAGGCGATATTGCCGTGGGGTGGTTATGCGTCTCGACCTTCATCAACAGGTGCACAGGCTCCCTGTGATAGCGCCACACCCCATCGTTTTTATCCGGGTAAAAACGGCCTGCATTAGGGCCCGAGACAACCGCCGCGTTATCTGAATAGGCCGACAGCACATTATCGCCACCCACTGCATGGGTATGGCGGATCATGCCAAACAGTGAGTGTTCAGCCGCGGCGCCGTCGATATCCCAGCTGGCATTGAATATTTTATGGCGACAATGCTCGGAGTTCGCCTGGGCAAACATCATCAGCTCAATATCACGGGGATTGCGGCCGAGCCCGTTAAATGCCTCTGTAAGATACTCAATTTCATCCTCGGCGAGGGCCAGCCCGAGTGCGAGATTTGCCTCTATGAGCGCCTGCTTTCCGCCACCCAGCACATCAACCTCGGTATAGGTTTGTGGCGAGGACCGCGCGAAAAGAGGCTCCAGTTCGGACACTGAAGCAACGACGGTTTCCACCATCCTGTCGTGAATCAAGGCGTCCAGCTCCCTGTCCGCCTCGTTGTCCACCAGACCATCAATGCCATATATCGTGACGCGTTCTATGCGCTTTACGGCCTGAAAACCGCAGTTTCGCGCAATATCAGTCGCTTTACTGGACCAGGGAGAAATGGTGCCAAAACGGGGGCTGACCACGCGCTGACCCGAACGATCCAGCATGGCGGGATCGACAGGATCCGCCGTGCCCGGATGTAACAGCGCTGCCAACCGCACTTTATCGACAACCTGATCCGGAGACAGATCCACCGCATAGGCATACGCTACCTCGCGTAATCGGTAGCCAGTACCCAACTGGTGAATTTGAGTAGCCAATAAATGAAAGCGGGCTTCAGACAGGGCTGAAGAACCGGGCAGGACAAGCATTCGATATTCCCGAGCGAGACAGCGCTGGGATTATACCTCGCCATCCCCGTGTCATGCAGGTACGCTGCCAGCTGTTCTGTCTTCGTCGCGGGTGAACATTTACAATCAGCCCATGGGACGCGCCTATCTCCTTTGCTTGATCATGCTCTGTCAGGGTTGCTTTCAGAGCGCCGATCTACCTCCTTTGGAGGACGCTCGCGAGCTGGTCGTGCTCACGCGCAACACGCCCACGACTTACTACTTTGACGGCGACCGCGCATCGGGTTTCGATTATGCATTGGTCAGACAATTCGCCATGCAGCAAGACATGAAGCTGCGCATCAAAGTTGCCTTTAGCTTGCCCGAGTTATTTACCATGCTTGAAAACGGTGAGGGGCACGTTGCCGTCGCGGGATTGAGCCAAAGTCCCGGCCGCGACGCCCGTTTCGCGGCTTCCATTCCCTACCTACACCAGCAAGCACTGGTGGTCTATAAATCCGGCGGATTGCGGCCTCGCAGCCTCCCTGAACTGGTCAACCGCGATCTGGTTGTGGTCGCAGGTAGCGTCCACACGGAGGTGCTCCAGGATCTCAAGAATTCTCTACCGACTCTGACCTGGCGTGAAGTGGACGCCGCAGATTCGCTGGAAGTGATGCAGCTGGTGAGCGAGGGAAAGGCTGACCTGGCCATCGTCGACTCTATCGAGTTTGACATCCAGCAGCGGCTTTTTCCGAGATTGGTCGCGGCACTGGAGATTGGTGCTGAAATACCCGTGGTGTGGTATTTGCCGAAAGGGGAAAGCCCGGATACCGCCCTTGCAATGGTAAATCGCTTTCTTGAGGCGGCTGAGCGGTCAGGCGATATTGCGCAGCTGGAGCGCCTGCATTTTGGGCAGTTCGAGCATGCATCCCGGCTGGGATCGCTCACATTCCAGCGGAAGATGCGCAGTGAGTTGCCACAGTGGCAGCAACTCATGGAGCAAGTCGCCGAGGAGTATCAGATGGACTGGCGATTATTGGCGGCTATGGCCTATCAAGAGTCTCACTGGAATCCCGATGCACGATCTCATACCGGCGTCAGAGGGTTGATGATGTTGACGCAGGTCACGGCCGATGAGCTGGGCATAGACGATCGCACTGATGCGGGTGAAAGCCTGCGCGGTGGCGCTCGTTTTTTTAAGGATCTCCTCAGACGATTGCCCGCTGATATTGAAGAGCCCGATCGCACATCCATGGCGCTGGCGGCTTATACCATTGGCATGGGTCATCTCGAGGACGCCAGAGTGCTGACCGAGCGCTCCGGCAAAGATCCTCATCTCTGGCCCGACGTGCGCGCACACTTGCCTGACCTGCAAAATCCCGAGGTATTCGCAATGACTCGCTTTGGTTTCGCCGAAGGCAAGCAGGCAGTGACCTACGTCGACAACATTCGCCACTATGAAGGCATACTCACTCTGGAAGGCTTGCCGACCTCGCGGCTGTCCCCGCCAATTAAGGTAGAAACACTCCTGCCTGAACACTTGCGGGGAGCACCGCTACCGGTACTTTGAGTGCGCCAACGCAGGTCTATCTGGGCACCGCAGACTGTCAGGGATCGACTAAGGAGGGAACGCCCGCGGCCGACCGCTGCGGATCTCTAGCGCGATTAACCCCGCGCGCTACGCCGGTCCCGAAAAAAAACACGCAACAAGTCACTACTGTGCTCCTCGAGCAACCCCTCTCGCCACTCCACGCGATGATTCAGCGCGGGGTTATCCAGCACCGTGGCCGTGCTGATGACCGCCCCCGCCTTGGGTTCCCTGGCGGCAAACATCACGGTAGCGACCCGCGCATGGACCAAGGCCCCACAGCACATCGTGCAGGGCTCGAGGCTGACATACAGGGTTGTACCCGGCAGCCGATAGTTGCCGTGTCGGATACCGGCTTCTCGCAGCACCCGGATTTCTGCATGTGCTGACGGATCACTCAACTCAATCTGCGCATTGCCACCATGCGCGAGAATGGAATCACCCCTGGTCAGCACGGCACCTACGGGGACTTCACCCCGCTCTGCCGACCGTTTGGCTTCCTCCAAGGCCAGCATCATGCACTGTGTATCCCAGTCGCTGAAACTCACAGAGGCGCCTCGCTGTAATAATGCCAGCACATCAAAGCCAATGCGCTTCTGTGGGGCGCAAAGGCTTCGCCTTCAGTAATTACCTGCTGCTCGGAAGGCCGCTCCCGCCAGCCCATCATGCGGCCAAAACCGACCCTCACCGCAAGATCACCGCTGGGCCAGATATCCGGCCGCCCCAGTGCAAACATCATATACATATGGGCAGACCAACGGCCGAAGCCGCGCACAGCTGTAATGGCGCGCTCTACCTCGTCGTCAGAGTAGGCTGGCAAGGCGTCGAGCGCCAAGGTTCCACTGGCAACGGCATTGGCCAGTGACTGTAGATAACCGATCTTCTGATGCGATAACCCTGCGCCGCGAAGCACCTCAGGTGCGGCAGCAAGCACGCGCTCCGGCGTCATAACACCCCCAAGCGCTGTATCTACCCTACCGGCGATCGTAGCCGCTGCTTTTACCGACAGCTGCTGGCCAATCACGATTCGCGCCAAAGATTCAAATGAGTGTTCACGTTGCCGCGACGCCGGAAAACCGACCCGCTCAAGCGCTATCGCTATTGGAGGATGGTCTTTCGCCAGCGCTTTGAGCGATCGCCGTATATGACGATCCGTCAGTGCATAGAGAGTCGTCACCGGCTCGCTCGTTAACCGTGGACCGGATAACCCAGCATGCCGTGCAAATATGCGACAACACCATACAAGGCGAGAGCAATGGCGATCGCCATAATCTCACGGAACAGCGAGTGCACCGGTTTAGGCAATGCTGGTTTGCCATCCTGGTGATTGATCAATCCGACCGACACTATTGCCCAGAGCAGTAAGCCACCAAACAGCAGCAGCGACGGCGCGTCCCCATTAACCAATAGATGCGCAAACGCCCATAGAGACACCGCCGTTAACTGTGGGTGACGAAGCACGCCCTTGACGCGCGCACCCACAGCGCTTGCGGCTATAAAGTAAAAGCCAAGATACACCAGTAGATTGTTCAGCCCGACCAACGCGGTCTCACGCCCCCACCAGACGGGTCCTTTAGCCAGTGGGTAGCCTTGTATCATTAGTATGAGTGCGGCGATGACCATGACGGTCACCACCAATCGCCCTGCATTTCCCAGGCGCGCCCTGAAATCGGGTGCGAGCCGCTTGAGAAGATGCGCGGCACTCCACAACAGTATCCCTGCAGTCAAAATCAACATGTTTCACGCCTCGGATCGAGTACCGCAATGAGTCGGCTACCTGCGCCTTGATGGCGCGGCGCAGCGCTAACGCTACTGCTTTCCCGCACGCTGTCGCAGCGCCGCCAAACGCGCAGACATCTGACTGTAATCCACCGATTTGGCAAAGGCGTTCGCGCGCTCGCCTTCCATCCGCAGCGAAGTTCCCAACGCCTCCTTGCTGCCGTCGTTCATCAAAGACTTGAGAGCAACGACAGCGCTCGGATCGCTGTCGGCGATCTGGGCTGCGCTGGCCAGTGCCTCGGGGACCAGGGCATCGGCCTCACAGATCCGGTTTACCAAACCCCAGGCCTCGGCACGTTGAGCATCGATAAAATTTCCCGTCAGACTCATCTCACGCGCCCGATTGATGCCGATGATGCGCGACAGCTTCTGGGATAGCCCCCAACCCGGCAGAAGCCCCACGCGGGCATGGGTATCCGCAAACCGGGCATGTTCGCTGGCAAACAAATAATCGCAGGCCAGCGCCAGTTCAAACCCCCCCGTGACGGCGGCCCCGTTAACAGCACCAATAATGGGCTGAGGACATTCCTCCAGCGCCACGACAATCGGCGAGTCAGGGCCCAGGCCAAGCCCCGAAGACAGGAGCGCAGAATCTTCTTCCAACGCCTTGAGATCAACGCCGGCGCAAAAACAGCGGCCTGCACCGGTCAGTACAATTGCCCGAACGTCGTCATTTTCCGCCAGAGCCGAAAACGTCTCGATAATGGCCTCGGACAGTTCGCGGTTGAGCGCATTGTTGGCATCGGGACGATTTAGCGTCACCAAGGCGACGCCTGCTTGATGCGACACTTCAATCACAGACACGTTTTATCTCCAATCCACCGGGTAGCGCGGCCAAAGTAGCAGAGCCCGTCTGGCTGTGACACCCCCCTAAACAGATGGAATCAATCTGTGTGGGTTAAAGCGGAAGGTTATCGGGCTTACCAGGCAGGTTGCATCCGCACTTGTAAAGGGATGTCATTGCGCCTGGTGGGCAGCAAGAATAGCCGGGCAAATGTCAGTCCCGAGCGAAGCGTGTAGCCCAGTTTTCTCGCTGCGACCAACGGGCCACGCCGACCTTCGAGCGCGTCGCGCGCTAATTGTAAACGGCGCATGCGCTCGAGGCCCGCGCGAAAGCGCGGGTCGTCAGTATTCAGCGTAAGTGGAAACACCTGCCGCGAGATCTCTGTGGTGATATCGAACACCGTGTAGTCGAACTCCGTCACGTCCATGCCAAAGGCTTCGTAGAGCTTGGGGCGTGAGTGATCGCGCACGTACATGGTGGAGTACACCGCGAGCAGGAAAAACCGAATCCACAGTTTGTTGAATCCGGACAGCAGCTTGGGGTCAGATCGCATAATGAGCGCAAAGGCCTCCCCGTGCGCGAACTCATCGTTACACCACTCTAGAAACCATTTAAAAATGGGATGAAAGCGCTTCTCGGGATGACGCTCCAGATGGCGATAAATCGTGATGTACCGTGCGTAGCCGATTTTTTCCGAAAGGTAGGTTGCGTAGTAAATGTATTTAGGCTTGAAAAAGGTGTACTCCTTCTCTCGCTTGAGCACTCCGAGATCGACAGCCACGCCCAGTTTGTTCAGGGCCTTGTTGATGAATCCGGCATGGCGCGACTCATCTCGCGCCATATAGCGCATCAGGGCTTTCACATCTGGGTTACTGACATGCTTCTCGATTTCCTGATAAAGCACGCAGCCAGAATATTCCGCCGTAATTGAGGACACCAACAGGTCCAGGAACTCTTCCTTTAGCTCAGGATCCGCCTCGAGGATCTCGGGATCATAGTCGTAGTTCTGCTTGAAATGGCCACGGTTCTTGTCGAGCTCGAAGTCCCGCATCATGAGATCCCACTCTGTGCGCACCGGTGAGATATCAATGTGCTCCATCGCAGCGTAGTCAGTACAGTAAAAACGCGGCGCAAGGGCCCGGCTCTCAAGGGCCTGCTGGGTGGTGAGATTCACCGCCGTGTCGGTATTTACGGCTTGATTCATAGTTTCCCCCAATTACCCATAGCGCGTTGTCCACCCCTCAGGAAGGGGTTCTGCACGGGATGTGTCCAGTTTATTTACTTAATATTTGTCAATTTTATTTGACTATTTGCCGGGTAGCAAGCACCCTGAGACACCAGAAACATGATGAACCACTCGGCCCCACCCTCGGGAAACACCAGCATGTCAAATTCCCAGTCTGCAGCGACCAGCGCGCCTCTCTCCGAAAGCGACCCCGGCGCCCTGTTTCATCTGGGTTATGTCAGCACCGAGACCCGGCAATTTTCTCCCGAGGCGCTCATTGCCCTGCTCAACGAAGCCCGCAACGCCAACGCCAAACGAAACGTGACGGGCCTCCTTTTATATCGCGAGGGATCTTTTTATCAGGTGCTCGAGGGCACCGAGTCCGAGGTGATGTCTACCTTTAACGGCATCAAGGGCGACCCAAGGCATGACTCAGTTCGAGTACTTTTCAAAGGTGATGCCAGCACCCGGGAATTTGCTGACTGGCAGATGGGTTTTTTAAACCTCGACGGTGTGGATATCGAATCCCTCAGCGGTTTTTCTGACTTTCTGTCGCGCGACGCCCAGCCGCAGGAGTTTTTGGAAAACCTGAGTCGGGGCAAAAGACTGGCGCTGATGTTCAGGTCGATGCTGTAGTTTTCGTTCGAAATCTGGGCCGCCACACACCCAGCGCCACGTTGACCGTCGCCACGGCGCCAATCAGTATCAGCGACATTTGCTCCGACGAAAGGTTTTGCGCCAGCTCACTGATTCGCCCAGGATCCAACAGCGCCTCTTGTGCGAGTCGCGCCTCGCGTTTGATGGGGCTTTGAATACCCAATAAACTGCCCTCCAGCATCAACACCGTAGTGACCAACTTTGCCCAAGCCCAAGGCGCGCTGTGAAACGCAGATACCGCGGCCATCGACGCCAAGCCAAAGAGCAAGCTGATCAGGAGCGAGGGCATCAGAACCAACGAAGCAATGCGCTCCATCAACTGCCTTTGGGCCACATAGATGTCCAACGCCACCTCCGGCCGGGGCAGTTGATCAATCATGACCCAGAGCACGATGACAGCACCCAGAAAGCTGATCGCCGTCATCGAATGACCAAACTTTAACCATTGCCGCACCGGCATACTCCCACCGCAGATATCGAGTCTTTCAAGGTCTCGGCAATTGTGTTGCATCGTGGCTGAATGAGACAATCGGGCGCTGTTCTATGCCCGCGAGACCCTTCCATGAGCACGCCCTACCCCACTCTACAATACGGCCACAGCGAGGAGTTGGGTTTACTCAGGGACACCGTACACCAATTCGCCACCCGCGAAATTGCACCCAGGGCCGCGAGTATCGATCAGGACAACCAATTCCCGGCTGATCTGTGGCGCAAGATGGGCGATCTGGGGCTATTGGGCATTACCATCCCCGAGCGATACGGCGGCAGCGCCATGGGGTACCTCGCCCATGCTATCGCCATGGAAGAAATCTCCCGGGCAAGCGCGTCAGTGGGCCTCTCCTACGGCGCTCATTCCAATCTGTGTCTGAACCAAATCAAACTGAACGGATCGGAAGCGCAGCGCAGCCACTATTTGCCAAAACTCTGCAGCGGAGAGCATATCGGCGCACTGGCCATGTCCGAACCGGGCGCCGGCTCCGATGTGGTGAGCATGCGCCTCAAGGCAGAGCGACAGGGCGACGATTTTGTCCTGAACGGCAGCAAAATGTGGATTACCAACGGCCCCGATGCAGACGTGTATGTAATCTATGCCAAGACCGATCCCGAGGCGGGATCCAAGGGCATTACCGCTTTTATCATAGAGCGCGACGCGCCGGGTTTTTCACGCGCTCCTAAACTCGACAAACTCGGCATGCGAGGCTCCAACACCTGCGAGCTGGTGTTCGAGGACTGTCGCGTCCCGGCATCGGCAATATTAGGGCAGGAAGGCGCGGGCGTGAGGGTTCTGATGTCGGGACTCGATTACGAGAGAGCTGTGCTATCTGCCGGCCCCGTTGGCATATTGCAGGCCTGTTTAGATGTCGTGCTGCCCTATGTCCATGAGCGCGAGCAGTTCGGTCAAGCCATTGGTGAGTTTCAGCTGATTCAGGGCAAGCTCGCGGATATGTACGCCCGTTGCTCCGCGAGCCGCGCCTACCTCTATGCCGTCTGCGCAGCGCTAGATCGCGGTGAGCAGAGTCGCAAGGACGCGGCAGCGGTCATTCTCTATACCGCCGAGGCCGCGACTCAGTCTGCACTGGACGCCATTCAGCTCTTGGGCGGCAATGGCTACATCAACGACTACCCCACCGGGCGCTTGCTGCGCGACGCCAAACTCTACGAGATCGGCGCCGGCACTTCAGAGATTAGACGCATG
>DFQW01000085.1:14558-15308 GCA_002377985.1 Halieaceae bacterium UBA3479 | reverse complement strand
CATTGAGAGGGCGTTACCCAAGGCTGGGACACCCGGCGGCACTCCCGCGTGACCGCTCAGCGCCAGCGACTGCCGCAAGGATGAGGCGAGCGCGGTGGTCAGCACACGTTGCTGGTAGGGCAGGTGCCTCTCGCCCTTGCGAAGCAGCGCTTCCCAGCTACCCGATTGCAGCAACTGTTCGCGGATACCTTCGAGGTATTGCAGTAGCGCCGAATGCACCGATGACCCTTCGCTCACCGCCTCGTCGAAAGTAAGCCCCCAAGTCATGTCATGGCGCAGCTGGCAATGCCCCACATAATCCCCTGGTAATCGACGCCCCCACTCCTCCGGGGAAAGTAGCGACATTTGCCAAGACTGATTTACCAAATAAAGAAAATAGCGTTGCCCGGGCGTGACACGAAATCCGAAAGCAGCAGACAGCACCAACGCCGACCAGCAGTAGTCCTGGGCCGCCTCCTCACTGGATTTGGCGCGCAGTTCCCCGGGGGCAGCCGCGGATAGATCCTGCAGGACCAGCACCAGACCTTTTCCCTGATGGGTATTTTTTTCGTGGACTGTCACGGCATTTTTTTCGAGCGGCTCATTCCGGTAAGTGTGGTGGATCCGGCAGGCAGATCCAAGTCACTCGCCAATCAGGCCAGCCGCTTACCCCAATTCCGGGTGACGCTCGATCAGCGCCGCCCTGAAGTGTGCGGGCATCGGACAACTTTTTCTCGTTTGTTTGTCGACAAACACGTAGGTAAAACTGCC
>DFQW01000085.1:13666-14207 GCA_002377985.1 Halieaceae bacterium UBA3479 | reverse complement strand
GCCGTTCTGCTTTGACCTCGACCTCGAGTGTGTCACCCGCGAGACTCTCGCCCAGAAAATCAATGTTGGCGTTTACGGTAAAAGTCAGAAAATCCTGACCCGCCACGTCTGAGATGTTCAGTCCCAGTTCCCACCAGTACTCGCCCAACACTTCGTCTGCAAAGACCAGATAATTGGCAAAAAAAGCATGCCCGTTGGCATCCGTATCAGCGAAACGGACTTTGATGGTTCCGCGGTAGGGTTCTGACATGGCGCACTCCCGATAGAAACGACCCGATAGGTCTTTGCCCGCGCATTATGCCAGACAGGCGCCCTCTCAATGCGGTCACGGGACTCGACGCGTCGCGCGCTGCTGCATTGCGGCCGGTTTCAATATGTCGTCTCTGCACCCGAAATCCGGGCTTAAAACGAGCGCCTGAAATCTGCAACCTTTGCGCTCAGTAGCCAGCGCAAAAAGAGCCCCAAGTGAAGGTGTCAACTTGCTTCCAGAAGCCTTATCATTCGCCGCTTTCTGCGAGGGCAACCCGCTGCAACTCGTGAC
>DFQW01000085.1:0-13333 GCA_002377985.1 Halieaceae bacterium UBA3479 | reverse complement strand
CTTATCGCCGCCTTCGTCGTGCTCGTCTCGGGCGTGATTTGGATAGGGATGGACCGTAATGACGCTGACTGGACTGGCAATCGCAACCAATGCGTGGGCGAATGCTATGAAGCCTGGAAAGCCGATAACGAGGGCGGCATTGCCGAGATGGAACAGGTCAAGCAGGCAGCCTTGGCCGCCGCATCACCCGAGGCTCTGGGCAACAAATACTATGGTCAGTGTATCGCCTGCCACGGTGGTCGCGGCGAAGGCGGCATCGGACCCATGCTGGCGGGGCAAGCCGCTACCGATATCGTCACCAAACTGACCGCCTACCGAGCAGGACAGGAACGCGGCGCGCAATCAGCGATGATGTATCCCGTGGCCAAACCCATGAGCGATACAGATATCGACAATCTCGCTGCCTACCTGGCGTCTCTCTAGCGGGGGTTAGCGATGGGGTGGAATATATCCACCCCGATTAAACTGCCGTTATTGATCGGTTTAAAAGCGGTAGGAAACCTCCACCTCAAACTGGTCCATGGTCAATTCGATTTGTTGACTGGGGTCGAAAAAGTTAGCACCCGTGACGCTGTTCTCGGGCGCATACATGACAGAAATCGAAAACTCGTTGCCATTATCCCGCTCAAAAGCGTAGCCAGCGGTGAAGTGATGCTCCATCACCGCCGGGGCGAGGATGTTAATCGTCGCATCAGCGGGTTGTATGGGTTGCTCCCCGTAGGCGTAGCCAAAACGCCAGGTGGTATGGGGTGATCCGCTCGGGGACCAATCAACGCCCAGCTGAATGACCGTCATGTCGTCCCAACCGAACCCGAAACCCTCATTGCCGCCGAGGCAATTCTCGACATTCATCCCCCCCATTCCTGCAGTGGGGCACCCCATGACATTGGCGAGCGGATTGCCGACAGAGTCCACATCACTGAAAAAAATGTGTTCGACGTCAATGTGGTAACCGAGGTTGGGTTTGGGGCGGAAGCTGATCCCCGCCCTGGCAGATGCGGGAATATCGAAACCACCGGCTTCTGCGAACAAGTCGCTGTAATCGTCAAACTCCCCCATGGAGATTTTTGACTGATAAGCGAGTGATAGTGAAACCTGATCAGAGGCGGCCCACACGCCCCCCAATTTAAAGCCGATACCCGCGCTCGAATCGGAACCCTTGTTGGTTAGATTTTGCGGCATCTGGGGCATGCCGGTGGTCATGTAGCTGTTGGCGTAGGTTTTGGTGTAGGGCGCGAAGGTACCCACCCCGTCAGCCTCGAACATTTGGTAGGCAATGACCGGAGCAAAACCCAGAGAGAGATTGCCAAACTGTCTGCTATAGGAGATGTCTAAAAACGCCTGCATCAAATCGACACCGGCCTTGCCGAAACCGTACGTCCCATCGAGGGTCATCACGGGTGCGGGGCCCGGGCCATCGGGGTCAAACGTCGCTGCGGCGCCGTTGTATTCGGTATTCATGCCGCCCCGACCATAAAAAGAAAAGGTCAATGCCGATTCATCGTCGATGCGCCAGTTGTAGGCAATGTAGGGAATAGGGAAGAAATTGTTGTCGCTCTCGACGGTGCCTGCGACTTGTGAAGGCGAGGATTGCAAAGTGAAGGATCCGCCCTGCCCCATATACTGACTGCCACTGAGGGTATATTCGCGATTCGGCGAAAAGATACCCAGCCCCACGTTCCACTGCTGATCAATCAGCACGCCCGACGCGGGATTGTTGGCGGCGTCAATCGCCATGGTAGGCGAGGCATCACCCGCACCTGCCATCGCCTTGTTATGGGTACCCACACCGTGGGTGAAATAACCATTCGTGGCAAAACCATCGGCTGCCAGTACCGTATATAAGGTAGCCCCTACCCACGCAGTCTTCTTGCTATGTCTCATGCTGATGCCCTCTTTATTAATGGTTTTGTATCGGTACCCGCGCCCCACATGGACAAGCCGCTGCCCGCTAAAACGCTGTTATCAATCACAGTCACCACCTTACCACTTTTTGGTTATATGTTTAGATTATTTAGATATATAAAGGGGGTGCTTGATATGCAACGTCGTCGACGTATCTCAAGAGGTCGGCCGCGTGAGCTGTCCGCACCACTACTTATGCTCGTCGCCAGCCTGGCGTGGCTCCAAACCGCGACGGCCTTCGAAGCGACGATTGAGCGTGATGCACTGGGTGTGCCACACATATTTGGCGCCACCGACGCAGACATGGCCTTTGGCCTGGCATACGCCCAAGCCGAGGACGGCTGGGAAATTCTGGAGGAAACACTGCCCTACTATCGCGGTCAGGCAGCACGGATTTTTGGCAGGGACGCCGCTGCGACAGACTATCTCGTGCAATGGCTCAAAATTTGGGACGTCATCGCACGCGACTACGAATCACAATTAAAGCCCGAGACACACCGCTATCTCGAAGCATTTGCCGACGGTTTTAACCATTTTGCAGCATTGCACCCCGAACGCGTGAGTCTTGATGTGCTTCCCGTCACACCCCAGGACGTGATCGCCGCGCATATGTTCAGGCACCTCCTTTTTTACGGCTTTGAGCGATCGATTACGGATCTCAGGGCCGAGACGCGACAGTTCGAAATCAGTGAGGCACCCAAGCTTCCCAATACCGCCATCACGCTGGGCTCTAACGCTACTGCCGTCGGCCCCTCTCGCACACCGGGCGGATCAACCCTGCTGATGATCAATTCTCACCAGCCCCTGACCGGCCCCGTCTCCTGGTACGAAGCCCACTTGCAAAGTGGCGAGGGGCTCAACGTGATGGGGGGCATGTTTATCGGCGCGCCCGCACTGGGCGTGGGGTTCAACGAATTTCACGGCTGGGGTGCGACGGTCAATCAACCCGATCTGGTAGACGTGTATGTACTGGATATCGATCCGGAGAACGAAAATCGCTATCGGCTGGACGGTGAATGGCAGACGCTGGAGCAATTCGATATCCCCATCAAAGTACTGCTCTGGGGCTGGCTGCCTTGGACGGTAACGGAAAAAGGCTATCGGTCAGTCCACGGCCCCGTGATGAAGACCGATCACGGCACCTATGCGGTGCGGTATGCGGGCATTGACGAGATCCGACAGGTCGAGCAGTGGCTGGCCATGAGTGCCGCACGCAGCTTCGAGGAGTGGCGCGCGGCGATTGCCCTGCAGCACATTGCCAGCTTCAACTTTGTCTACGCCAACGCCGAGGGGACGATCCATTTTATTCACAACGCCATGATGCCGAGACGCGCGCCGGGGTGGCGTTGGGATCAATACCTTCCGGGCGATCGCAGTGATTTAATCTGGAACGATTATCTCTCGATGGAAGAACTACCCAGCGTAACCAACCCACCCTCGGGATACGTTCACAGCGCAAATCAGTCCCCGCCTCAGGTTAGCTCCCCGGGGAGTAATCCTCCCATCGCTGAATACCCCAAAGAGAGCGGCTGGCCCACCCGAATGACCAATCGTGCCGTCAGGGGTTTGGAGCTACTCGAAGCCGATACCGCTATCAGTCTCGACGATTTCAGCGCCATCAAACATGACAATGCCTATTCTCCGCGCTACCGGGGCTATGCGTATCTGCGCGCCATCGCCGACCTTGAGCCTCAGTCGGAAGATGAGGTCACGGCACTGGCCTTGATCGCCAACTGGGATCTGCATACGGACAAAGCCAATCAAAGTGCGGCCTTGGGCGTCTGCATTTTACTGACGGAGTGGCAAGGAGAGCGCACAGGCGAGCCACTACCAGAACCCCGCGACGCACTGCGGGAATGCATGGATTCGGTGCAGTCTGTCTCAGGTCGGCTGGATCCCGAATGGGGGACAGTGCAACAGCATGGACGCGGAGACCGATTGTGGCCTGCCGCTGGAGGGCCCGACACCCTGCGGGCAATGTATGCGGAGCGACTCGATGAAGACGATCCCTACCTGACAGTGGTGGCAGGTGATGGCTTGTACTACCTCATCGAGTGGACTGCCGATGGCGAGCAGACCGTCCTCGGGACGCATCAGTATGGTAGCCAAATGACCAACCCCAAATCACCCCACTATCTGGACCAAGCGGAAGCTTTTTCTATGGAGAGGATGAGATCACCGGGGTTTCGAGCCGAGAACCGTACCATGGGCAGTGGCAAGTACACCGTCTCCAATGAGTAATCCACGTAAAAAAATAGCCAAGTGCCCAGCAGCAATGGACATTACTCGGGCGCAGTCTGGCACCGGACAATTATTGCTGTCTGCAACTGCCGCCAATACACATTAAATGCGGATAGCAACCTCGTAGGCTTCTTTGGTGGTTGCCAGCAGTGACCTTGGCGCCCGGCAATCGCCCACGGCAATGACGTCCACACCGGCCTGCTCCAAGGGCTTCTTTAGTTCATTGTTGGGTAACCGAGAACTCGCATGCGTCAGCGCGACAACATCATCAATCGTCTCAACCGCACCGCTATATACGTTGCGCAATTGCAGCTGCGCGTTCTCCAGAGTATCGAGGTTACAGGGTTCCACATTGCAGATGATCTCTATACCCGCATCATGAAGTCGCTGGTATATCCCCTGCCGATTGATCAGCGAAACGTCATGACCAATGCGCTCTCTGGCCGTCACAATCGTTACCGCCGTAAAACGGGTCGCCAACCGCTGGGCAAAAGCGTAGGTCATCTCCGAATGATCCTGATCGACAATGACAGCGCGGCCTTCGGTGACGTCGCTGCGCCCCTGAAGCGCCGCTGCCATTTCTCTGAGACTTGGAATCAAACCCGACGCAGCCCACTCGTCGCTCAACCAGTGGGGTCGCCCGCTACGCGAGCCCGTTGCCAGAATGACCTGATCCGGCGCCAGAGCCAGTACATCCTCGAGAACCGCGTGCCGGCCCAGCGCAAATGTAACCCCATGACGGATCGCCATGAGATGCTGGTAGTCATACACGCTGGATAAATTTTCCCCGCCGGGGAGGCCCGCATGCAACAGCGTCTTGCCACCGATGCGGGCAGAGTCACCGAGCACAGTGACGCTATGGCCGCGCCGCGCCGCTGTGTGTGCGGCCTCCAAAGCCGCCACACCCGTGCCGACGACAACAACCTGTTTGGGCACAGACACCTGCACGGGCTGCCAGTCGTGCTCGTCGGCACTGCCCACCCGGGGGTTGTTATCGCAGGCCAGGCCCGCGCCATCAATGATGCTGCGCCAGCAGGTATTGCAGGAGACGCAATAGCGAATGTCGGCTTCGCGCCCCTCTTCACATTTTTTCGGAAATGCGGGGTCTGTTATCAGCGGGCGCCCCAGAAAAACCAGATCCGCGGTGCCGTCAGACAATGCGGTTTCACATTCGTTGGGGTCGGTAATGTAACCGATGGCCCCAGTGGGAATCTCGGGCGCAACCTGCCTGAACCTCGCAATATGGTGGAGGTAGGGATGTCGCTCGCCATGGGCATCGGGCAAATGCTTGTATAAGGAGCGTGCATGCGCTCCCCAGACCCAGGTCCAGCTGTCAAATTCGGTGCGCTGCTTTGCCATCAACGCCGCTATATCTGCTGCGAGGGCAAGATCAATACCGCCGGCCACACCGTCATCGGCAGGTAGCTTGAGTCCGATGATGAAGGGATAACCACATTCTGCGCGAATCGCAGATACCAGCGCACTTAAAAAACGTCCGCGCCCCTCCAAATCCCCTCCGTATTCATCCTGTCGTCGATTTGACCAGGGAGAGAGAAACTGGTGGAACAGGTGACCGTGGCCGGCTGATACCTCGACACCGGCAAAGCCGGCCGCCTGTAACCGGGCGCACCCTTTTGCCCAATCGGCGATCATGTCCTCAATCTCGGCCACGCTGAGTTCAGCAGGGACGGTCCAGCTGAGATCGTCCGGTAAGGCGGATGCCCCGACGGCGTCGTCGTTGCGCCCCACCGAGTGACGGCCCCTGCCGGAGTCCTGCACCTGCCCCATCAGCAAAGCACCTTCGCCATTGACGATATCCGCGACGCGTTTCAACTGATCCATGCCGGCATCGTCCCAGGCGCGCAAACGGCTCCCTATCCGATTGTGGGCAGTCATGGCGATCGGCTCAGTGATGATGGCCGCTGCGCCACCCGCGGCTCTCGATCGATAATAGTTCAGTAGTTTTTCGGTCGGCGCATGATTAACCACGTACTTGGTGACGATCGACGCGTGGATAATGCGATTTCTGAGGGTATAACCGCCCAACTCAACGGGGCTGAACAATCGCGGGTAATGGGGATTGCTGATGGCGCTCACCAGATAACCGGCAGGCTAGGGGCCGAGGTCATCTTCAATCGATTCTGTCCCAGTACCACTGGCGCCCAGCTGGGCAAGCACGGTTTCGATCAACCGCTGCCGCTCATGACTCAACGCTGCCTCGTCTGCCTCGGATAACCGGTAGCGTTCAATTTCACCGGCCATATCGATACCCTTCCCCTCCAGAACCCGCTCCGCCAGATACAGCCGCTCACTCAGAGCGGACATCTCGGAGGTGAGCCGCAGCACACAGCTCAACAGCTCGTCGACGCCGTCGGCCTCAAAGAATTGATGCCGTTGACCGCGTCGTTTCCGGGGGATACGTCGCGTACTCACGGCTCAGCGTTTCCAGGCACCAAAGCCGTACCAACGCGTCCCTTTCGGGTCCATGCGACCCGTGAGCGTGTCGAAAGTGTTAGTGCCTTGAATCGCTTCCTGGAATGCCGCTTCACCAACGAATGTATACCTCGGCATCGTTGCCTCAATGAAATCGTCTGCGCTGAACCCGGCGTCGAGCAGGAGCTGTCGATAGTCCTGCTTGCGGAACGTGCCGTAATAAGGTTCGTTGTTATAGGAGGTGTCCCAGTTCATATAAAAGTTTTCGTAGTTGGGCATCGCGTTCATCGGCGGCAACTCCATTTGCCAGAGTATGCCACCCGGCTTGAGCACCCTGAACGCCTCCTTTAGATATCGGTGGATGTGCTTAAGAGGCAGCTCGTGCATGAACATGGAAGAGAATACGACATCGAATTGCGCGTCGTCGAAATCCATGGCTGTCGCATCCATTTGCTTAAAGTGCGCTGCAATACCCATCGATTCCGCCCGGGCATGCCCATAACGCAGGACCGGCGCCGCGACATCGATTGCCGTGACTTCAGCCGCGGGATACGTCTCCGCCCAGGGGAGCGTGTTGTGCCCGATGGTGCAGCCACAGTCCAGAATAGACGATGGCGCAAAGTCCGGGTACTTCAGGCGAAGATAATTGGACAGTGTCGTGCCGATATCGTTGTGTCGTTTGCCGAACTGGCCAAATGCAAATACATCTATGGAGTTGTCATACACGGCACCGGCGGTAACGTCATCTTCGGCGTGTTCCGCGTGATAGCTGCCCGGCGATAAATGGACATCAATGCCGGTCACACTCTTGGGTAGAGGCAACGTTGGATTAAGGGTTAGCGTACCGTGCTTAGCCGGTTTTGCCGCTTTTGCGTTGAGCACTTCCAACTCGCGGTCGACCGCATCGCTCACGACGTCAAACACCATCTCCTGAGCCGCGGTCCGCACACTGCTGTAGGCCTTGAAGGAAAACTCGCCCTTTAGGGCCTCATGGATCGCCTCGGGGGTGTCCAGCGGCGACCCCGATTTGGCATATTCGGGCTCGACGGCCTGCTCAAAGTGCTGGCGCAGATCACCCGACATGCGCTGTAGCACGTGGGACCGCAAAGTGGAGACAAAAGCCCTCCGCGAGCGGTCCTGCTGGGTGAGTGACACGGCCATTTCGTGATCGTGAGAAAGACTCATATCCTGCCTCGACGCGTTTTGATATGTGAGTTTGATAATATGTTTAAGCATCCGGGGTAAGCAAGGCTGGGGTATGGGCCCGGGCGAGCACAAATCAAAAGACAACCCCAACCAATACCCCTGCGGATAAATCAAGGATTAGCGGATTACAAGGAGTTACCATGAGCACAATCGTTGTTCTGTTCAATCTCAAAAGCGGTGTCGACCGCAATGAATACGAAGCGTGGGCGCGCAGTGTGGATATCCCCAGCGTCCGTCGACTCGAGGGATGCGGCGGATTTGATGTATTGCGTAGCGAACGATTGCTGAACGGCTCGTTGGAGGTGCCCTACGCCTATGTTGAACTTATTCATGTCGACGATATGGATGCGTTCATGGGTGCCGTGGGTGCGCCGGCCGCACAAGCCGTCGCAGCTCAGTTCAGAGAGTTTGCGGAGGATGCAACATTCATGGTGACCGAGTCGATTGAATGAAGGGTCTCAAAGGCAAGGTAGCGCTGTGCACAGGCGCAGGTCGGGAAGGCGGACTGGGACACGGCATTCTCAAGCGCCTGGGCGAGGCGGGGTGCCAGCTCGTTGTGTCGGACCTCGACAGCATCATGACAGGCAGGGGGACGCATGCCCCGAATGACAACCCGGTCGTGTGCGACCTGATCAACTCTGGCTATAACGCTGTGGGCATCACCTGCGATGTCTCTCATGAAACCTCGGTTGGTGCAGCAGTAGAGGGAACCGTCTCGCACTTTGGTCGTTTGGATATTCTCATCAATAACGCCGCCATTGGCGACATCATCAAGCCACTGACCGAACTGAGTTTGGAGGAATGGCAACGCGTCATCAGCGTGAACCTCACGGGAGCCTTTCTCTTCACTAGGGAGGCGGCGCGAGTGATGGATCATGGCAGTAGCATTATCAATATTGCGAGTCAGGCAGCCAAAACAGGGTTCAGACAAATGGCCCCCTACGTGTCCTCAAAACACGGCATGATCGGACTGACGCGCACTGCGGCGATTGATCTCGCGCCAAAGGGGATTCGCGTCAATGCCGTTTGCCCAAATCATGTCACGACCACCATGGGCAAAGCCCAAAGCGAATATTTTTCCTCTTTGCGGGGGCTGGAGCCTGAGGTCTATCGCGCTCAAATAGCAGAGCGGGTGCCCTTGGGGAGAGTGGGCACGCCAGAAGATACCGCCGCCGCAGTGGCTTTTCTCGCCTCAGATGAGGCGGCATTTATCACGGGGGAAGCGCTCAATGTCAGTGGCGGAGAAGAGACCCACTAAGAGCCCCTACGGTGCTCGATAAATCTTGTGGACAGGTTTCTCAGTTCGCCTCGGGATCCGAAAACGAGCCCCTGCTGTAGAAACCCGCCTCGAAAAACCATTTATGCCGCTCGTGGCACAACGCTTCCAGCTCAGCGTCATACACATCCTCTATGGACGCATGGGCACTCTGGTTCTCATAAGGGATCTCGTAATGACCCTCGAGGTAGGGCGCAATATGATCTGCAATATCTTGCGCCAAATGCTCGTAACGCAAGATAGCCAAGTTATCAGGAATAACGCCGTCAACATGGTAGTAAAGATCTAATCGAGGAGGGTTCTTACCAAAGAAAGGCGCATTGGCAAGGTATTGGCGAAAATCTCCCTCCAACGCAATATCTTGCGCCTTGCCGCGATCCTGCGCCAAATTTTTCTGAAGGTAGGCGAAGCGGGATAACTCCAGTTCATAGGGGTTACGCATCACCACAAAAATTTTCTCAAACTGCTCCAGCTGGATATTTCGTTCTTGAAAGAAAGACACTGCGTCAAGCAACGTCTCATGGCGCTTACCCGGGATATATTCCAACCGACCCGACTCCGACAAAGCCTCGTAAGGGCCGGTAACACAGACCGTGCCTTTCAGATGCGCGCTCAACATGGTCGTCATACTCATTCCCGCAGTTTTTGGCGCGTGGATAAAAAGTATGGACTCGTTCCAGATCATCATTTTTTCCTGTCGGATACAAACACCAATGATATCGCATCCCAAATAAATAGCTTCGCGGCTTACGGTTAGTTGTCGGCAATGACACGAGGCAGCAGCGGTATACTGCTGATCTTATCAAGTGTTGGGGATAAAACATGAACGGTGCCGAAGCTTTGATCAACGCATTAGCTGAACACGGCGTCGACGCCTGCTTTGCTAATCCAGGCACCTCGGAGATGCAGCTGGTAGCCGCGCTCGACAAACAGCCGGGTATTCGTGCTGTGCTGTGTTTATTCGAGGGCGTGGTGACCGGCGCAGCCGATGGCTACGGACGCATGGCAGACAAACCGGCGCTCACACTGCTCCACCTGGGCCCGGGCTTCGCCAATGGCATCGCGAACCTCCACAATGCGCAGCGTGCGCGCTCCCCCATTCTCAATATGATCGGTGATCACGCAACTGACCACCTAAAACACGACGCGCCCCTCACCAGCGATATTCGGGGTTTTGCATCGCCCGTTTCACGGACCTATCGCGTATCCCAGAGCGCAGCAACACTCGCCCAGACCGGTCTCGACGCGCTCGCGGCGAGCCTCGACCATCCGGGTAGCATCAGCACTTTTGTGGTACCCGCCGACCACGCCTGGTCTGCGATAGAGCCGCAGCAATACCACCTCCCCGAGAGTGCCACGGTGCGCGTCAGTGACGACGTTATCCATGCAGCAGCCGAAGCGCTTCGGAGTGCCAACAAGAGCTGCCTGTTTCTCGGCGGCAGAGCCCTGCGAGAAGAGGGTCTGGAGCAGGCAGGCCGCATCGCGGCGGCCACTGGCTGTCGCTTGATTAGCGAGACTTTTTTTGCACGCCAGGCGCGAGGCGTCGGGCGCGTAGCCACCGAGCGCTTAGCTTATTTCGGTGAAGCCGCCGCGGAGCAACTCTCGGGCCTCGACTCGGTGGTGCTGGCCGGCGCGAAAGCGCCGGTATCCTTTTTCGCCTACCCGGACAAGCCCAGTGTGCTCGCACCTGATACGGCTAAAAAAACCGTGCTCGCCAATGCTGAAGTAGATGTGGTCGACGCCCTGACACGCCTCGCAAATGCACTGGAGGCGCCGAACCAGCCAGCAGTGATTACCGAGGGAACGCAATACCCGTTGGTGGACGGCGCGATTGACGCCGGTGAATTGGGGAAAGTGATTGCCAATCGTCTGCCTGCTAACGCGATCGTCTGTGACGAGGGCGCCACCAATGGGCTAGGCGCTTTTTTACTGACAGCGAATGCTGCACCCCACGACTGGTTGACGCTCACGGGCGGCGCGATCGGTCAGGGCTTGCCGCTGGCCATTGGCGCCGCGATCGCGTGCCCTAATCAAAAAGTGTTGGCACTGGAAGCCGACGGCTCGGGGATGTATACGGTGCAGGCTCTGTGGACCATGGTACGGGAAGCGCTCGATATCACCGTGATGCTACTCAATAACGGTTCTTACGCGATTCTCAATATCGAATTGCAGCGCGTGGGCGTCGAGGAACCTGGCCCAACCGCCCTGTCACTCTTGGATTTAACCAACCCGGAAATTAACTGGACAGACATCGCACAGGGCATGGGCATGCAGGCAACCCGGGTAACCACGGTCGCTGCCCTCGACGCCGCGGTAGCGGAAGCAATGTCAAACAAGGGCCCCGCGCTGATCGAGGTCATGCTCTAGCACCACCTGCTGTGGCAGCCCTGTTAGCAGGCCGGCACCGGTATTCGGTGTTTTAGCGCACCCAGCGCGCTCGCCCGCGCCGGCTCCGCATCAATCGATGCACTAGCTAAAGGATTCTCCCGCGGCGATTTTCTCCGCCACGATCGCAGGCGCATTGAACCGCTCACCGTACTGGCTCGCCAGCTCGGCACAGCGCGCGCTGAAGCGCTCTAGCCCATAGGTGTTAACGAACTGAATGAGTCCACCGGTCCACGCCGGCGCGCCAATCCCCATAATCGAGCCAATGTTGCCGTCGGCGACCGTGCGAAGCACATTGGTTTCGAGGCATTTCAGCGCCTCAATCACCTGCCGGAACAACAGGCGGTCCTTGATGTCCTGCTCGACAACATGGGCATCGGGCTTGTAGTAGAGCTCCATCAGTCCCGGCCAGATTTTCTTGGTGCCATTCTCGCCATACTCATAAAAGCCGCCGCCGTGGTGTCGCCCACCGCGACCGTGCTCACCGACCATGGTGTCAATCACGCCGCGGGTCACAGAGCCGTCTCCCCAGTTATCCAAGACACCCATGTCTTTCCAGGTAGCCCAGGCCTTGCGAGATAACTCCAGGCTGACCTCGTCGTAAACCGTTAACGGCCCAACCGGCATACCAATCGCCTTACCAAGATTATCGATCTGAATCGGATGCACGCCCTCGGTCAGCAGGTGCACCCCCTCGTCGAGATAGGTACCAAAGGTGCGCGAGGTAAAGAAGCCCAGAGAATCATTGACCACAATCGGGGTTTTGCGGATTTGCTTGGTGTAATCAAACGCCTTGGCCAACGCGAGATCACTGGTCTTCTCGCCCATGATGATCTCTACCAAAGGCATTTTGTCGACCGGTGAGAAGAAATGGATACCGATAAAATTCTCTGCATTGGCGCTGGCCTCAGCCAGCTGGGTAATGGGGAGCGTTGACGTGTTTGATCCCCATACACCGCCGTCCGCGAGATGCGGTTCCAGTTCTTTGGTGATGTCGTGTTTGAGAGCCATATTTTCAAACACCGCCTCGATAATGAGATCACAACCGTCGAGATCGCTGTTCTCAGCCGTCGGTTTGATCAAAGCAAGGATCTGCTGTGCCTGCTCAGCGGACATGCGACCTTGCCCCACCCGCTTGTTAAGCAAATTCTCACTGTAAGCCTTGCCCTTCTCTGCCGCTTCGAGAGAAATGTCCTTGAGCACCACCTCAATACCCGCCATAGCGGAGACATAGGCAATCCCTTGACCCATCATGCCGGCGCCAAGCACGCCCAGCTTCTCGGTCTTTTGCGGCGGGATGTCCTTGGGTCGCGAGGCCCCTCCGTTGATTTGATTGAGATTAAAGAAGAAGGTGTTGATCATGTTTTTCGCAACGGGCGTCAGTGCGAGCTCAGTCAGACCACGGCTCTCAATGCGCATGGCTGTATCGAAATCGACGCGCATGGCGGATACCGCCACATCGAGAATTTTGACTGGCGCGGGCAGCAAGCCACGGGTCTTCTGCGCGATCATCGCCGATGCGACGGGCAGCAGCTGCGCCACCCCGGGATGATTGGCGTTACCACCGGGGATCTTGTAGCCCTTGGTGTCCCAAGGCTGGGTGTGTGCTGCCTCGTTTTCGTGATTCTCGGCAATCCACGCCTTTGCGCGCGGGATCAGGTCATCAACGTTAGCCACGGTCTCGTGAATAAAGCCCGCTTCCTTCGCCTTGGCGGGCGCAATCCGCTTACCCTCAATCAGATACTCGTTGGCCGCCATAAGCCCCATAAGATAGATGGTTTTGACCACACCGCCGCCCCCGGGCAGCAATCCCAGGGTGACCTCAGGAAAGCCCAGCTGTACGGCCTTGTTGTCCCAGGCAATACGATAGTGACACGCCAGTGTCAG
>DFQW01000098.1 GCA_002377985.1 Halieaceae bacterium UBA3479 | reverse complement strand
ATGAACCTTTTTATTGCGTCCAACTGTGTTAAAAGCGCCGTCGTGAGGGCATGCGCGCTGTGGACATTGACCCTACTGATAGCCTGCACACCAGCGTGGCAACAACCCGTGTCCGGGGAGCAACTGGGGCTATTCGAAAGCAGCAAGACAGTGAGCCGGGATGGGGTCACTGTCACGGTGGCCGTACCCTCGGCGGAGCAAACGCTGCAGTTATTCGGCACCGATCTCTACAAGTCTCGGGTGCAACCCGTTTGGGTACGGGTCGAAAATACGACGGCGCAGGATCTGACACTGATTCGCAATGCGATCGACGACGCCTATGTCTCACCGGCAGAGGCAGCTTATTTGCGACACGCCGGATCAGCCGAAACCAAGCGCGCCATGGACGTCTTCTTTCAGGAGAGCGAGTTTAAAAACCCGATCAAGTCGGGTACCACGGTGGCGGGTTATGTTTTCACCAATCTCGAGGAGGGGTTTAAAAACGTCAATGTCGACTTATTGGGGGATGACCTGCTCATCAATGTTGCTCTCGCCGTCAAAATACCCGGACTCAACACAGACGTGGAATATGTGGACCTAGACGGCCTCTATTCCAGCATTGAGAACATCGAGGACGTAGCTGACTTTCAGTCTCGCCTGCGCAACGAACCCTGCTGCACCACTAACGAGCAGAATAATGATGAGGGTGACCCGCTCAACGTCGTGCTTGTCGGATCTCGTGACGCTATCTTTACGGCGCTAATCAGGCGAGGCTGGCATTCGACCGAAGTGAACCACATGAAGTCGGCACTAAAGACAACCCGCTCTTTTCTATTTGGTAGTCAATACCTCTACTCGCCCATCAGTCCCCTCTACCTGTACGGCCGCTCTCAGGACATTGGTCTGCAGAAAGCGCGCCAATCGATTAGACGTCGAAACCATATGCGGCTATGGCGTGCACCCTATGACTTTCAGGGCAATGAAGTTTATTTGGGGCAAATAAGCCGAGATATTGGGGTTAAGCTTAATAAACGCACCCTAACGACCCATGCGATCGACCCCTACGTCGATCACACACGCGATAGTCTGGCCGGCGATCTTGCCTACTCACAAGGCCTCTCGGGCGTCGCCTACGTGTCTGGGTCGCAACGCTCAACCCAAGAGCAACCGTTCTATAACCTAACGCCAGACCCCTACTTCTCTGATGGCTATCGCGCTGTTTTTTTCTTCACGGAGACGCCCGTATCTCTCACTGAAATCGATCAACTGAAATGGTTGCCCCAATGGCATCCCTCGCTTCAACCCGACACTTCAGGGCAAGAATGATGGCCAACACCAATGCATCGTTACCGCGCCATACCGCCCGGGACTTAACGAAAGGCGTCGTGTTGTTTGCGCTGGTAGCGCTCGTCGCAGCCTGCTCGAGTCAGCCACAGGTGCCCTTCTCACAAACACTCGAACCGATCTCCTTCGAGCCTGGCAATGCCTACAACGTAACGGACGGACGAGCGCGATTCAGGGAGATTTTTTGTGCTGCAACCGAGGACCATGGAGAATCGCTACCGGATTATCGGCCCTGTGAGGACGCCTTGGTGCGTTTTGAGGATGAGCCGCAGGCGACCGGTGAACCTGTCGATCTGGGGGTATCTTCAGCCCGACTGTTGGCGAAGATGGTGCCGGGGCTGGCCTATTCTTGCATCAAGGCGTGGCTGCATCATGACAACTCGGCCCCCAACCACGTGGCAACGCTGGGCTATGAGACCGGTTTTATTCAGGTAGAGGGCATTGCCAGCTCGGAGACCAATGCGACGCTGATCGCCGACTATGTAGCCAACCTCGGACCCGAGCACAGCGATCAGCCCCTCATCCTCGTTGGATATTCCAAAGGGGTCCCTGATATTTTTGCGTTCCTTATTGCCTACCCGGAACTCACCAAAAGGGTCTCAGCGGTGGTGTCTTACGCCGGCGCGGTATGGGGGTCCCCCCTCGCCGACACGGCGGACGAAAAACAGCTCAAGTGGTTGACCCACATTCCGGGCGCCGAGTGTGAAAAAAAGGACTCCAAGGCTCTCGAGACCCTCAGCCCCGCTAACCGTGTGGCGTGGTTTGCTGAAAACACCCTGCCGGAGCACATCCGCTACTACTCAGTGATCGCGTTTCCAGACCCCGAGAATATCTCCAACGGCCTGCAGCGGTTTCATCGCCAACTCGGGGAATTAAAGGATGCGCGCAACGACTCCCAGGTGGTGTTCTATGATCAAGTAATACCCGGCTCCACGGTCCTCGGGTTTTTCAATGCCGATCACTGGGCCATGTCGGTGCCGATCGCGCGGCAACATGCGATTACGCAAGCCGTCTTTGCAGACCAAAACGATTTTCCGCGCGAAATTGCACTGGAAGCCATCCTGCGCTACATCGAGGAAGATCTCGCTAAGGCCGCGACGGGTCCTGACGGTCCATAGACCACTTTTGGGTGCAACGCCGCGCTAACCGCTCGCCAGCCCAGCCACAATCTTGGGTGGGTTCAGAGGCAAATCTCTGAAGCGCACGCCTGTGGACTGATATACCGCCTCAGCGATCGCGGGCATGGGTGGCACAATCGGCACCTCTCCGACACCTTTGACGCCAAAGGGGTGTAACGGATTGGGTATCTCGACAATGACCGTATCGATATAGGGCAGATCCGATGCAACCGGTATGCGGTAATCGAGGAAGCCGGGGTTTTCGAGCACACCGTCGGCGTTGTAGAGATATTCTTCATTCAACGCCCAGCCAATGCCCTGCACCGCGCCGCCCTGCATCTGACCCTCGACATAATCGGGGTGGATCGCTTTGCCCGCATCCTGTATGGCGGTGTAGCGCGTGATGGTGGTGCGACCGGTTTCTTTATCGACCTCGGCATCGCAAATATGCACCCCGAATCCCGGCGCGGTGCTGGTGGAAGTCAATGAGCTGGAAAAAGTCAGCGGACCGCCCATCCCGCCGGCCCGTCTCGCTAGCTGTTCGAAAGTGAGCGTGTTCTCCCCGTGATGGGCTGCACCCTGAGACCACGTGACCACTCCAGCCTCCACTCCCCACTCCGACGCAGCACGGCGACACATTTCCGCCACGCACTGTTCTGCCGCTTGAATCACTGCCTGCCCCGTCGCCAGTGTGGTGCGGCTACCGCCCGTGACGTCGGTATGCCCCACCGAATCCGTTGCCGCCACCTGGGGGTGAATATGCTCAAAGGGAATCCCCAGTACTTCAGAGGCCATCAGCGCCATCGAAGCCCGTGATCCACCAATGTCAGGGCTGCCCGTTAGCACGGCAACGTGACCATCTGAGCTCACGTTGATGGTGGCACTGGATTGCATACCGGCGTTAATCCAGTAACCCATGGCCACGCCCCGCCCGGCGCCCTCGGCCACGGCGGATTGGTAGTGTGGGTGATTGCGCGCGACTTCCAGGCATTCACGCAAGCCAATGCGTTTATAGGGCGCACCCATCATGTTGGCATCGCCCTCTTCCACGGCATTCATCAATCTGAAGTCGATCGGGTCCATACCCAACTCGGCAGCTAGTTCGGTAATGGCGAGCTCAAAGCCCAGGGTGACCTGGGGAATGCTTGGCGCGCGATAGGCGTGGATTTTGGGTTTATTTGTGTACACCGAGCGCCCGGTGGAACGCGCGTCGGTCAGCTTGTAACACGCCGTCGCCATAAAGGCGGGGATCCCGGCGGGGTTGCCGTTGTAGGCCCCGGAGTCCATCAAGCACTCCACATCGGCGGCGACCAAAGTGCCGTCTCGCATGGCCCCTAACTTAACTCTGGTTTCGGCACCCGGTGCGGGGCCTGTGGCGCGGAACACATCGCCGCGATCCATCACCATCTTCACGGGACGGCCCGCTTTTTGTGCAAGCACTACGGCAAGGGGTTCGAGATAAACGGTGGTTTTGCCGCCAAAGCCGCCGCCGATTTCGGAGGCGGTAACCTTGATTTTGCCTTGATCAATGCCGGTGACGGCTGAGGTGTAATGGCGCACCGTAAAGTGTCCCTGAGTACAGCACCACAGCTCGACGCGCCCGGCAGGATCGACCCGCGCCACGCAGGCGTGGGGTTCAATGTAGCCTTGGTGGCACATGGGTACTGAGTAGGTGTGCTCGATCACCACGTCGGCTTTTTCAAAAGCCGCGTCCGGGTCACCGACGGTCAGACTAATATGTGTGGCGAGATTGGTGGGCTCTTCAGGGTAGCCATCGGGAAAGCGGTCGTCGTGCAGTATCGGCGCATCATCAGCCAGAGCCTTGTGTACATCGGTGACCGCGGGTAGCACCTCATAAACCACCTCGACGGCGCGCGCCGCCTCAGCCGCCAATTCTGGCGATGTCGCCGCCACCGCAGCGACCGCCTGTGAATGAAACAGCACTTTGCCCTGTGACATCACCATGGGCACGACATCCTTGAGCGCCATAGCACCTTCACCGCCGCCCAGCATCTCGTTGCCCGGTTTCACGAGGTCATCGCCGGTCATCACCGCAAGCACACCTTCCATTGCCAATGCCTTGCTGCAATCTATGGATTGAATGACCGCGTGGGCATGGGGGCTGCGGACTACATGGCCGTATATCTGACCCTGCATATTGAGATCTGCGCCGTAGCGCGCACGGCCGGTAACCTTATCCAACCCATCGGGCCGAACCGGCCGTGAACCGATGACTTTGAATTCCTGATAGGCGTTCATGCTGCCTCCCCGCGCATGGTCTTGGCGGCATCCAACACCGCGCGAATGATCTTGTCGTATCCCGTACAGCGGCAAAGATTGCCGGCCAACCAATAACGCGCCTGCTCCTCGGTGGGATCAGGGTTGTGCTCTAACAACGCCTTGGCAGCAATCACCACACCCGGCGTGCAGATGCCGCACTGCAAGCCACCGTGCTCCAGCAGCTTCTGTTGCACCGGGTGGAGCTTTCCTCCTCTCGCGATACCCTCGATAGTCTCCACGGTCTGGCCTTCGACCTCAGCCGCCAGCACCAGACAGGAACACACGAGGCGATCGTTCACCAGCACCGAGCATGCGCCACAGTCACCGGTGTTGCAGCCGATCTTGGTGCCGATCAAGTCGAGCTCGTCGCGGAGTACTTCAGCCAGCACCTGCCCTGGCGAGCATAGAAACGCAGTGTCTTCACCGTTGATGGTGGCCTGCACCGCCATTTTATTGAGCGGCTTGTTCATAATCGGGCCTCCTGAATACGTGCCTGGGCCTTGGCAATGGCCCGCGATACCAGCACGCCCACCACATGGGTGCGGTACTCGGCAGTGCCGCGCTTATCGGAAATGGGTTTAGCCGCGGCACGCACAGCCGCTACTGCCGCATCGATTACGGCTTGATCCAACTGTGACCCTGCCAACGCCTCACCCGCCGCATCAACTAACAACGCTGTGGGTGCCACCGCTCCGATCGCCACTCTTGCAGCGGCACAGGTGCCCGACTCATCAACCGTGATCGAAACCCCGGCTCCGGCCACCGCGATGTCCATTTCGGTGCGCGGTGTTAGCCGCAAGTAGGCGTCTGAAGTGCCAGGCGCGGGCCTCGGTAGAATGAGCTCAACCAATAACTCACCCGGCACCAGGGCGTTTTGGTTTGGTCCCAACACAAAATCCTCTACCGCAAGGGTGCGCTCTCCATCAGGCCCCAGAATGCGGCACTGCGCTCCATTGGCAATAAGTGCTGGAATGCTGTCTGCTGCCGGTGACGCATTACAGAGATTGCCACCCGCCGAGCATCGGCCGGTTATCTGGGTAGAACCAATTAAATCGAGCGCCTCGGCGAGTCCTGGAAACAGCGATGGCACATCAGAATTGTGCAGCACATCAAAAGCCGATGCCGCCGCGCCGATCCGCACCGACGTCTCGCCCACCTCAATCGCTGTCAACTCCGGGATATGTTTGAGATCAATGACCCGCGCCGGGTCGCGTGCGCCCAACCGAATGCCGACCAGCAAATCCGTACCGCCCGCGAGCCAAGCGCTGGCTGCCCCCTCGCCGACAGCCGCTTGCGCCTCTGATAGTGACCTGGGAGAGAGAAATTCCTGAACTGCCATAGCTGAATGCACCCGTTTCTTATTGGTTCGGCTTCTGCAAGCAAGTGATCGCTTAGGTGACCTAAAGATAGCGCTTTTCAGGTTAGCTTGGCGAGAGAAAGGCCTGAAT